>NZ_JAQGLC010000095.1 GCF_028293085.1 Sphingomonas bacterium
GGTGCGCACCAGCGGATTGGCCGGGCAATTCTCCCACGGCCCGTGGATCGAGCGCGATCGCGCGGCGCTGACCATATGGCCGGTCGGCGGGCCGGCGGTGCCGCCGACCGCGCTCAGCATGTAGAAATGGTCGCCGCGGCGGTGGATCTTGGGGCCCTCCGGAGAGAAGCCCTCGACCTCCCAATCCTCGGGATAATGCCAGGGATCGTAGACATGCTCGACCGCTCCGAGGGTCGACAGGCCGTCCGCGGCGAGGCGGATGCGGTCGCCGCCCGACAGGAACAGCCAGCGCGATCCGTCCTCGCCCACCGCATGGCAGGGATCGATATGGTCCGGCATGTGGAGGTCGATCGGGTCGCTCCACGGCCCGTCGATATGATCGGACCAGATGACGAAGATCGAGTTCGGGCTCGCCTTGACCGGAATGTAGAGGAAATAGCGCCCCTCGTGGCGGACGAGGCTGACCGCCCAGACCGAGCCGATATTGCGGGTCAGAGCCGGCTTGCGCGGCTGCCAGTTCACCAGGTCGCGCGAATGCCAGATCGTCAGCCCCGGATAGGAATCGAAGCTGGAGAAGGTCATGTAATAATCGGCGCCGTCGTGCAGGATGGCGGGATCGGGATGGTCGCCGGCGAGGAGCGGGTTGAGGAAGCGGCCATTGCCGAGATCGGGCACGCGCTGGTTGTCGAAACCGCGGCGCCAGGTGTCGGGAAAGGCCGTGCAGGCGACGGGCACAGCCTCGGCCTCGCCCGGACCGAGCATCGCCGCGGCGCCGCCGGCCAGCACCATGCCAAAGGCGTCCCGTCTGCGGATATCCATCATGATCCTTTCGATGCCGCGCCCGCGGCGGCGAGCGCTTCGCGTACCCGGGCGAGCGCTGCCTGTTCCGGTTGCTCCTCGCCGAGCAGGGCGAAGGTGCCGTTGAGCGCGAACTCGCAATGCCCGTGCACCACCGCCACCAGCGACCGGGCGAGTTCGGGTGCCCGGTCGCGCGTCTCGGGCGGCAGGACCCGTGCGATTTCTTCCTCGACGATCCCGGTCAACCCGGCGCGCTTGCGGCGGTAGCCCTCGGGCATTTCAGTGCCGTCCGGCAGGCGATGATCGTAGATCGCCATCCAGAGACGCGGGTTGCGCGCGGCGAAATCGAAATAGCCCGCCACCAGCGCCGCGATCCGGTCCTCCCCCGCCACCGCGAGCTTGTCGCGCAGCCATTTCGCCCAGACGGTGAAGGTCCGGCTGTTGATCGCCAGCAGCAGCGCATCGAGGCTGCCGAAGACATTGTAGATCGTACCGATCGAATAGCCGATCCGCTTCGCCACCTCGCGCGCGGAGAAGCGGGCATAGCCCCCTTCCGCCATCAGGCGATGCGCCTCGGCGAGGATCAGCTCCTCCAGCTGCGCGCGCGAATGATCCGATCTCCGACCCATCAAAGGCAAATAGGGTTAAAATTGAACACCGTCTAATATTTTTATTGAACACTGTTCAGTTTCCTGTCATCCAGCCTCCGACCGGCGACTCGCCGGCCTTTTCGGGAGTTGTTTCGATGCAACCCGTGTACGTGACCGCCGCGGCGCAGTGCCTGCCGGGGCCGCCGATCGGCAATGACGCGATGGCCGACCATATCGGCCGGCTGTCGCCCGAGGCCGAGCGCTTCGGCCGGCTGACCTTGCGGCAGAACCGCATCCGCACCCGCCATTATGCGATCGACGCGGATGGCGGCAGCGACTGGACGGTGGCCAAGCTCGCCGGCCAGGCGGTGCGATCGCTGATCGACAGCGCCGAGGTAGCGCGGGAGCGGATCGGCTTCCTCGCCGCCGCGACGACGCAGAATGACCTGATGGTGCCCGGCCTCGCCTCGGGCGTGCATGCCGAGAGCGGCCTGCCGCCGATCGAGCTGGCCAGCCTGCAGAGCGTCTGCGCCAGTTCGATGATGGCGCTGAAGGCGGCAGCCCTCCAGGTCGGGGCGGGCGAACACCGCGCTGCGATCGCGGTCGGCGCGGAATTCTCCAGCCGCTATTTCCGGCCCGACCATTATCGCGGCACCGACACGGTGCAGGCCGACGGCACATTGCCGGGCGATGCCGAGTTCCTGCGCTGGACGCTGAGCGACGGCGCCGCGGCGCTGATGATCGAGGATCGGCCGGCCGCGCACGGCCTGTCGTTGCGGATCGACTGGATTTCGCTCCGCTCCTTCGCCGACCGCTTCGCGCCGTGCATGACCGGCGGCGCGGTGCGCGATGCCGATGGCGCGCTGACCCCGTGGAGCCTGGTCGAAGGCGGCAGCGGCGTGGCGGCAAAGGCCGGCGCGTTCCAGCTGCGCCAGGATGTCGATGCGCTGTACCGGATGCTGCCGGTGTGGATGGGCGAGTTCATGCGGCTGACCGACGAGGGGCGGATCGACCCGGACGCGGTCGACTGGTTCCTCTGCCATTTCTCGGCGCACAGCCTGCGCGAGGAGATGGTGCGGCTCGCCACCAAAGCCGGCTGCATGATCCCCGAGGAGCGCTGGTTCACCAACCTGTACGACAAGGGGAATGTCGGCGCCGCGGCCCTGTTCCTGTTGATCGACGACCTGATGCGATCGGGCCGGCTGGTGCCGGGCCAGCGCATCCTCTGCGCAGTGCCCGAAAGCGGGCAGTGCATCATGGCCTTTGCCGGCCTTACCGTAGTGGGAGATTTGACATGAACGCGACGATCGTTGGCGTGCCGAACAATGACCTGGTCGAGGCCACGCATCGCGGGCTGGCGCGGGTGTGGATCGATTTCGAGAGCGCGCTGGTGCAGGTGCCGCTGATCGCGCGGATGCTCGGCCAGCGCATGCGGGTGGAGGAATATCGCCGCCTGCTGCTCAACCTGCGCCAGCAGGTGGTGGAGGGCAGCCGCTGGATCAGCCGGGCCGCCTCCAATCTCGGGCCGGAGCATGAGGAGCTGCGATCCCTGTTCGTGCGCCATGCGGTGGCCGAGCACCGCGATTACCGGCTGCTCGAGGACAATTATGTCGCGGCGGGCGGACAGGCCGAGGATATCCGCTCCGCGCCCAAGAATATCGGATCGGAGGCGCTGTCGGCCTTCATGTACCAGGCCGCCTCGCGCGCCGACCCGGTCGGGCTGCTCGGCGCGATGTTCGTGATCGAGGGGCTGGGCGAGCGGCTGGCCGGGCCATGGTCCGAGGCGATCAGGCAACAGCTCGGGCTTGGCGACGAAGCGGTAAGCTTCCTTGCCTATCACGGGGCGAATGACGGGGATCATCTCGATATGTTCGACCGGGCGCTGGCGCTTGCCGTCAGCGACGCGGGCGTCGGCGACGACATTGTCCGCCATGCGAAGATCGTCGCGCGGCTCTACCGGCTGCAGCTCGAGGAGATCGACAATGTATGATCTCGCCGGGTCTGATCTCGCCCATGATCCGCGCGATCCCGATCCGTGGCTGGCGCTGACGCTCGATCGGTCGCTGCCGTTCGACGCGGAGGCCAAGGCGGCACTCGCCCGCGACCAGGCATCGCGCAGCCGGCAGTTCCTGCTGCCGATCGTGCGGCCGCTTGCCCGGGCGATGATCGTGGTGGCGCAGCTGGCGCATATCGTCAGCCCGCGCTGGCCGCATGCGCCGCGATTGCTGCACCGATCGATCGCGTTCGGGATGCGCCACTTCCTGACCGCTGACGCGAACCGGCTGATCCTGCGGCATTTCCATCTCGGTGCGCAGATCCTGCGCTTCATTTCGGACAATGCGACGCCGGGCTTCCACCCCGCGATCGAGCCGATGCGGCCGAAGCGCGTCGAGGATGTGCGCGACAATCTGTTCCTGAAGCACGATTTGAACATCTATAATTTCCTGATCGCGCTGAACCGCGAAATGGAGCGGCGCGGCGCCACCCTCGAGCCGGTCGCACAGCTCGATTTCTCGGCGATCGACGAGATCGCGCTTGATCCGCTGCCGGCGGGACGGTTCAACGTGATCGACCTGCAGACCGCGATCGAGCTCTACACCCCGACCTATGCGCTGCTGCTGACCGACCGCGATTTCTGGCGCGCGTCCAACTCGCTGCAGCTCGACGAGACGATCGGGCTTTACGCGGCGCGGCTGACCGGCGAGGATCGCCATCTGGCGATGATCAACAACCGCCATCCGCTGGTGCCCTTTTCGACGTTGCGGGCTGGGTTCCGGCTGATGCTGCACGGCCTTTCGACCGAAGTGCTTCACGGTTTCCTGCGCGAACTGAAAGCGCGCCAGGCCGTGACGGTATAACAAGTTTCCTGGGAGCAAGTACCAATGTCGGCACCGGATTTCTCGCTGCTTGCGAAACGGCGTTTTGCGCCGATGTTCGTCGTCCAGTTCCTGGGCGCGTTCAACGACAATGTCCTGAAGTTCGCGATGCTGACGCTCGCGACCTTCACGCTCTTTCCCAAGGATCCGGACCATGTCGCCCAATTGGGCAACATCGCCAACGGCCTGTTCATCCTGCCTTATTTCCTGTTCTCGGCCATGGCCGGGCAGATCGCCGACGCGACCGACAAGACCAAGCTCGTCCGCATCATCAAGTTCGCCGAGATCTGCATCATGTCGATCGGGCTGGCCGGATTCTGGTTCGAATCGATCCCGTTGCTGCTCACCGCCCTGTTCATGATGGGCATGCATTCGACCTTTTTCGGGCCGGTCAAATATTCGATCCTGCCGCAGCATCTCCACATCAACGAAGTGGTCGGCGGCACCGGGCTGATCGAGGCGGGCACTTTCCTCGCCATTCTCGGCGGACAGCTGCTTGCCTTTACCGGCGTGGTGCCGGCCTGGGAGGCGGGCGTGATCGCGACCTCGCTGGCGGCCGTCGGCTTCGCGGCGAGCTGGGCGATCCCGGCGGCACCGCCGACCGCGCCGGGCCTGTCGATCGATCGCAACCCGTTTCGCAGCACCTGGCAGATCCTGAAGGCGGCGCACAAGGGCAGCGGCGTCTGGCTCTCGATCCTGGGCATCAGCTGGTTCTTCGCGGTAGGCGCGATCCTCGCGACCAATTTCCTGCCGCTCGTCTCGGGCAGCCTTGGCGGCACCCAGGGCGTGGCAACCCTGCTGCTGATCGTCTTCTCGGTCTCGGTGGGGCTCGGCTCGGTGATGGTCAACCGGCTGCTCAAGGGCAATGTGTCGGCGCGGTACGTGCCGATCTCCGCCCTGATGATGGCGACCTTCATGATCGCCTTGTGGCTCACCACCCGACATTACCCGACCCCGGCGGCGACCGTGGGCTGGCGCGAATTCCTGACTCATATCGGCAGCTGGGTCGTGCTGCTGGAGCTGGTCGGCATCGCCTTTTTCGGCGGGATGTTCGTCGTGCCGCTTTATTCGATCCTGCAGACCGCGACGGCGCCGGCCGAGCGATCGCGGATCATCGCGGCCAACAACATCGTCAACGCCGCAGTGATGGTGAGCCTGGTGATCGTGGTCGGCCTGTTGCAGAGCCGCGGGCTGAAGATCCCCGGGGTGATCGGCACGCTCGGCTTCTCGACGCTGGCGGTCGCGCTGATCAGTTGCTGGTTGCTGCCCGAGACGGTGATCAAGTCGATCGTCCGCGGCACGCTCAAATTCCTCTACCGCATCGAGCTGAACGGGGCGGAGAATATGCCGCAGCCGGGCGAGCGCGCGGTCGTGGTGGTGAACCATGTGTCGTGGCTCGACGGGTTGCTGCTCGCCGCCTTCCTGCCGGGGAAACCCGTGTTCGCGGTGCACAGCAAGGTGGTGAAGCTGTGGTGGATCCAGCCGGCATTGAAGCTGTTCCGCGCCTTTCCGGTCGACCCGACCAACCCGATGGCGGCCAAGGCGATGGTCAAGGCGGTCAAGGCCGGCAACACGCTCGTGATCTTCCCCGAGGGGCGCATCACCGTGACCGGCGCGCTGATGAAGATCTTCGACGGGCCCGGCATGGTCGCCGACAAGGCCGATGCGCCGATCGTACCGGTGCGGATCGACGGGGCGCAGTTCACGCCCTTCTCCTATCTCAAGGGCAAGGTGCGGCTGCGCAGCTTTCCGCAGATCACGCTGACCATATTGCCGCCGCGCCGCTTCGTCATCGAGGGGAAGATGAGCGGGCGGGCACGGCGCACGATCGCGGGGCGCAAGCTGTACGACGTGATGAGCGAGATGATCTTCGCGACGTCGGACATCGACCGGACCCTGTTCCAGGCGTTGCTCGACGCGAAGGATATCCATGGCGGGCGCGTCGGCGTGGTCGAGGATATCAAGCGCGAGCCGCTGACCTACAAGCGCCTCGTCACCGGGAGCATGGCACTGGGGCGCGTGTTCGAAGGGATCACCCGGCCGGGCGAGGCGGTGGGCGTGATGCTGCCCAATGTCTCCGGCGTGGTGGCGACCTTCTTCGCGCTGCAGGCGGTGGGGCGCGTGCCGGCGATGCTCAACTACACCGCGGGGCCGGCGAACCTGAAGGCGGCCTGCGCGGCGGCGGAGATCCGCACCGTGGTGACCGCGCGCGCCTTTATCGAGCAGGGCAAGCTGCAACCGGCGATCGAGGCGCTGGAGGCAGCGGGACGGCAGATCCTGTATCTCGAGGATGTCGCCGCGGGAATCACCGGCGGGGCGAAGCTTCGCGCGCTCATCACCGCGCGCTTTGCCGGGCGGCTGCACCGCCGGCGCGGCATCGCGCCGGACAGCGCGGCGGTGATCCTGTTCACCAGCGGATCGGAGGGGCTGCCCAAGGGCGTGGTGCTGACGCACCGCAATCTGCTCGCCAATTGCCAGCAGCTTTCGGCGCGGATCGATTTCAACGAGAGCGACCTGGTGCTGAACGCGCTGCCGGTGTTCCACAGCTTCGGCCTGACCGGCGGCACCCTGTTGCCGATCCTCTCCGGCATCCGCACCCTGCTCTATCCGAGCCCGCTGCATTATCGGATCGTGCCCGCGCTCGCCTATGATTCGAACGCGACGATCCTGTTCGGCACCGACACCTTCCTCTCCGGCTATGCGCGGATGGCGCACAGCTATGATTTCTACTCGGTGCGCTACATCTTCGCCGGCGCCGAGCGGGTGCGCGACGAGACCCGCCGCGCCTATGCCGACAAGTTCGGGCTGCGCATCCTGGAAGGCTATGGCGCGACCGAGGCGGGACCGGTGATCGCGGTCAACACGCCGATGTATTATCTCGGCGGGAGCGTCGGGCGGCTGCTGCCCGGGATCGAGGCAAAACTGGAGGACGTGCCGGGCATCACGGAAGGCGGGCGGCTTTCGATCCGCGGGCCGAACATCATGGCGGGGTACATGACCAGCGACGCGCCGGGCGTGCTCAAGCCGCCGGCCGGGGGCTGGCACGATACCGGCGACATCGTGACGATCAATGAGGGCGGCTTCGTCACGATCCGCGGCCGCGCCAAGCGCTTCGCCAAGATCGGCGGCGAGATGGTCTCGCTCCCCGCGGTCGAGGGCTATGCCGCGGCGACCTGGCCCGGCGCGGAACATGCCGTGGTCACCCGGCCGGACGCGAAGAAGGGCGAGCAGCTGGTGCTGTTCACCACGCGCGCCGATGCCAGGCCGGCCGAGCTGCTGGCATGGGGCAAGGCGAACGGGGTGGCCGAGCTGGCGCTGCCGCGCGACGTCCGGGTGGTGGAGGCGCTGCCGGTGCTGGGCACCGGCAAGCTCGATTATGTGACGATGAGCGCGATGGCCGCGGGGTGAGCGCCGCGTGAAGTAATGATGTTGGAAGCTGGGGCAAGCCGACCAGTATTCGCCGATTTTTGCGACCCACCTGCGAGGGGGGCGGAATCGGGCGTTACTGGCGGTTTGCGGGGGCCGCGCACTAACGTGCAGAACAGGTGTTGGAACCGCAAGAAGCGCGCGGCGAACAGATGGCGCGCCCTGATTGCACGGCAACTTGCCGAATTTCGCGACCCCTATCGGATCTTGTATCGGCTTTACTGGCGAATAGTGGCGCGCGGAAAACTCTATTGCCGCGTCGAAGGCGCCGGTTTGCCGGCGCGCGGGCATCGCACGGCTGACGTAATAGCGTTGGAAACTACGCAAGGCCGGACGATATTCGGGGAAGTGTGTCACCAAGGTGCGTTCTTCGATCGCTTTCGGGGGCGTATCGTCGCGGTCCGGAAATCCTGTCGTCACGTCGCGCTCCGGTTCGGCGTTCGGCGGTGCCGGGGAGAGTGGGATAGACCGGTGAGACGGACGGTTGAATCGTCGGCGCGCGGCGCTGGCCGGCGAAATTAGTAAACTGTTGTCTAATTGAATTGCGCGACCCTTGCTGCCTCTTGATGCCCCCCTTCAGACCGAAAGCTGATCCCCCGTCCGCGGCGACGCGCATTGTGCATCGGGGCAGAGCAGCGAGACGTTCCACAGTGCGATCGCTTCGCGTGCGACGATGTCGGGATGTTCCTCGGGCCAGAAGAGCTTGCCCTGCGCGATCCGGGCGATGCCGCGCGACGCGCCGAAGGTACGCGCCAGATAGTCACCGCCCGCCGGCGCGAAGATATCGTCCTTCATGCCCCAGGCGATCCGCGCGGGGATCGTGCTGCGCTTCAGATCGGCCTCGATCCCGGCCAGGGCGTTGCGTTCGAGCGCGATGGCATAGCGATGGACGAGGGCCTTGCGTCGCGGGGAGGCCAGCAAGGGCGCGAGATACATGTCGATCGCCTCGTCGGTCGGCTGCGCCGGATCGGAAAAGCACATGCCGCCCAGGCCGGTCGCGGACCGCGCACGATTCTTGTCGGCGAGCCATGGGGCCAGCCATTCGTCGGCAAATTTCCCCTGCTTCGATAATTCGATGACGGGCCGGAGCGCGGCCGGAGGGCTGTCGATTTCGGAATCGCAATTCGTCAGCAGGACGGATCGAACCCGCTCGGGATGGCGGACGACCAGCAGCTGGGCGATCGCGCCGCCACTATCGTTGGCGACGAGATCGACCGCATCGATCGACAGGGCGTCCAGCAACGCGATGAGCATGGCGACCTGCGCGTCCGGACCGACATCCTGTCCCTCGGCGACCCGGCTATGGCCCATCGCCAGGAAGTCGGGCGCGATGCAGCGCCGGTACATCGACAGCCGATCGATCACGCCCCGCCACTGGAAGCCGTTCAATGGGAAACCGTGCAGGAAAAGCGCGACGCGGCCGGCGCGACCCTCATCAAGATAGGCGATGTCGCCGAACGACGTCTTCACGAAGCGGCGGCGCTTGCGATATTTCGCCGCGTGAAGCGCGTCCAGGGTGATGGTGTTCGCCTGGCCGAGGGCGGACGCCGGGCCGGCCAGGACGCCGGCAACGAGGGCGCCGGTCGTCACCTGGATGAAATGCCTGCGGTTCATGGCTCAGCCTTGCTCTGGCGCGACGGCAGCCGCGTGCGCTTCGTTCAGGCGGACGGCGCAGGCATCGCAGCACAGCTCCACGATATCGCCGCCGATCGTGACGTCGATCCGGCCGCTGTCGAGTTCGCCCTCACAGGCTGCGCAGGTTTTTCCGGGCATGTTCGGTCTCCATGATGACGCTGGGGCAACGCCGTCCCTGGACCATGTTCCGGCCGCCGGCCGCTATCAGGATCTTTAGCGACCTGGCGGATCGCGCCGGCGATCCAGCCCGCCGATCCATTTTTTTTGGCTAAAGAATCCGACAGCGCGTGCCCGCCGGCCGGCCTAATCCGCAATCCATCGCGGCAGATGGGGATCGGGATCATGCGCAGACTGGAACGTCATCGGCACCGGGCGAGCGCCGCGATGATCGCGTTGGCAATGCTTGTCGCGCCCGATGCGGTGCGCGCGTCCGATCATCTCGACACGCCGTCGGTGATCGCCGACCCGCGGGCGGATATCGGCGACCTCTATGCCTGGACCTCGCCGGACGGACGCCGCCTCAACCTGGTGATGACGATCGTCGGCCACGGCTTCTCGGACAGGCTGCGCTACGTCTTCCATATCGACAGCGGCAGGCGATTCGGCCCCACCAGCGCCACCACCACGATCATGTGCCGCTTTCCGTCCGCCGCAACTACCGTCTGTCAGGTGGACAAGCGCGCGGCCGTGCATGGCGATGCCGGCCGCGACGAGGGCCTGCAGGATCCGACCGGCCGCTTGCGCGTATTCGCGGGGCAGCGGGACGACCCGTTCTTCAACAATGTGAAGGGGACGCGCGCGGCCTATCAGGTCGCCGCCGCCGCGCTCAAGGCGGGAGCGCCGGTCGACGCCGCCGGGTGCCCAGCCTTCGATACCGCGACCGTGCGCGGCATCAACGATCAGTGGCGCCACACCGATGGTGGCCCCGCCACCAATTTCCTGGCCGGGTGGTCGCCTGCATCGATCATCGTCTCGATCGACCTCGCGCTGGTGAACAAAGGCGGCGCCATGCTCGGCGTGTGGGGGACCGTCACGAGCCCCGCCCGCCAGATCGACCGCGCCGGACGTCCGCTCACCGGCAACGCCCTGCTCGGGACGATCGCGACCGAGGCGGTCAGCGACAAGCTCAAGGAAGACTATAATGCCGCGACGCCGGCGACCGCCGCACGGTTCGTCCCCGAGATCGAAAAGGCGCTCGGCCTGTATGACGGCTTCGACGGCATCTGCGGAAACCAGTTGCTTGCCGACCGCAAGGCACCGGCGCCGCGCCGGTATCGCGCCCTGGCGACGATGCTCGCGGATGACAGGCTCTGGGTGAACAGTGCGTCGGCGAGCTGCACGCAGCTGTTCGCGGTCGAACGCGCGGCGCTTGCCGACGAGGCGACCCTTGCCGGCGACTGCGGCGGGCGGACGCCCATCTTCAGCGCGGTCAATGCGTACCGCTCGCTGCTGGCCAACGGCACGCCGACCGGCATCAGCGACGGGGTCGATCGGGACGAACGCGCGCCTTCGGAGTCGGCCTTCCCGTTCCTGGTGCGCGCGCTTCCCCCGGCGGCCTCCCCGTGGATTTCAGGCGGCAAGTGATGTCCGGCAGGCCGCCTAGAAGGCGGGGACGCACCGCCCTCGCCCTCATCATCGGCGGTGCGGGCGCGATGATGGCGGGGCCCGCGGCGGCGCATGACGGCACGGGCCTGCCCGGCGGCTTCGCGTCCGGGTTCGGGCATCCGCTGGGCGGCTTCGACCATCTGCTCGCCATGGTTTCGGTGGGGCTCTGGGGCGCTTTTCTCGGCCGCCCGCTGAGCTACGCGCTGCCCGTCATCTTTCCGGCCGTCATGGTGCTTGGCGCCGTGGCCGGCATGGTCGATGTCGCCCTCCCGCCGGTCCAAATCGGTATTGCGCTGTCGGTCGTCATCCTCGGCTCGTGTATCGCGCTCGCGCTGCGGGCTCCGGTCTGGCTCGCCGCGCTCATCGTGGCCATGTTCGCGGTCTGCCACGGCTATGCGCATGGACGGGAATTGCCCTCGGCCGCCGATCCGATCGGCTATAGCGCCGGCTTCGTCCTGGCGACCGGGCTGCTTCACCTGTTCGGGATCGGCATCGGAACGCTCAACCACTGGCGGCGCGGCAGGATCGCCACGCGGAGCATGGGCGGCGCGGTTGCCGGCATCGGGCTGTGGTTCCTCTTTACGGCGATGACAGCGTGAGAGGCGGTTCGCTGCCCCCCGCCTTGCTGTTCGCGGCGCTCGGGCTGGTGCTGGCCTTTGCGCCGCGCCGTGCCGCGCTCTTCGCCATCGGCGCGAGCGCGGCCGTTGCGATCGGCGTCGCGGTGGCGCCGATCCCCGGCGCTTGGCGCGAGGGGGTCTTTCTGATGTGCTGGGCCAGCCTGCTCGCAACCGCTGCCGGGGTTCATCTGCCCCGGGGCGTTCCGGCCGCCGCCTTCATCGCCGCGGCGATCAATGCCGGGATCTGGGCCGGCGCGGTGAGCGCGGTATCCGAATCGCCGGGAGACCTGTTCAAGGCGATGTTCGGACTGACGATCGTCGTGCCGGCGCTGCTGCTCGTCCGGCTGCGCGCCACCGTCGCGGTGAAGGTGGTTTCGAGCTGGCTGATCGCCGTGGCGGTGCTGGCCGCGACCCTGCCCTTCCTTCCCGTCACACCGGGCTACCTGCCCGATCATCTCGAATAGGAGAATCCGCTCGTGCGATTCGTTGTCGAGATCCGCGGACCCGGCGTACCGCGCCGATATCGCGGCCTGGCCCTGTTGTGCGGGCTGGCCGGCGCGTCGTCGGTGGCGGCCCATGACTTCTGGGTCCAGCCGAACAGCTACTGGCTGATGCCCGGGGCGGCCATCCCGATCACGCTTCAGGTCGGTCACGGACCTTTTCGCCAGCGATCGCCCATCCCGCTCGGCCGGATCACGCGGTTCATCGCGATCCGCCCCGGCGCCGCGGCCATCGACCTTCGCGCCGGCCTGCATCCGGGACAGGCCGATGCGGACGCCAGCGTGCGGCTGCGCGCACCGGGCACGTACGTGCTGGTGCTCGAGACCGACGCGGCGGCGCAAAGCCATCTGCCCGCGATCCGGTACAATGATTATCTGAAGGTGGAAGGCCTGACCCCGGCGCTCGACCTTCGCGCCCGCACGGGCAGGACCGATGCCGATGGTTCCGAAAACTACAGCCGGAAAGCCAAGGCGCTGGTGCAGGTCGGGCCATGGGGCGGTTCGCAGGCGGCGGTAACGACGCCGGTCGGGCTGTCGCTCGAGATCGTTCCGGAAGCGAGCCCCTATGCCATTCCGCGGCCCGGATCCTTGCCGGTGCGCGTGATCTTCGCGGGGCGTCCGCTGGCCGGAGCGCTCGTGAAGCTCACCAACCTCGACCATGACGAGGCCCCGCTGGAAACGCACCGCACCGATGCGACGGGTCGCGCGCGGTTCATGATGCCCCGGGCCGGCACCTGGCTGATGAACGTGATCTGGACCAGGAAGCTGCCGGCATCGCGCGAGACCGAATTCGAGACGACCTTTTCGAGCCTGAGCTTCGGTGTCCCGGCCGTGCCGCGATAAAGGCTGCTCAGGCAGCCACCGAGACAGGGCGCTTCAACGCAGCCTGCCTGAATTCCGATGGCGAACGGCCATAGGTGTCGCGGAAGACGGCGCTGAAATGGCTGTGGCTCGAAAAGCCCAGATCCAGCCCGAGCGCCGTCAGGTCGTCATAGTCGGGCAGCAGATCGAGCGCGCGCGCCAGCCTGAGACGGAGCTGATAGCGATAGAGCGGTATGCCCTCCACACGCTGAAAGACCTGCGTCAGATAGACCGCCGATCCGCCGACCTCGGCGGCGACCTCGGCCAGCGTCCAGCGGCGCGCGGGATCGCTTGCCAGGACCAGCTTTGCCCGGTCGGCGAGTCGTTGATGGCCGAAGCTCGCGCCCGTGACATGGGACGTGCGCGGCCCCAGCGCCCGCTGCACCAGCGTCAGCGCCAGGCTCTCCGCCTCGAGCGGTTCGACGATCCCGCGCCGCAGGCCGTGGCGCAGCAGCGCGACCAGTGCCTGCCCCCTGGCATCGATGCGCAGGCGATGGGGATCGAAGGCGACGCCGGGGCCGTCCCGCAGCAAATTCCCCGGCGAGAGTTCCTGCAATAATTGCTCGCCGATCGCGAGCGAGAGGCAGGAATCTCCCCCCGCAACGGGATGGCTGATGCGATAGCCATCGCCGGCGTTGAAGAACAGCATCTGATTCGCTTCCGCGATGGCCTGATCGGAGCCGAGGTGCCGCGCGTAGACGCCACGATAGGGAAACACCAATTCAGTTGCGGTCGCGCATTCCTCGTCGCCCTTGTGGCGGCAATTGCCCTGGCAGCAAATGTCCCGAATCGTGACCGTCGGCGACCCGAGCAGCAGATCGACCGACACTTCAGGAACAGCCTCGATCATATGGCCCTCGCACCCGCATGATCGCGCAAGCCAAGCGCTGACAGGCGCGTGTCGGACAGGCCGGTGCAGCATGCTCCGCCCGGAGCCAAACGTCCGCAGCTTGCCTGCCTGGTCAATTGGCCCTCCATGGATGGGTCGATACGCTCATAGGGTCATTGGCGCGTGCGGCGAATGCAAGGCGCGCGAGCAAATGCCGCGGCAATTATAGGATCGAGTGGTCCCGGAACCAAGAGGGTCCGCGGCCGTCGCCTCCTGCGTCAGGGAACCACCACTGAATTGGTTTCGCGATGACCGGGCCGATTTGCGTAACCCGCTACTCCGCGATCTTGCCCGTTCGCAGATCGACCGGCCGGCCGCGTTTATAGCCGAGAATGCCGGGGATGGGCGCGAGCCGGTTGATGTTGCCGGCGCCCGGTTCGTAATATTCGCCGACGATGTCGATCCTGGCGGGTTCGACGGGAAGGCCGGCCAGTGCCGCCGGAACGGGCGTCGACGCGTCCGCCGGAACCAGCGCCTGGCCGAAGACGAAGCCGTAGGCGAACATCGACGGCCCGAGATTATCCTCGAGATGCGGGACGGGCGAGGGCTTGTGCACCTTGTCGGCATAGAGCGCGCCGAGATTGGTGATCACCCCGGCCCGGGCGCCGAACCGTATCGTGCCCAGGCAGTTGCACGTCACCAGCCCACCGCCGCCGATGGTGCTGCCATAGACGATATAGTCGCCCGGCGGCAGCTCGAGCAGGACGGTGCGCATCTCCCCGTCCTCGAGGAACTTGCCGCCCCCGACCGCAAAGATATTGGCCTTGCCGGCATAGTCGAACTCGAATTCGTCGATCGTCGGGACCTTGCCGTCCCTGGCCTTTTTGGTCAGCTTGGGCAGGGCCTCGGCATAGGCGGCCTGCTTCGCCGCGCGATACGCCTCCACTTCCTGCGCGCTCGGAATGCGCAGCAGCACCGGCTGGATCGGGAAAAGGCCGGATTTGGCCGTGCTGACTTTCACCAGCAGATAGGCGGCATCGGGACGAAGCGACGCCGGCGCGACCAGCAGCGGCACGACGCCGGCATTGTCCTTGGCCGACAGAGTGGCCGGCATGGCGAGCGCGGTGGCCAGGGCCAGCGCGGCGAGGGTGATCTTCCTCATTCTTCGGACACCGCTTCGTCCTGGGGTTTGGGCGCCGCGGCGAGCCTGGCCTGCATCAGCAACAATTGCTGCTCGTCACCGTCGTTCAGCACATCCCACGCCTTTTCGGGAATGGCATAGCGGGCATAGCCGCGCGTCCCCATGCAGCGCCGCATCTTGTTGCTGCGCACGCCGCGTTCCATCTTGGGCAGGATGATCGCGGCCACGATGGCGATGGCCACGCCGCCATACATCGGGGTCGGCTCCACCGTCTTGCCGCGATGAGCCTCGTCCCAGGGGACAAAGCCGCGCACCGGCCCCGCGATGACCAGATGCCCGCGGCACGCCTTCAGATCCTGATAGGCTTCGGCGAAGCTGACATCGGGATTGTTGAAGTAATAGAATTTATAGCCCTCCTGGCGGACCTTGGGATCGCCCGACGGCGTCACGTCGGGAACGCTGACGGTGGCGGGATCGGGCAGGGCCTTCGGGGCGTCCTGCGCCTGCGCCGCGATCGGCAGGAAGAGCATCAGCGGGAGCAATCGACGGAAAGACTTCATCAGCCAAATCTTAGGGAGAAGCCGGCCCCGGTCAATCCAGCAACCAAGCAAAACCGTGGCACTATCGCCCTGTCACTCAATGGGAGTGTCTCAATGCAGCGGTGCACTCCGGGTGCAGTTCAAAACTGCCGTCGACCCCGGATATCGTCACCCGGCGGGGCGCATCCTTTCCATGACGCGGGCGTAGAGCGCGTCGCCCGTCACGCGGTGTTCGTAATTGGGCTCGTTCGGGTCGGGCTCGATACCGTCGCCGGCGAAATAGCCGATGCGATCGGTGACCACGCGGGCGCCCTGGGCGCTGTAGCGCGCGGCGAGATGCTCGATGGCCAGCTTGGCCCGGCCATAAGGATGATCGGGACTGACCCACAGAGACGAGGGCACGAAGATCGCCTCGTACCGGCGCCAGTTTTCGAGATGGCCCGAGACGCGTTCGACATGGCGCTCGGGCTCTCCATGCACATAAGCGAAATCGAAGAGATAGGGCCGCCAGCCGGGCGCGGGGCGGCGGTGCCGGGCGTCGCCGATGTCGACGCCCTGGACCTCGAAACCTTCCCGGAGCAGGCGGCTGACGAACGCCCGGCCGAGGCGCCCCCTGGAGCCGGTAACGATCGCCCTGTTCTGCATGGCTCCGCCCTAGCGGGGAGTCGGCCCCGGCGATAGCCGGACTCGCGCGGCCGTTATGCGGGCGTCGCGACCAGCTCGACTATGTCGACGTCATGGCCTTTCCAGCCGCGTTGCGCGGCGGCCTCGACCGCGGCCGTGCGCTTCTTCTTCGCCTCGGCAAGCGATTTGGTGTGGCCCCAGAATATCTCGGTCTTGCCGTTTTCGAGCCGGGCGACGATCCGCCAATAATGCGTGAACCCGGCCGCGGTGGGGCCGATCGTCTTGACATAGCCGTCCGGCAGGGTGGCCGTCAGATAATGTTTCTTCTTCGCCAAGCCGGTTCCCGTCGCGCCAGAGCATCGCTGTCACCCGGCATGGGCATAGGTGCAAGTGCGGAAAGCGGTTAAGCCTGGCGCATCGCCCGGTCGCGGCGGACGAGGCCCGCGCGGCGTGAAGCGGCGCGGCGGCGGCATTGCCGCCTGTCGCCCTGGTGACCACGAGCTGTCCTTGATATCCGTGTCTCGACACAGGGTTGCAGTCCAAACGCGCTCTAGCGTGCCGCTTCTGCCAAGGCCCCTTTCGCCTGCCGCGCGCTCGCCCGCCACGCCTGCGGGGCGACGCCGAATTCGGTGCGAAACCAGCGGGTGAAGGAGCTGGCCGAGCCATAGCCGATCAGCCCGGCGATCGAGCTCAGCGGCCGGCCCCATGACTGGAGATAGCGGATGGCGAGCTCCCGCCGCGCCTCGCCCAGCACCATCGCGAAGCTCAGCCCCTGTTTTTCGAGCAGGCGCTGCAGCGTGCGCGGATGCACGCCGATATCGGCGCCGACCTGATCGAGCGTGGCGCGGCCCATCGGCAGGCGGACGTGCAGCGAGCGGCGCAGGCGCTCCTCGAGCGGGACATGCTCCACCGGCTTGCGCAGCAGCTCGAGATAGTTGCGGGCATAATGCAGCATCTGCGGATCGGCGCCGGGATTGGGCTGGCGCAGCGCCTGCGCGCTGCAAACGAAACCGTTGAACAGGCAATCGAATTCGACCGGGCAGCCGAATAATTGCCGATGCGCCGCCAGGTTCGCCGGGGCGCGGTAGACGAAATGGGCGCTCTCCGGCCGCCAGAGATCGCCGCCGATCGCGGTGAACGCATGCGCCAGGGCGGCCATGGCGAGATCGATCGACTGGCGCGCATCGTGATCGAGCTCGACCATGATCCGCAAATGCACGATCATGCTCTCGCCCGCATCCTCCATGGAAATGGAGACGGTTTCGGTGAGCACATTCTGATAGCGGACCAGCGCCTGGATGACGTCGCCCAGGGTCGGTTCGTGCTGCAGCAGGAGGCTGAGCGGGCCGAGCGTCGCGACCGTCCTGCGCGCCGCCAGCAACAGCGCGAAATGCGGGCAATCCGCATCGACCGCGGAAGACTGGAGCAGCCAGGCCACCGCCCGGCCGGCGATCAGTCCTTCGGGATCGGCGAGCAGCGACGGCTTGATCCCGGCACGCCACAGCATCCGATCGGGATCGAGGCCGACCGAGCGGGCGACCTCCGGATAGCTTTCCAGCGTGGCGGTGCGAATCCAGTCCATCATTGCCCCGGAATTACGGCCGGTCCGGGCGAATGTGACGCCAATTGTCGCGATTTGGCAAGTCGCTGTCGCGATCCGTCAAGTCGGATGACACCGGTTACTATAGGGCGCACGCCGCGGAGGTACTTTTAGGGGGTGCCATATCGAAACAGTTTTTTTGAGGGTCGGAGCGTGGGGCTTCGACCTGGAGAGTGGCATGACGGAACAGCAACCGCCCGCGGCACGCGTGGCGTTCAGGCGAACAGACGACAGATGGACGGGCGACGGACGGACCGGCGACCGGGCGCGTTTCGGCAAGAGACCGGCGGGCGTTCCCGGTGAGGAGGGCTTTGCGCGGCCGACGTGCAGCGCGGCCAACGACCCCAAGGGCCGGCGGCGGCTCGACGCGCTGGAGGCGCTGGCGCCGACCTTGATCCACGAATTGTCGCAGCCGCTGACAGCCGCGACCAATTATCTCCACGGCTGCACCGCGCATATCAGGCTGCGGATCGAGGCGCTGGGCGAGCTGCTGGCGATGATCGAGCAGGCGACCGCCGAGACCGCCCGGGCGCGCGAGATCATCCGGCGCATCCGCGACTTCGCGGTGAGCGGGCAGATCACCAGCCAGCCGGAGGAACTGCGGCGCGTCGTCACCAATGCCCTGGCCACCGTGCCGGGCATCGGCACGGTCGAGGTCTCGCGCTTCTACCATGGCGCCGGCGTCTATGTGATCGCCGACCGGGTGCAGATCGAGCAGGTCCTTTCCAACCTGATCGCCAATGCGGTGGAGGCGATGGAGGGCAGCGCGGTGCGTCACCTCGAAATCTCCACCAGCGCGACCGCGACCGAGACGCATATCAGGATCGAGGACAGCGGGCCGGGCCTGGACGGCGAGGCGTTCGAGCGCCTGTTCGAGCCCTTCTTCACGACCAAGGCCCTGGGCACCGGTCTCGGCCTGTCGATCTGCCAGACCATCGTCGAGGCGCATGGCGGCCGGTTATGGGCGGACGCGCCCGTCGCGGGCCACGGCGCGGTCTTCACCCTGGCGCTGCCGTCCACCGTCACGGGGGCGTGAGCCGTGACCAACCAGGAACGGACCTCCTTTCCCGGCATCCGGGCCGTCTATATCGTCGATGACGACGCGACGGTGCGCGCATCGCTGCACGGCCTGCTCGCCGCGCGGCCGGGCCTCGCGATCTACAGCTTTCCGTCGGGCGATCGCTTCCTCGCCGGCAGGGAGGCGCTCGGGCCCGGCGTGCTGCTGCTCGATCACAATATGCCGGGCGCGAGCGGGATGGACGTGCTCGACGCGCTCGACGGCGATCCGCGCTTCGCCACGATCCTCGTCACCGGGCGGGGCGACATCGCGCTCGCCGTCCGGGCGATGAAGGCGGGGGCACTCGATTTCCTCGAAAAGCCCTATGACCCCGCGGCGATGATCGAGATGGTCGATGCCGCGGCAGCGCGGCTCGAAGCGGGACGGGCGGAGGCGGCGCAAGGCGACGTCGCCAACGCCAGGATCGACGGACTCTCGCCGCGCGAAC
>NZ_JAQGLC010000011.1 GCF_028293085.1 Sphingomonas bacterium
CCTCCAGGCCAGCCCGTTGCTCGGGCCCGGATCTAGTGCGGTGATCATCGGCGTGGGTGGCCTTGGCCATATCGCGATCCAGATCCTGCGGACGCTGACGCCCGCGCGGATCATCGCGGTCGACCGCAAGCCGGAGAAATTGGCGCATGCGCTGGCGCTCGGCGCGGACGACGCGGTGGCGGCGGGCGAGGGGGCGGCCGGCGCGATCCGCGAGATGACCGGGGGGCTCGGCGCAGCCCTGGTACTCGATCTGGTCGGCAACGACGCGACATTGGGCTTCGCACAGAGCGTGCTGGCGCAGGGCGGGCAACTCCAGATCGTCGGAGTCGGCGGCGGCACGCTGCCGCTGCGCTTCCACGAGATGCCGCGCGATGCGACCGTTGCGGTGCCCTATGCCGGCACCTGTGGCGATCTGCGCGCCGTGGTCGGGCTGGCGCAACAGGGCCATGTCCATGCCGAGATCGTCGAGGTGGGGTTTGACGACCTGGCCGAGACCTATGCCCGGATGGAGGCCGGCACCTTGCCGGGTCGCGCCGTGCTGGTTCCGGGGCGCTGAGCGATGGCGGCACCGCTCATCCTCGGCATCGGCGGTACGACGCGAGCCGGCTCCTCCTCGGAAACCGTGCTGCGCGCGGCGTTGCGCGAGATCGAGGCGCTCGGGGCCACGACCGAGATCCTGGCCGGACCCGATCTCGTCATCCCGCTCTACGCTCCCGAGAATCCGGAACGCGATGAAGGTGCCGCCCGGCTGGTCGACCTGTTCCGGCGCTGCGACGGCGTGGTCGTCGCGTCGCCCGGCTATCACGGATCGATCTCGGGCATGATCAAGAACGCGCTCGATTATGCCGAGGATACCGCGCGCGACGACCGGCCCTATTTCGACGGGCGTGCGGTCGGCTGCATCGCCTGCGCCTATGGCTGGCAGGCGACGGGGTCGACGCTGATCGCGCTGCGCACCATCGTCCACGCGTTGCGGGGCTGGCCGACGCCGCTTGGTGTCGCCGCCAATACGACGATGAGGTTGTTCGACGAGGAGGGCGGCTGTATCGATCCCGGCCTCAAATCGAACTTGTCCATCATGGCTGCGCAGATGATGCATTTCGTCCGCTGAAGGGAACGCCCGATGACCGTCCTGCGCCACTACAAGATGACCGCCGCCGAGGGCCGTAGCGACGCGTTGCGGGCGGCGTTGATCGACCTTGCCGCGAAGGTCGAACCGCTGACGGGGTGCGAGAAGGTCGAGCTGTTCGCCGATACGAAGGACGGGGCGACCTATGTGTTCGTCGAGCATTGGCGTTCGGTCGAGGATCACAAGGCGGCCGGGCAGGCGCTCGGCAAGGACGCCTTCGCGCTGGTCGCGGCGACGTTGGCCGTGCCGCCCGAAGGCCGGTATCTGGAGGCGGTGCCGCTCGGATAGGGCCTATGCCGGTCATCGTCGCCGGATAGCAGCAGGGGCGGTGGTGTTGAATCGGGGCCCCGCCGGAACGGTGGGCTACGCGCCGTCGTCGGGCCCGGCCGTCCATCTTCGGTACAGCTTTGCCGGCGCATCCTGCGTTTCGACAATTGGATTGCAGCCGAAGGGCATGCCGGCGCAGAAGCGTGTTCATGGATCCCAAAAAATTTCGTGCGGGGACGGGGAATCGGCTGAGTTCACCTTCCCGGGTTGGGGCGTGGGCATGATCCGCGCTCATCGACCTCTCACGCCATCGCAAACACGGGTGCCTGTGTCACCCGGAGGGAATATTTGATGTTTTCGCCGCGTCGCCTGCTGCTTCTCGTTACCGCGTCGTCGATGGGCCTGCTCGCCGTTGCCCCCGTGCTCGGCCGGAGCGCGGCCCCGACGGCCGTCGCGGCGAAGACGCCGCCGTCCCAGCCCTGGCCGCAGGCGACCAGCGACGTACCCGCGGACAGCGCGGTCCGCTTCGGGACGCTCCCCAACGGCATGCGCTACGCGATCCTGCACAATGCCACGCCGCCGGGCCAGACGTCGCTCCGTCTGCGCATCGATGCGGGATCGCTGATGGAAAAGGGCGACCAGCTCGGCCTTGCGCACTTCATGGAGCATATGGCGTTCAACGGGACGACCCATATCCCGAAGAACGAGCTGATCTCCATCCTCCAGCGGCTCGGCCTGGCGTTCGGCGCCGATCTCAACGCCGGGACCAGCTTCGACCAGACCTATTACCAGCTGGAACTGCCGCGCTCGAACGACGAGACGATCGATACCGGCCTGCACGTGATGCGCGAACAGGTGTCGGAGGCGACGATCGCGCAACAGGATATCGTCAACGAACGCGGCGTGATTGCGGGCGAGGAGCGCCTGCGCAACTCGCCGGCGCTGCGTGTCTCGCGGGCCCAGATCAATATCTACGCCAAGGGCCAGAAGGTCGCCGATCGCTTCCCGATCGGGGATCTCAAGATCATCAACACTGCGCCGCGCGACCGGTTCGTCGACTTCTATCACAGCTATTACCGCCCCTCGCGCGCCACGCTGATCGCGGTCGGCGATTTCGACGTCAGTGCCATGGAGGGCAAGATCCTCAAGGCCTTTGGCGACTGGCAGCCCAGCGCGCCGGACGGCCCCGATCCGGATCTCGGCACCGTTGCCGCGCATGCGTCCGAAACCCATGTCACGGTCGAGCCCGGCGTGTCGTCCAGCGTCTCGCTCGCATGGACCAGTGCGCCGGACCTGACGCCCGACAGCATCGCCAAG
Source organism: Sphingomonas bacterium (assembly GCF_028293085.1). Taxonomy (GTDB): domain Bacteria; phylum Pseudomonadota; class Alphaproteobacteria; order Sphingomonadales; family Sphingomonadaceae; genus Sphingomonas. Next base: position 2,714 of record NZ_JAQGLC010000011.1, read on the forward strand.
CAGCGTCGCGACCTGATCGAAAGTCTCGGCATCGCGGTGATGAACCGCCGGCTCGGCGAATTGTCGCGGACCGACGCAGCGCCATTCCTCAGCGCCGGCGCCAGCGAATCCAGCCTGATGCGGAGCGTGCGTATCGCCACGGTCTCCGCGCTCTATGTCCAGGGAAAGTGGCAACGCGCGCTGGAGGCGATCGACCAGGAGCAGCGCCAGCTGGTGCAATATGGCGTGTCGGACGCCGAGCTGCAGCGCGAGATCATCACGTATCGCACCGCCTTGGAAAATGCAGTGAAGGCCGCCCCGACGCGCAATACCAGGGCGCTTGCCGTCGGGCTGCTCACCGCGGTGAATCAGCGCGAGGTGTTCACGGCGCCCCAGACCGATCTCGACCTGTTCGAGCAGATCGTGAAGGGCCTGACCCCGGCTGCGGTCAATGCGGCGCTGAAGCCGATCTTCACCGGCGGCGGGCCGCTGACCATGGTCGTCTCCCCGGTCGCGATCGATGGCGGCGAGCCGGCGGTGGCCGCGGCGTTCCTGAAGTCGCGCCAGCTCCCGGTCGCGGTGCCGGCCGCGCTGGCGAAGCTCGCCTGGCCCTATACCGATTTCGGCAAGCCCGGGACGGTCCGGAGCCGCCAGGAGGTGGCCGAACTGGGGACGACGATCATAACCTTCGCCAACGGCGTCACCGTCACCGTGAAGCCGACGAGCTTCAGCAAGAATTCGGTTTCGATCGGCCTCCTGACGGGGACCGGCGAGCAGAATTTCTCGCCCGACCAGCTCGACCCGCGCGCCGCGACGATCGGTGGGTTGCAATCGGGCGGCCTCGGCAAACTGACCGTCGACGAAATGAGCCGGTCGCTGAACGGCCATATGGTGGGTGCCGGGCTTGCCACGCTGGGCGACAAGTTCCTGCTCAGCGGCGGCACCAGGCGGGAGGATCTGCAGCTCGAGATGCAGGTGATGGCCGCCTATCTGACCGATCCCGCCTATCGCTCGACCGCGTTCGAGCAGGCCAAGGCGAATTATCCGGCAATGTACGAGGCGACATTGGCCCAGCCGGCTGGCGCCTTCAGCATCCAGGCGAAGGAGTTGCTGGCCGGCGGCGACAAAAGGGCGGGCGTGATTCCGCCCGATATCCTCGCCCAATGGTCGATGGACGCGGTTCGACCCGACCTGAAGGCGCTGTTGTCGAATGGGCCGATCCACATCACCATGGTCGGCGACCTGACCGTCGACGAGGCGATCGCGGTTACCGCGAACACGTTCGGGGCCCTGCCGCCGCGACCAGCGGCGAGCCAGCCGGCGCCCGGCGCCGACCAGCGCCGCTTTCCCGCCGCCACGGCGGTGCCGCTGCGCTTCGTGCACAAGGGCCTGGCCGAACAGGGCTTCGGCTATATCGCCTGGCCCGCCACCGACACGATGCGCGATCTGGGGGGGGCCCGCCGGATCGAGTTGCTGACGGCGGTCCTGAAGCTGCGGGTGTATGACGAGATCCGCGAACGGCTTGCGCTTGCCTATTCGCCGGGCGTGTCCGCCAGCTATTCGGACACCTATAAGGGTTATGGCGCGATCTCGGTCGAGGCCGAGACCGCACCGGAGAAGCTGCCGGCATTCTTTACGGCGATGGACTCGGTCGCGCAGAAACTGCGCGACGCGCCGATCAGCGAGGACGAACTGAAGCGCGCGCGCGAGCCGCTGGTGGAAGCGGCGAAGCGAGCCCAGAACACCAATGGCTGGTGGCTGGGCAAGCTGACCTACATCATCGATCGGCCCTATTACGTTCCGCAGACGCTGACCGGGATAAGGGACCTGGAGGCAGTCACGCCGGCGGACATCCAGGCGCTGGCGCGAAAATATCTGAAGCCCGACGTCGCGTGGAAAGCCGAGGTCGTACCGGCCGCCGAGCCCGCCAAGGCTGGATAGAATGTCCCCGGCCTCGCGTCGACCGAGACGTGGGGGATCAGGAATCGATGCCGGAAGGCTGCGATCCTGCCTTCAGGCTCCGGATCAGGCCGGCCAGCGGCCAATCCGGCTCGGCCGCGGTCCAATAAGCGCGGACGGGGAAAAGTGCACCGGGCGCATCGATCGGCCGCAAGGTCACGGCGGGCCCCGCATGTTCGGCATGGCTCGAGCTGATCAGCGCGATGCCGTCACCCGCGGCGACCCGGTCGATGATCCGCGGCGGCCCGAGATCGCTGATCGTGGCGTTGAGCGTCGGGCCGAGCGGGAGGATGCGCTGAGCGAGGAAGCGGTGCATGTCGCTGCCGAATTGCTGGCGCGAGACCAGGAAGATCTCGTCCAGCAGTTCGGACGGCCTGATCGCGGGGAGCGCCGCCAGCCGGTGCCCGGGCGCCATCGCGACCAGCACGCGATCCTGCCACAATTCGGCCGAATGGACGCCGGGCTCTTCCTTGCCGGGCAGCACCGCCAGCGACAGATCGTCGTTGCGGAGCGCGGGCAGCAACGCGCCGCGCATCATCTCGTGCAGGCCGATATCGACCTCAGGACAGGTTCGGGAAAAGGCGAGCAGCTCGTCGGCCAGCCGGTCGCGACGGATCGAGGCGAAACACCCCACGGCGAGGTTCCGGGGCGCCGGTTCCCGGCCTTTGGCTGCGATCGTGCCAGGCCCGGCAGATATGCTTTGCATGGCGTTTATCCTGCGCGATTCCGGGAGCTTCCAGCCATGGCTTGCGACGAATGCGACGAAGCTGCGACGAAACCGACGGCGCCCGCGACGGGGCCGTAGCGGACCCTCTCTGCAAGAGGCCGAACTAAGGGTAGAAGATCGGGCGAGGGGGCAACGAGCCATGCAGGACAGGACCGGCGCCGACGCCATTGCCGAACCCGGTGCGGCCGGGCGCAGGGCGCTCGACGCGCTCGGGCCGCTGCGCGCCATCGCCGAGCTGCGCGAGAGCGAAGAGCAATTCCGCCTGCTGGCCGAGAACCTGCCCGGTCTGTGCTGGGTCGGCGACGAGAATGGCGTGCTGCGCTGGGCCAATCGCCAATGGTACGAGATGTTCGGCGGGACCAGCGCGGAACAGGGCGATCCCAGCGGAATCTGCCACCCCGACGACCTGCCGCTCGCCATATCCTCGTGGAAACAGGCCTGGGACGCGGGCGAGACCTCCACGGTGGTGCTCCGCATGCGCGGGCGCGACGGGACCTATCGGCCGTTCCTGAGCAAGGCGGTACCGATCCGCGACGACAGCGGCATTGTGGTGCGCTGGTGCGGCGTCCAGATCGATTTCAGCGACAAGCAGGCGCATGACCGGCGGCAATCGGTGCTGCGCGCGTTCCACGACCAGTCGCGCGACCTGACCGACTCCGCGGAGATCCTGGTCGTCTTGTCGCGCATCCTGGCCGAGCATCTCGCCATCCCGCATCTGCTCTATGGCGAAACCGCTGACGGCGATGCCGGGACGCTCGACGTGTTCCATGCCGCGAACGGCGAGCCGCAAGAGGGCGCGGCCGCGCGCTTCGGGTTGAACGAGGCCTTTGCCAGCCTGGCCGAGCGCTATTCGTGGGACGAAAGCCGCGTCATCGACGACAATCACGCGCTCGAACGCACGGACTCCGATCCGGTGCAGCGCGCCGCGAACCTGATGGGCGTGCGTGCCAGCATCAACGTGCCGATCGTGAAAGAGGGCAGGCCGGTCGCGATGCTCGCCGTGCTCGATACGGCGGCGCGTGCCTGGAGCCGCGACGAGATCGAATTGTGCGAGGAGCTGGCCGAGCGCGTCTGGGCGGCCGTCTCGCGCGCCCGTGCCGAGGCGGCGCTGCAGGAGCGCGAGCGCAACCAGGCCTTTGTGATCGCATGGAGCGACGCGGTGCGCGGCCAGGTTTCGCCCGAGGCGATCATGGCGACGACGCTCGAACGGCTCGGCACGCATCTCGGCATCACCCGCGCGACCTATTCGGAAAGCGACGCCACCGGCCGGATCTTCTCGATCCAGGGCGAATGGCGCGACGGCGTCATGAGCATCGCCGGCACGAGCTTCTCGCTCGACGAAGTCGGCAGCGTCGTGGAGCGGGAATGGATGGCCGGGGCGACGGTGCGCTATGACGACGTCACGGCCGATCCGCGCATCGAGCAGGCCATCGTGCCGAGCTATGTCGGCGCCGAGATCGTGGCGTTCGTCAGCGTGCCGCTGGTCGAGAACGGCAAGGTCCGCTCCGCTCTGTCGGTGCAGCACAACCAACCGCGCGCCTGGCGCGACAGCGAGATTCAGCTGCTGCGCGACATCACCGAGCGCAGCTGGATGACGCTCGAGCGCGCCCGGGCCGAGGCCGAGCTGCTCGAACGCGAGCGGCATCAGGCATTCCTGATCGACTGGAGCGACAAGGTGCGCGGCCACGCTTCGCCGGAGGCGATCATGGCTTCGACGCTGGAATGGCTGGGCAAGCATCTCGGCGCGACGCGAACGACCTATGCCGAATGTGACGCGACCGGCCGGCTGTTCGAAGTGACCAGCGAGTGGCGCGACGGCACGTCGAGCATCCGCGGCAATCGCTTCTCGCTGCAAAGCGTGGGTGCGGCGGTCGACCGGCAATGGATGGCGGGCGAAGTGGTGCGGTACGACGATGTCGCGACCGATCCGCGGCTCGAGCCGCCGGCGGTG
>NZ_JAQGLC010000142.1 GCF_028293085.1 Sphingomonas bacterium
TCGTATTCGTGCCGGCGCATGCCGATGCAGGCGAGGACGAGGGGTGGCTGATCGGGCTGGTCGTGGACCTGCCGCACGAGACGACCGATCTGGTGATTATCGATGCGCGCGATTTTGCCGGGGCGCCGGTGGCGAGCATCCGCCTGCCCCACCGCGTGCCGCCGGGGTTTCACGGGAATTGGGTGGCGAACTGAGGCCGTCGCCCCGGCGCAGGCCGGGGCCGCCACGTGATGCGCTGGACCTCAGTCGCGTGATACAACCCAGCGGCCCCGGCCTGCGCCGGGGCGACGTGAAGTTTTCCTTGATTGCGGGAAAAGGCGTTTTCCCGCATGGGAACGCCTGTATTCCGCAATCACTGGACGCATGACATGGCCGCCAAATGGGCCCCCGACAGCTGGACCAGGGCCGAAGCCCGCCAGCTACCGACCTATCCGGACAGCGCCGCGCTCGACGCGGCAACCGAGACGCTCGGCACTTTTCCGCCATTGGTGTTCGCCGGCGAGGCGCGCAACCTGACCGCGGATCTGGCCAAGGTCGTCGAGGGCAAGGCTTTCCTGCTGCAGGGCGGCGACTGCGCCGAGAGTTTCGCCGAGCATAGCGCGAACAATATCCGCGATACCTTCCGCGTGATCCTGCAGATGGCGGTCGTCCTGACCTATGCGTCGAAGCTGCCGGTGGTGAAGCTCGGCCGCATGGCCGGCCAGTTCGCCAAGCCGCGCTCGGCCGATACCGAGGTGCAGAACGGCGTCGAGCTGCCCGCCTATCGCGGCGACATCGTCAACGATATCGATTTCACCGCGGCCGGCCGCGCGCCCGATCCGCAGCGCATGATCCGCGCCTATAGCCAGTCGGCGGCGACGCTGAACCTGCTGCGCGCCTTTGCGAGCGGCGGTTACGCGAACCTGGCGCAGGTGCATCGCTGGACACATGATTTCATGGGCCGCAGCCCCTGGGCGAAGAAGTTCGCCGAGACCGCCGACCGGATCGGCGAGGCGCTCGAGTTCATGGCGGCGTGCGGGATCAACCCCGAAACGGTGCCGCAGCTCGCCCAGACCAATTTCTACACCAGCCATGAGGCGCTGCTGCTCCGGTACGAGCAGGCGCTGACCCGACAGGATTCGCTGACCGGCGACTGGTACGACACCAGCGCGCATTTCCTGTGGATCGGCGACCGGACGCGTTTCGAAGGTTCGGCGCATGTCGAATATCTGCGCGGCATCGGCAATCCGATCGGGATGAAATGCGGCCCGAGCCTGGAGCCGGACGCGATGCTGCGGATGCTCGATACGCTCAACCCGGCGCGCATTCCCGGGCGGATGACGCTGATCACGCGTTACGGCCATGACAAGATCGAGGCCGGGCTGCCCAAGCTGATCCGTGCCGTCCAGCGCGAAGGCCATCCGGTGGTGTGGAGCTGCGATCCGATGCACGGCAACGTGATCAAGGCCGCCAACGGCTACAAGACGCGGCCGTTCGACCGGATCCTCGCCGAAGTGCGCGGCTTCTTCGCGGTGCACCGCGCCGAAGGATCGATCGCGGGCGGCATCCATGCCGAGATGACCGGGCAGAATGTGACCGAATGCACCGGCGGCGCGGTCGACGTGACCGAACAGTCGCTGGCGGACCGGTACCACACGCATTGCGATCCGCGGCTGAACGCGGGGCAGAGCCTGGAGCTGGCGTTCCTGCTGGCCGAGATGCTCAATGTCGAGATGGCGGAGCGGCGGCGGGTGGCGGCGTAACGGCCGCCTTTCGGAGCGCCTTCGAAGAAAGCAGAAAGCCGCAGATGGATTGCTCCGTCGGCGGCTTTCTCGCGTCTTCAGTACACAAAATCGCCATTTTGGATGCAATTCACCCCATTGCGTCCAGCCCGCCTGCGTGACATGCTATATCCTATAGGGTTTGCCAAAAGATCCAACATATAGGGAGATGGATGCGATGAAGAGGTTGTTCCTGCTTGCCGCCGCCGCGCCGCTGGCGCTGCTGTCGATGCCCGCCCATGCGCAACAGGCGCCGGGCCAGGCCTTTGCTGTCGATGCCCAGCCGGTGATGCCGACCAGGACGACGCGCACCGGCAAGCATATCAACCGCATCATCGACATGTGGCTGAAGGGCCAGCCGGTCTATTACACCCAGATCCCGGGCGGCGGTTATGAGGAGGGCAAGAAGCTCGCGTCGACCAAGGCCGATTACATCACCTATGAGATGGAGCATGGCGTGCTCGATTTCAAAGAGCTGCGCGATTTCATGCGGGGGCTGGTCGATGGCGGGCCGACGCGGACCGGGCACCGCACCCCGGCGGTGATCGTCACCCTGCCAATCCAGGGCACCGCCGATGCGGTGCGCGCCAATGCGTGGATGATCCAGCAGGCGCTCGCCGCCGGCGTGCACGGCATCCTGTTGTGCAACGCCGAATCGCCCGAGGCGGCGCAGATCATGATCCAGGCATCGCGCTATCCCTTCGCACCGGTCGTCTCCGGCCTGTCTCAGGGCTTTCGCGGCAATGGCAGCCAGCAATTCGCCTCCGAGATCTGGGGCGTTTCGCAGAACGAATATCTCAAGCTGGCCGAGCCTTGGCCGCTCAATCCCGATGGCGAGCTGATCTTCGGCGTGAAGATCGAGAATCCGCGCGCCGACGCGAATGTGGAATCGACGGTGCGGACGCCGGGGCTGGCCTTTGCCGAATGGGGGCCGGGCGATCACGGCTTCTACCTGGTCGGCGCGCCCAGGCCGCGCGTGCCGGGCAGCGCGCCCGAAGGCTATCCGGCCTCGATGCTCGCGGTGCGGGCGCGGGTGCTCGCCGCGACCAAGGCGAACAACATGCGCTTCCTCAATGCGTGCAACGAGCGCGACGTGATCGACCAGCTCAAGGAGGGCGTGATGATCTGCACCGGCGGCGATTCGCCGGCGGCGGACAAGGGCCGGGCCTATACCAAGCGCACCGATCCCTTCTGATCCGGGCCGCAGCGACGATAATGACGGGCCGCGCCGGGGAGGCGCGGCCCGCGCCATGATGTGAGAGGGAAGCCGATGAGGACCAGGATCATTCTTGCCGCCGCGACGATCGCCCTGACGGCGCCCGCGACCGCGCAGATCGCCGTTTCCGCCAATGACGGCAAGCAGCTCCGCCCCGGCGAGACGGCGCGGACCGCCGACAGCGTCTCGGTCATCGATCTGCGCCGCTATCCGCCCAGGACGATCGGCACAGTCGCGGCGCCGACGAGCATGATCGGGCCGCCCGATGCCGTCGCGGTGTCGCGCGACAGCGGGTTCGCGCTGGTTTCCGCGGCGCAGCACCTGTCGGATACGGGAACGCTCGATCTCAACGATACGGTGTCGGTTATCGACCTCGCGACGCCCAGCGCCCCTGCCCTCGTCCAGACGGTGCAGGCCGGGCCCGGCGCCAGCGGGGTCGCAATCAACCGTGCAGGTAGTTTGGCGCTGGTCGCGAGTACGGGCGACGACATGGTTTCGGTGTTCACGATCAGGGGCAAGCGCCTGACGCCTGCCGGCAAGGTGCAGCTGCCGGCCAAGGCGCGGCCGACCGATGTCGCCTTCCTGCCCAACGGCAAAGGCGCGATCGTCGTGGCGCAGGGCGCCGGGCAGCTGATGCGGCTCTCTGTGTCGGGTGACACGGTGAAGCTGGAGGACGGAGCGATCGCGACGGGCGTGCAGCCCTATGGCGTTACCTTCAGCCCCGACGGCCGCTATGCGTACAATACCAATCTGGGGGGCCGCACTCCCCCGGCGGGCACCGCGCCGACGCGCGGACCCAAGGTCGGCACGGTCACCGCGGTCGATCTGGCGACTGACGCGGTCTCCACGGTCGAGGTCGGCTTCACGCCCGAGCATCTCATCCTGTCGCCGGACGGCCGGCATCTCGCCGTGGTCGTGCATAACGGATCGGGCTCGGCGCCGGGCTCGCCGGGCTATTGGCCGGTCGGCGCGCTGAAGCTGTACGGCGTGAAGGGCGCGACGCTGACCGCGATCGCGGAAGCCCCGACCGGCGCGTGGTGCCAGGGTGCGACCTTCAGCAATGACGGCCGCACCATCCTGCTGCAGTGCGCGGTCGCCCGGGAGATCGAAGTGTTCCGGCTGAACGGCGACAAGCTCGTCCGCGACGAGGCGGCGACGATGACGTTCGAGTCCCGCCCTGGCGCGATCGCGACGGCTGCGACGCGGTAAGCTCTCCGCCTCAACAACGACATTGCGGGGGCCTGTCGCCATGCCTAGACGAATCGCGTGACACCGGCCTGCATCGACGATTTCCGGCTGCTCGCGAAAGCGCGCCTGCCGTCCTTCCTCTTCGATTATATCGATGGCGGTTCCTATTCGGAATCGACGATGCG
>NZ_JAQGLC010000152.1 GCF_028293085.1 Sphingomonas bacterium
TCCGGGCGAGCGCCGCGACCTCTCCCTCCAGCCAGCGGACATAGCCGGTGAACAACGGCCCGAGCACGTCATGGCCGAGCGCCACTGCGGGATCGTCGTCGCTGCGCAGCGACACCGCCGCGCGGTGCGGCTGCCAGGCCGGCAGCGACACCCGGATTCGCGGATCGAGCACCGACGCGACCGCCGCCTCGAGCCGCAGCCGGTGCGCCGCTTCCTCGTCGAACTGGACGAAATGCACCGCGTTGATGCCGAGCGCGGCCGGCGCGGTGAGATCGGCATTCCGGTTGTCGCCGACATGCAGGATATCACCCGGCGCGCAGCCGAGCGCCTCGATCACCGGACCGAACAGCCCCTGCACCTTGCCCATGCCATGTTCGGACGAACAGAAGACATGATCGATCAGGCCGGCGATCCGCTCGCCGGCAGCCGCCGCGATCAGCGCGCGAAGCTGCGCCTCGCCGAGATAGGTGTCACTGACGATAATCACGCCGAGACCGCGCGCCTTGGCGTCCTCGATCAGCGCCATCACCGGCGCGAAGCCGAAACAATGCCGCGCCTCCGCCTCCAACTCGGCCACGGCCGATGCGGCGGCGACGGCACCGTCATGCGGATTCAGGCGTTCATGGATCGCCTCGATCGAAACCTCGGTCCTGCCGGTATCGAGCCGGGTCGCCCGCCGCGCGGCGGATTCGGCGCGCCGCCGCGGCTGGATCGCGCCACCTTCCAGGTTCAGGTCGGCAAACACGTCGGTCGGCGCATTGGTGTCGCGCCAGACGAGCGTGTCGAAGCAATCGAGCGAGAGATAGCGAAGCCCGGCGGGGGCGCGGTCCAGGAGCGTCGAGAGTTCGTGGGCGCGCGCGCTGTTCATCTGCGATGTTCCGTGGCCGATCATGACCGGCCGGGTATCGCGGTGTTTGGTTAGCAAGCCGTTAACCTTGATCGGGCGCCATTGCCGATCGCGCTCTATCAGCTGTCACTCTGCATGGATCGAGCGCAATGTCTCCGTATAATCACGGTTCGACTTCCCGGTCCCGTTCAGACTAGGGCGAGTTGCGACATGCCACAGCGCCGAATGCGCCACGGAAGACAGGACGATATGACGAGCGATCTCGGCAAGGGTGACGGACGGCGCGGCGCGGCTGCGCGACGGCTGACGGCGCTGGCGCTGATCCCCGCGATGCTGGCCGCGCCGCTGCAGGCCGCGCAGAATGCGCCGCAGACGGCCGCGCCTGCGCCCCAACCGCCGAAGGTCGTCGTCACCCAGCCACCAAGGATAAATCTCCCTCAGGCGGTCCTGCTCCCCGCGCCCCTCCCGGCGCTCACCCCGGCCCAGGCCGCTCAGCTGCGCACGCTGGTCGATGCCGATGTGATGGCGCAGGGCCTGCGCTCGACGCCCGCCGCGCCCGCCGCCGCGGTCGACAATGACACGCTGGTCCGCGCCGCGCTCGATCACGCCCGCGCCGTCCATGCCGGGCGCCTCGCCGAGAGCGATTTCGACCGAAACTGGGGCCTGAGGCCGCCGCCCTATGATCCCCTGCCCGCCTTTGCCGACGCCATTGCGCGCGATCGGCTGGCGGCGTGGATCGCCTCGCTGCCGCCGCCCTATGCCGGCTATGACGGCCTGCGAAAGGGCCTCGATACCTATCGCGCGATCGCCGACGCCGGTGGCTGGACCGCGCTCGAGACCGGCCCGGACCTGACGCTCGGCGCCAAGGGCCCCCGCGTGCTGGCGCTGCGCCAGCGGCTCGCCTTCGAGGACAAGGACGTCGTCGCCACCGGCGACATCTTCGACGCCGAGCTGGTCGCCAGCGTGCAGCGCGCGCAACGCCGCTATGGCCTCAACCCGCAGGGCGTGGTCTCGGTCAAGACGCTCGCCGCGCTCAACGTGCCCGCCGCCGATCGCGTCCGCCAGATCATGGCCAATCTGGAGCGCTGGCGATGGTTGCCGCAGGAGCTTCCCCGCGATCGCATCCAGGTCAACATCGCGGCCGCGGTGCTCACGGTGTTCGACGGCGACACGCCGGTGATGTCGATGCGCGGCGTGACCGGCCGTCCCGGCCACGAGACGCCGATGCTGTCCTCGACGATCAAAAGCCTCGTCATCAATCCGCCCTGGAACGTGCCGAGCTCGATCGCCACTGCCGAGCTGTGGCCCAAGGAGAAGAAGAGCCCCGGCTATCTGAAGCGCAACGGCTTCAAGGTGATCGACGGCACCAGGCTCCAGCAGGCGGCCGGCAATCAGAGCGCGCTTGGCCGGTTCAAGTTCGATTTCGACAATGCCTATGCGGTCTATCTCCACGACACACCGTCGCGCGCGAAATTCGCCAGCTTCGATCGCCTGGCGAGCCATGGCTGCGTCCGCCTGGAAAAGCCGGCCGAGCTCGCCGCCTTGCTGCTGAACGACGATCCGGCCTGGACGCCCGCCTCGATCGCCGCGGCGGTCGCCACGGGCAAGACGCAGCGCGTGACCCTGACCACGCCGGTGCAGGTCTATCTGCTCTATTGGACGGCGTTTGCCAGCACGAGCGGGCAGATGAACTTTCGCGACGATCCCTATGGCTGGGATCGCACCCTGGCGGCTAAGATCGAGGCGCGATCGGCCCGTCTGGTCCTGCCCGATCTCGAGGAGTTGATAAAAGGATGAGGAAGAATCTCGCAAAGCGCGCAGGGATCGCCGCCGGATTGCTGGCGCTCGCGTCGCTCGGCGGCTGCGACTGGCTGAGCCCCCAGCCGCCCAGGCCCGAGGCGACCGGGAATGTCGTCGACGAGACGCCGTCGAGCAACGCGGCGGAGCCGGCCGCCAATGTCGCGGCCCCGGCGGACGTCAACGCGGCGGCCCCGGTCGAGGTGCGCGACGCCCCGCCCCCGCCCGACGCGCAGACGCTCGACGATGCCGACGCGACCGGCATGACCGCCCGCGTCAACCGCGACGAGGCGCCGGCGAACAGCACGACGGTGCAGTAGAGGTCGGGGTCGTCGGTCGGCGCATCGGCGACCGTCACCCTGCGCCACCCGTCATGCCTGCCCTGCCTGCCCTCGCGCAGGCGGGATTCCGGCATCCATCGCCCCGCGAGTGCACCGGCTCGCGCTTCGACGGCACACATGCCCGGACGCGCATGCTTTCCCCCTCAACTTGAGCTAAGCTCCGCCCAGGCTGCTGGAGGCGGGAATGGCGCTGATACGAATCACGAGAGGCCCCGGTTATGGCGACGGCCTGCGCGCCTACGGCATCGTCATCGACGGCGAGCCGCGCGGCAAGATCGGCCGTAGCGAGACGGTCGATATCGAGGTCCCGAGCGGTCCGCATGAGCTCGTTCTGAAGATCGACTGGTGCCGGTCGCCGCGCCTGTCCTTCACGGTTACCGATCGCGCTTTGTTCACCTGCGGCCCCAACCGCATCTCCCCGGCGCTGCTCAGGCTGTTCTACCCCACGCGCTGGATCGATCTGCGGCAGGACGTCGTCGCCTGATCGGCCAGGCCTGATGGACCGAGCACACCCAAGCCCTGGGTGAGTTGCTGCGGGCACGCGGCCGATATAGCATGGCCACGAAAGCCGCTGGAGAGGCGTCGTGTTCGATCTACCGCAGACGGAACAAGCCGGGCCGCCGACGCCGGTGGAATCGGCGCAACCGGCGGGCCCCCGCGACATCCCCATTGCCCTCGTAACCGTGCCCAAGGTCAAATGCGCGACGTCGGACGACGGGGACATCGTGGTCTGCGGCCGACGGAACGATGAGCAATATCGCCTGCGGCCGCTGTCCGCGCCGGTCTCCGATCCGGACTTCCTGCAAAAGCCCCATGTGATCCGGCTGGGCCCGAATGTGCGCATCGGGTTTCTCGGCAACGGCAAGGGCGTTGGCCTGGAAGCGGAGTTCTGACGCCCGGTCGCCAAAGCAGCAGCCCGTCGATCTGGTACGAGCATCAGGCGGTCCGCATCTTCATGCCCGCCGGCGCGGAAAAGCCGCTGCTGGTGCCCTATACCGTGCATGTGATGCCCGATGTCCGCGCGGCGCAGCACTGGCTCCGCTTCCGCCGGCCCGACGAATGGAGCGACCGGCGACAGCCCGAGGAGGAAGGCGACCTCGCCGCCGAAATCGACGAGGCATGGGCCCGCGTAGCGGCCGGACGGCGTGACGCAGAAGAGGACCTACTCCAATCATCCTACCTTCCCCAACCCCACCCCCCTTGCTAAAGGCCGCGCGACTCTTCGCATTCGCACATCGCCGGAGCGCGCCCGCGCGGAACCTTCCGCCTCCCCGCCGCGCCCGGCCAGACAGGGAAGGAACCTGCTCCAGATGACCGCCATTGGCCAGGATACGCTCGGCGCCCGCACCACGCTCAAGGTCGGCGCCAAATCCTACGATTATTATTCGCTGGCCAATGCGGCCGAGAAATATGGCGACATCAGCCGCCTGCCTTTCTCGATGAAGGTCCTGCTGGAGAACATGCTCCGCTTCGAGGACGGCAAGACCGTCACCACCGACGACGTGAAGGCGATCATCGACTGGCAGATCGACAAGCGCTCCGATCGCGAGATCCAGTATCGCCCAGCCCGCGTGCTGATGCAGGATTTCACCGGCGTCCCCTGCGTGGTCGATCTCGCCGCGATGCGCGACGCGATCACCAAGCTCGGCGGCGACGCGGCCAAGATCAACCCGCTCGTGCCCGTCCATCTCGTCATCGATCACTCGGTGATGGTCGACGAATTCGGCACGCCCAAGGCCTTCACCGATAACGTCGACCTTGAATATTCGCGCAATTTCGAACGCTATGAATTCCTCAAATGGGGCTCCAAGGCGCTCGACAATTTCCAGGTCGTGCCCCCCGGCACCGGCATCTGCCACCAGGTGAATCTCGAATATATCGGCCACGGCGTGTGGGATTCGGTCGCGCCCGACGGCAAGACCATCGCTTACCCCGACACCCTGGTTGGCACCGACAGCCACACCACCATGGTCAATGGCATGGGCGTGCTCGGCTGGGGCGTCGGCGGGATCGAGGCCGAGGCAGCGATGCTCGGCCAGCCCGTCTCGATGCTCATCCCCGAGGTCGTAGGCTTCAAGCTGACCGGCGCTATGAGCGAGGGCATCACCGCCACCGATCTCGTGCTCACCGTCACCCAGATGCTCCGCGCCAAGGGTGTGGTCGGCCGTTTCGTGGAGTTTTACGGCCCCGGCCTCGACACGATGACACTCGCCGATCGCGCGACGATCGCCAACATGGCGCCCGAATATGGCGCGACCTGCGGCTTCTTCCCGATCGACACCAAGACGATCGACTACATGAAGCTGACCGGCCGCCCCGACGAGACGGTCGCCCTGGTCGAGGCCTATTGCAAGGCGCAAGGGTTGTGGCACGACGAGAATTCGCCCGATCCGGTCTTCACCGACACGCTCGAGCTCGACATGGGCACCGTGATGGCCAGCCTCGCCGGCCCGAAGCGCCCGCAGGACCGCGTCTCGCTCTCCAAGGTCGACGAAGTGTTCAACGGCGACCTGTTCAAGGTCTACAACAAGGAGCGCCCGGCGCGCGCCGCGGTCGAGGGCCGCGAGCATGACATTGGCGATGGCGACGTCGTCATCGCCGCGATCACCAGCTGCACCAACACCTCCAACCCGTCGGTCCTGGTCGCCGCCGGCCTCGTCGCCCGCAAGGCGCGGGCCGCCGGCCTGACCTCCAAGCCCTGGGTCAAGACCAGTCTCGCGCCGGGCAGCCAGGTCGTCACCGACTATCTCAACAAGGCCGGCCTGACCGAGGACCTCAACGCGATGGGGTTCAATTTGGTCGGCTATGGCTGCACCACCTGCATCGGCAATTCGGGCCCGCTCGCCGCGCCCATCTCCGCCGCGATCAACGAGAATGACATCGTCGCCGCCTCGGTGCTCTCGGGCAACCGCAACTTCGAGGGCCGCGTCTCGCCCGACGTGCGCGCCAACTTCCTCGCCTCGCCGCCGCTCGTCGTCGCCTATGCGATCAAGGGTACCGTCACCGAGGACATGGTCGAAACCCCGCTCGGCCAGGGCAGCGACGGCCAGGACGTGTTCCTCAAGGACATCTGGCCGACCAACGCCGAGATCGCCGAGGTGATGGCCGCGAACATCGACGATTCCATGTTCCGCGCGCGCTACGGCAACGTTTACGCCGGCGACGAGAAATGGCGCGCAATCGAGGTCGAGGGCTCTGACACCTATACGTGGCGCGCCGGCTCCACCTATGTCGCCAACCCGCCCTATTTCGAGGGCATGACGATGACGCCGGCGCCGGTGATGGACATCATCGAGGCACGGCCGCTCGCCATCCTCGGCGATTCGATCACCACCGATCACATCAGCCCGGCGGGCTCGATCAAGGCCGACAGCCCGGCCGGCGTGTTCCTCCAGGAGCATCAGGTCAGCCGCGCCGACTTCAACAGCTAAGGCGCGCGCCGCGGCAACCATGACGTGATGATGCGCGGCACCTTCGCCAATATCCGCATCAGGAACGAGATGGTCCCGGGCGTCGAAGGCGGCATGTCGAAGTACGAAGGCGAGATCATGCCGATCTACGACGCGGCGATGCGCTTCAAGGCGGACGGCACCCCGCTCGTCGTGATCGCGGGCAAGGAATATGGCACCGGATCGTCGCGCGACTGGGCGGCCAAGGGCACCAATCTGCTCGGCGTCCGCGCGGTCATCACCGAGAGCTTCGAGCGCATCCACCGCTCGAACCTGGTCGGCATGGGCGTGCTCCCGCTGCAGTTCGCCGAAGGCGTCACGCGCCAGACGCTCGGCCTCGACGGCTCGGAGAGCTTCACCATCCAGCACGTCGCGGACATCCGCC
>NZ_JAQGLC010000158.1 GCF_028293085.1 Sphingomonas bacterium
CGATCTGCTCGCTGGCGAAGCGCTGCGTCACGTCGCGGATCATGTCGGCATTCTCGCCGAGTGCGAAGTCCAGCGTCATGTCCACGATCGTCTCTCCTGAAACCTGTTGGCCGGGCTGTAGCGCCACGCAATCGCTCGCGCCAGCGTGCCGGGGGCAGCAAGGACGTGCCCGCCCGCAGTTGCGCGCGCGCGTCGAAGCGGCCTAGGTTCTTCCGAAAATCGGGGGACGACATGCGCAGCCTGTTCAGATTGAAAACGATCGTTGCGGCGGAGGATCAGCCCGCGCATCAGCAACTCGCGCGGACATTGTCCTGGCCGCACCTCGTCGCGATGGGGGTCGGGGCGATCGTCGGTACCGGCATTCTCACCCTGATCGGTGTCGGTGCGGATCGGGCGGGGCCGGCGGTGCTGCTGAGCTTCGCCGTTGCCGGTGCGATCTGCGCCTGCGCGGCGCTCTGCTATGCCGAGATGGCGACAATGATCCCCGCTTCGGGCAGTGCCTATACCTATAGCTATGCCGCGCTCGGCGAGATCATCGCCTGGGTGGTCGGGTGGAGCCTGATCCTCGAATATTCGCTGGTGGTGTCGACCGTCGCGGTCGGCTGGTCGGGCTATGCGGTCGGGTTCCTAAAGGGGCTCGGCATCTTCCTGCCCGAGGCTCTGACGCATGGGCCATCGCTCGAGGGGAGCATGGCGGATCACAGTCTGCACCTCGCCAATGCCGGGGTGAACGTGCCTGCGATCCTGATCATCGCGGTGGTGGCGGGGCTGCTGATGCTCGGCACGCGGGAGAGCGCGCGGCTCAATACCGCGCTGGTGGTATTGAAGATCGCGACGCTGTCGCTGTTCGTCGCGGTGGCGCTGCCGCATTTCGATCCGGCCAATCTCCACCCGTTCGCGCCGAGCGGATACGGGAGCGTCGCGGACGAACATGGTGTGAAGTACGGCGTGATGGGCGCGGCGGCGATCATCTTCTTCGCTTTTTACGGCTTCGACGCGATCTCGACCGCAGCGGAGGAAGCGAAGAATCCCGAGCGCGACCTGGCGATCGGGATCGTCGGATCGATGGTGGCGTGCACCATCATCTACATCATCGTCGCGGCCGCCGCGGTGGGCGCGGTGCATTACACCGTCTTCTCGAAGAGCGCCGAGCCGCTGGCGCTGATCCTGCGCTCGCTCGGCAGCGCGAAGGTCGCAACGGTGGTGGCCGCGGCGGCGGCGATCGCGCTGCCGACGGTGCTGCTGGCGTTCCTCTACGGGCAGAGCCGCATCTTCCTGGTGATGGCGCGCGACGGGTTCCTGCCGCCCGCGCTCGCCCGGATCTCGACGCGGGGCACGCCGGCGCGGATCACCGCGGTGACGGCGGTGTTCGTCGCGATCCTCGCCGGGCTGTTGCCGCTCGACGTGATCGCCTCGCTGGCCAACGCGGGCACGCTCTGCGCGTTCGTTGCGGTCGCGACCTGCGTGCTGGTGCTGCGGCGGCGAAGCCCCGAGGCGCGGCGGCCGTTTCGTACGCCGTTCGCCTGGGTGATCGCCCCGGCGGCGATCCTGGGGTGCTGCTATCTGTTCATGAGCCTGCAGCGGGTGACGCAGATCTCGTTCCTGATCTGGAACGGGATCGGGCTGCTGGCGTATTTTCTCTATGCTCGGAGCCGGTCGGTAGAGGCGCGGGCATAGGAATCAACCGGGCAGGCGCGGTGCGTTTTCATTGGTCACGAGACGGCAAAGTTCGACACGGCGATTGATATCGAGCTTTGCGAAGACGCGGCGCAGATGCGTGGACACGGTCCAGTGGCTGATGCGAAGCGTTTGCGCGATCTCCTTGTTGGACAGGCCGCAGCTCACCAATTGCGCAATCTCGCGTTCCCGCAACGACAGCAAATCGGCCGTCGTCATTGCCCTGGCGACGGCCGGGGGAGCGTCGCGTCCGCGCGCTCCCCGATCCGCTGCGTTGAGCATCCATCGCTCGGGCTCAAGGGCGCGGAGACCAACAGACATCGATTTGCCCCCGCCGAGAGTTAATTGGAAGAGTAACGTCCTGCTGCGCGCACCGCCGGTCGAAACGTAACAACATTATCATCGATAAGCCCCGGTTGTTTGCGCAAGCCCAGCGACTCCGCGCTTGTCAGCCAATCGTCGCACGCGTCGACAATAGCTTCAAGCAGAGACTCGAAATCTATCCTCACAGTGGTGAGAAGGTAATCTTCAGAGAGCCAGCGCAGAATATCGCGGCCGGTCACTGCCATTCGACTGCGCTGAGAGGTTACGGGGATTTCGTGGAGATAGCGCTTCATTACTTCTTCCAGGACATCCCATCCACTGTCGGCGCCGAACAAGTTGATGATATCCGGCGAGCCCAGGATATCGAACGCTTCCTGAAGCAGCGACAGGACTTCGCTGCGCAGCACCGCGACATGGCCGTAGGAGACATGCTTGAGGTTCTGGCGCAGATCGAGACCAGAACGCCGCACCACCGCCATGCTGCCGAAGGTCTCGCGTCCGCCGTCGGGGCGCAGCACTTCGGACACCCGCTTGTCCTCGAAGAAGCGCGATACGTGCTGGCAGAACGTGCTGAGCAGGGCGTGAAAGGCGATGTTCGGCTCGGCCCCCGCCGGGGGCATGGATTCGGTATAGCCGAACACCTTGCGATAAACCGAGCGGCGCTCGCGCTGGGTGTAGCGCAGCACGCGTTTGCGATCGAACTGGTAGAGCGACAGGGCGCCCGGGCCGTCGGACAACCGCACCTCGCCCGACTGGAAAAGCTGCTGCAGCTTGAGCACGGCGCGAAACACGCCCGCGCGCTCGTGCTGATAGATGTAATAAAGGTCACCGACCGCGGTCAGACGCTCGCGGCTGATCTGGTCGTCATAGGTGGGCACAAGGCCCATCGGACGGACATCGTCGAGGCGCGACGCGACATTGTCGCCCAGGCCGATCAGGCGCGCCAGTCCGTTGTCGCTTTCGGGCGCGCCGGCGGCGGGCTTGAGCGCGTCCATCAGCAGCGTTTCGGCGTCGCTGATATATTGGTTGATCAACTCGGCCTGGGCGGGCGTCTTGGCGAGTTCGTCGCGGGCGTCCCGCACCATCGACGAGCGAAGCGCCTGCAGGGACGCAAGCAGATCGTTGAGTTCACCCAGGGTTTGAGGATTGTTGGCCATGGCGGTCTCTCCGGTGCGTGGGTCGGATCAGGCGTGGATGAAATGCTCGTGGCGCGCGTTTCCGGCGAGCGCATCGGCATTTTCGGAGGCGGCGGTCAGATAGCCGGTGAGCTCGATCAGCTGTTGGTGCACGACCAGCCGGGCGACGCCCATGCTGCGCGCCGCATGCTTGAAGCCCTGGGCGGCTTTGGCGAGCGAGGCCAGTTCCAGCGCGAGCAGGACCGCCTCCTTTTGCCGCAAGGTCGCGGCGCGATTGCCGGCCTTGGCGAACGGGCGCGCGACGCTGTCGGTCCAGCGCAGGAACTGCCCGATCGACAATGGCGTCCCCGTCCCGTCCCCATGGGAGAGGAACTGGACATCCTGTTCGTCCAACTCAGTGCCGGACTGTTCGAGCGCGGCTTCGAGCTGGTCCACGCTGTTCAGCGCACAGGTCAGCTGCGCTTCGAGCCGGGCGGCGTAGAGGCCGAGGCGGTAGCGGTGCGGGTCGCGGATGAGGCGGCCGCCGATCGAGCCGACCAGGTCGAACAGATTGCCGATCTCGGCGCGCAGCTCCTCGTCCTCGACGGCGCTTGTCGGCGCGCGCACTTCCTCTTCGCTGAAGCGCGATACCCATTCGAGGATCGTCTCGACCCGGGAGCCCGGGGCGAGGTCGAACGATCGGGCGCTGGGCAGCGCCTCCCCCTCGTGCAGATATTGCAGGATTGCGAGCACGAGCCGATGGAACTGGAAAATCGCGCGGGGGGCATTGATACCCATGGGATCGCGCGCGCTGTCGACGAGGCCGCGAAGCTCGTCATGGATCGCAGCGCGGGCTTGGGCGAGGCTGCCCTCGGCACCGCGCGCAAACTCGAAGCGTGCGGCGACGGGCAGGCGGCCGATGATATCCTCGAGCGCGTCCGCCTCGGCTTCGAGCAGGTCGGCATTCACGCGCTGTCCGCCCCGCAGCAGATTGGTGTCGCCTGCACTGCCGCGCGTCGCGGTCTGACGAGCCGTCCGATAATAAGTGCGGAAACCTTCCTGCTCCTTGAAGCTGAAGTTGCGCTTGAGCGCGTCGATCAGGCGCTGGCGCATGACCTCCGGGTTGTCGGTATCACCGATCTGCGGGAAGCCCGAGGCGCCAAGCGAGGCGGCCATCTGATCGGTCACCGTGGCAAAACCGCCGGCGCCTCGCGTGGAGGGTGCCGCGGATCCGCCCGCGATCATCGTGGCTAAGGTGATGCCGAGTTCTTCGATCGCCGCGGCGGTTGCGCTGTCCGTTTCCATGATGCCTGTCTCCTTCGCGTCGATGCTGTGCGAAAAGTCCCGTGCCGCTTCGGCGAGCGATCCCGCTGCGGCGGTCAGTTCACCGATCTGCTTCTCCGTCTCGCTCCACAGGCGCTGGCGTTTCGGCGAGCTCGCGCCCTCGACCGCCTCGGTCAACTCGGCGTCGAACGCGTAGACGAAATCACTGCTCAGGACGCTGTCGTCCAGCGCCTCGCGCAGGCACATATAGGCCGCGATCGCGTCGCCCGACCCACCGTTTGCGAGGCTGTCCAGCGCCGTCGCGGCGTGCCGGCTCGCCGAGGCGAGCCCTTCCAGCGCCGTCGTCAGCAACCTCGTCTCGCCATCGCCGCCCAGCTTGACGACCGCCTGGCGCGTGGCTGTCACCCGCACGAGCACGATGCGCAATTGCTGTTCGAACCGCTCCCGCGCGGCCGCCAGATCGGGATCGGGTACCATCGTCAGCACCTCCCCAGGGCGTCATAGAAATTGCGATGGATCGTCGCGGGCGACACCCGCGCCCAGGCGAGCGCCTGGCGCGCGGCGGCGATGAGGAAGCGTTCGGGCAGCACGCCCGTGTCGGTGCCGGTCTGCAGCCGGTCCGCGGCCTCGCGCACCAGCTCGGCATGCTTGGGTTCGAACCGGATGACGTCAGCGAGCGCCTTGCCGCCATATTCGTCGAATCGCTCGAAGCAGACCGCGTCGAGCGCGGCATCGATCTGCTCGGGCAACCGTGCCTGAACCCATTGCGGCACCCGTTTCCAGGCGCTGGCCGGATAGAGCGCGTCCCAGGCGCGGCGGAACGCGGCGGCGTCGCCGGCGAAACCGATCCGTTCGAGCAGGCGGATGTTGAGCGGCACGCGGATGATCGGGGTGGGGTGCACCGCTTCGTCGTTCCATGCCGCGGTCGACGCGCGCGACCGGCCGACGACATCCATCAGCGCGCCGACATAGGCCGGGCCGATCAGCAACAGGCCGGCGAGATCGGCATAGGTTTCCTTGTGCCAGCGCTGCCACACCTCGGCATTGCGCGGCGGGAGCTTGCGCTGGGCGAAGGCGGCGGCGATCCTTTTGGGCATCAGCTCCCAAAGGCCGAGGTCGCTCTGCAGATTGTGCGAGACCTCGTGCGGCACCGCGCCCAGCGACCAGGGGTTGAGCAGCCGGTGATAGGGCACCTTGACCAGCGGGAAGGGGTTGAGTTGCTGGCCGAGCTTGCTGAGCCGCACGCCGCGGCGGAAGGTGGCCGGTCCGAAACCGGTTTCCATATAGGTGAGCGGCGACGGCGAGGGGATCGAGCGGGCCTTGCCCAGGCCCATATAGACCGCCTGATAGCAATCGAGCGCGATACGATCGAGCGCGCCGAGCCAGGGGGCGAACGAGCCGGTGCGCTGGCCGAAGACGTTGAGGTAGAATTCCCAGATCTGCTCGGTCTCGCGCGCCCTGGTTTCGCTGCGCTCCTTGAGGTTGAGCAAGGTCGCGCAGCCCTTGTCGCCAGCAGCGACGAGATCACGGGCATGCAGCGCCAATTCGCGCTCCTCCACCTGCTGGCGGCGACGGGCGGCCTGGATCAGCGCGTTGACCGTCTTGAGGTGCGAGCGATCGGGCGCGTTCGGGCCGCGCCCGAATTCGCCTTCGCGGAACGGGCGCATGCCGCTGACATAGCGGTCGGCATTCACCGCGGTCCGCCAGGCGAAATAGGGCAGCGCGCTGGCGCCGCCGGAGGGGTCGGCCGGCGCGCCCGCGCCCGCGCCGGCATTCGCCGCGGCAGCGTCGAGCTCGAGAAAGGCCATCGCGCTCACGGCGCCAGCTCGGCCTGGCGTTTGCCGCCGCCACCCTTGCGGCCCGTGGCCAGCACGGCGACCGTCGCGAGCATTTTGAGCGCGGGGGAGAGATCGGACGCGACCACGCCATTGACCGCCTTGGCGATGGCGCTGGTGTTGACCTGATCGACGATGCCGAGCTCGGTCGCGGCCGAGGCCACCGCCGAGGCGATGGTCGCGCTGACGACCGTGCCGTCGAGCGAGCCGCCGCCGTCGGAGGAACCGACCAGGCTGATGATCTGCTGGATGAAATTGCCGCTGGCGAGGCTCGCGAGCTTTTTCACGATCTCGGGCGTGATGTTTCCGCCCGGGATGACGATCGGGACGATCGCCTTGTGGAAGGCCGCCGGCGTGCGGTTGCGGATCAGCGCGATCGCCTGCTGGCGGGCGCGGGAGCGATCCTCGGCGCCCTTGACGCGCTGCTGGGCGCGGGCCGTCCTGGTGCGGTCGACGCGGATCGCTTCCTGCTTGTTGGCGCGGCCGCGCTTCGAGGTCGGATCCATCGCGTGATCGGCCTCATATTCCGCCGACATGCCCTGCTGAAGACGCGTGATCGCGTCCCCGGCCGCCTGGCGCAGCGAGGCGAGCTCGCCGGTCCCCGTCGCCGGGACTGCGCCGCCCGGGCGTGTCACGCCGATCGGCACGGGGATCGGCACGGGCGCCCCCGGCGTGCCCGGGACCACCCATCGCGGCGTGGGCCGGGCTGTCGGCCGGGGCGGGCGAGGTCCGGCCCCGGGCATTACCGGGAGGCGCGGCGCGGCGGGGCCCGTCGGCGCCCCCGTCGGCGCTCTTGTCGGTACGCCCGGGCGAGCCGCCGGACCGCGTGCATCGAGTTGCGCCAGCGCGCCGAGGATCTGCTGCAGGCCGGTGAGGGTGGTGCGCAGCTGCGGATCGGCGCGGCCGGCGGGGGTTGCCGCGGCGGCGAAGCCGATGGCCGCGAGCTGGTGCGCACCCGCTTCCGCGCGGTGGACATCGGCGAGGAAGCGGTGCCGTGCCACGGGTGCTGCCTTCGCCCAGGACGCCGCGCGCCATTGGCGCAGGCGCAGCGCCTGCTGTCCAAGCGCCTCCGCCTTCGCCTTCAGGGCCGGCGTCGTCGGAACCGGGTTTGCCATTGCACCTCTCCCAGGAGTTCAGCGTTGGGGAAGGGCGGCGCGGATCGCCCGCGCCGCCGGTCGCGGATCAGAAGAAGCGCTCGGCCCCGGCCACGGCGCGGCGATCGATGCCGCGCTTCTTCGCCGCATTCTGGGCCAGCGCCTTGGCGATCGTCTGGGGGTTGGCCAGGGTGCGGCTGGCATGCCGCGCCATCACGCGCACCGCGGTCTTGGGCGTCACCGCCCGGCCGGTCTGCGCCTTCTGGGTGAGCGTCGCCACGGTCTTTTTCTGGATTGTCGGCAGCATGCGGATCAGCGCCTTGGCGCGCGGATCGCCGGTCGCCGCCAGGCGACGCGCGACGTCGCTGCCGGCCTTGGCCAGCACCGGCACGACCGCCCGCACCGACAAGGGCGCGCGGCTGGCGATCGTCACGGTGATCGCGGAGCCGAACATGCCGGCGTCGTTCGGATTTGCCCTGGTCGCGGCGACCGCCATGGACTCGGAGAGCTGATCGTCGTCGCGCGAGACGCGGACGGGGGCGTTCAGTTCGTCCTCGGTCTCGCCCTCTTCCTCGCCTTCCATCTGCTTGACGAAGCCGCCGAGCTTGCTGCCGAGCATGGCGCCGGCCGGTCCGCCGATCGCGCCGCCGATCACCGAGCCGATCTGCGGCGCGAATTTCTTGGCGATCGGCGCGACGACCTTGGCGGCCTTCTTGGCGGCGTCCCAGATCTTGCCGAAGAATTCCTCGCCTTCCTGATCGCCGAACGGATCGAAACCTTCGCCTTCGAGCTCGCCCTCCCAGTAATTGTCGGCACCATATTGGTCGAAGCCGTCGCTCAGCTGATCGAAGCCATCGCCATATTGGTCATAGCCGTCACCGGCGAAGGCCTCGAAGTCGCCGCCGCCAAAGCCTTCGCCTTCATATTCGGCGTTCATGAAGCCATAGGGGCCGACCTCGTTCAGCTCGAACGGGTCGCCTTCCAACTCGCCGAAATTCTGCTGGTTCTCGTACATGGCGTGCCTCCTCGCGAAATCTGCGCGGGTCTGGTTCCAGGTCCGCGGGAGGATATGACCATGTTCGGGCGGGCTGCCGGTAGTCGCGTGCATCGACTACCATATTCGGGGTAGCATGTTTGAGGGGGTGACGAAGAAGAGTCCGGCCCTTCAGCCCATACAGACGAACGCCAGAATCTCCTGTCCCGACGGTTCGTCGCCGAGCGGTTCGGTGAAGGGCTTGGCCGGGTCGGCCAGCTTGGTGCCGGTCTGGACGCCCTTGTCGAAGAGATCGGCATTGCCCATCGTCAGCGTCTTCGCCTGGCAATCGAGCAGGGCGTTGGCGATGGCATAATGGGTTTCGCCGACCTTGCCGACCTTCAGGCGAAAGCTCCGCTGCGTGCCCGTCGCCTTGATCGACTCGACGGCGATCGCGCTCTGATAGCCGTCGGCGCTGGTGAACTCCTTCCACGTCTCGGCCGCCGCGGCGGGCGCGGCCGCGACCGCCAGCATCAGAGACAGGGCGATCGCGGTCCGCATCATGATATTCCTTACGCCGCCAGGTTCCGGAGCACGTACTGCAGAATGCCGCCGTGGAGGAAATATTCCAGCTCGTTGACGGTATCGATCCGGCAGCGGGTCGTGAAGGTTTCGGTCCTGCCGTCGGCGCGGGTAAGGATAACCTCGACATCCTGGCGCGGGCGGATGTCCGCGACGTGCTGGATGGTGAAGCTCTCCGAGCCGTCGAGGCCGAGCGTCTGGCGCGTGACGCCTTCGGCGAACTGCAGCGGGAGCACGCCCATGCCGACCAGGTTCGAGCGGTGGAT
>NZ_JAQGLC010000182.1 GCF_028293085.1 Sphingomonas bacterium
CTCAATCGGCCCGGATCGCGGCGATCCAGGCACTGCTGCCCGAAGCCTAGCGCAGCGCCTTCACCAGCGGCAGGATCGTCGAATAATCGTCGCTCCACGGCGTGAAGCCGGGATAGCGGTTCAAGGGTTGCCACTGCGCATCGCGTGCCTTGAGCGCCGCCAGCCGCGCGGGATCGTGCGACATGGCGATCCAGAAGGATACCGCGCGGGGCGCCTCCACCTCGGGGCCGGGATAATAAACGAGCTTGGCGGCGCTCCAGCCTTCCGCCTTGGCCGCGGCCGAAACCACCGGTTCCAGATCGAGGAACTTGTTGGAGATATGGACGAGCAGCACGCCGTCATGCGTGAGCACCCGGCCATAAGTCGCGAACGCCTCGCGGGTCATCAGATGCATCGGCACCGCATCCGACGAGAAAGCGTCGAGCGCGAGCAGATCGAGCGAACCGGTCGGCTCGACCGCAAGGTTCAGCCGCGCGTCGCCGATCTCGATCGGCGGATTGGGCAGGCAATGCCGGAGGAAGCTGAACTGGCCGGTATCGCGCGCGATGCGCACGACTGCGGGATCGATCTCGTAGAAGCGCCAGCTTTGCCCGGGCCGGGCATAGCAAGCGAGCGTTCCTGCCCCGAGGCCAACGACCCCGATCCGGGCATGATCGCCGAACAGCGCGGGCACCGCCTGCATCGCCTGACCGACCCCCGAGCCGGGGACATAATAGGCCGTCGGCGTCCGCTCGCGCGCCTCGGTGCCGAGCAGCTGCGTGCCGTGCACGGTGGTGCCATGCTGGAGCTGGCGGACCTGGCTGTCACCGCGAACGGTGTAAACGCCGAAATAGCTGCGCGTCCGGGCGCCGGGCTCGAGCGACAGCATGATTGAACGATAGCCGCCAAACACGACCAGGGCACCGGCCAATGCGATGACGAAGGCGGTCCGCACGCCGATCGTGACCAGCCCGATCGCCACCATCGCGACGAACACGATTCCCTGGATCGGGCCGGCATCTTCCATGCCCGCGCCCGGCCCGTTCAGCACCGCGAGGATCAGCACGGCCATCACCAGCGTGACGCCCAATGTCATGATCCGCCGCCGCTGCGCGTCTCCGGCCCAGAGCAGGGCGATTTCGGGGATCAGGAAACCCTGTGGCGCGAGCGCGCCCGCCGCGAGCACCAGGATCGGATATTCGTAGGTCCAGTCGAACAGGAGCGGCGCGATCAACGCCGCGAACACGCCGCCAAGCACGCCGCCGACCGACATGGCGAGATAGAAGCCGGTCAGCCGGTCCGGCTCGGGCCTGATCCGGTACATCGCGGTATGCAGCGCGACCGCGGCCATGAACAGCAGCAGCAATGCGAGCCCCGCGTTGAGCCAGGGCTTGCCCTGCAGCCCGCCGACCAGGATGCCGCCGATCAGCAGGATGACCGCCGGCGCGAGGCGCGTCAGCAGATCGGCCGGCCCACGCCTCGTGGCGAAGGCGATGGTGAAGCTCAGCAGATACAGCCCGAGCGGCAGCACCCAGAGCAACGGCATCGCGACCACGTCGGTGGTGATATAGGTCGAGGTCGCAAGCATCAGGCCCGAGGGCACGAACGCCAGCGCGATCCAGTGCGCGACGCGCTTGCGGCTCGGCGCCGGGCTGGCCGGGGCGGGCTCTGCGGCGACTGTGAGCTTCATCCTGGGCAGGGTCATCGCGCAAATCGCGACCAGTATCGCGACCAGGACATAGCCGCCGGTCCACAGCGCACTCTGCCCGCGGATCGCGAGGCCGGGCTCGACGATCAGCGGATAGGCGAGCAGCCCGGCAAAGCTGCCGAAGTTCGAAGCGGCATAGAGGGCATAGGGGTCCTGCCCCTTGCTCGAGATGCTGAACCAGCGCTGGAGCAACGGCGCCTGCGCCGAAACCGCGAAGAACAAGGGCCCGATCGACGCGCCGAGCAGCCACGGCACCCAGATGGCGGGCTGGGCATTGGCCGGAAGCTGCATCGCCATCAGCCCGATCGGCAACCACAGAGCGGCGATCAACAGGACGGCGAGATGGATCGCCGCCTGCAGCCGCGGCGTCACCCGGCCAAGCCAGTGCGCATAGGCGTAGCCGCCGAGCAGCAACGCCTGATAGACCAGCATCGCCGAATTCCACACCGCCGGCGCGCCGCCGAGGCGCGGCAACGCCATGCGCGCGACCATCGGCTGGACCAGGAACAGCAGGAAGGATCCGGCGAGGATCGTGGCGACGAACAAGGGCCGCGCGAACCGCGCCGGCATGGCGAAGCTTGCCATCAGGCGGGCCGCGCGATGCGATACAGGATGTGGCGCCGGAGCGGATCGCCCTCGGGAACGAGCGGATGATCGAACTCGCCGTCGACGTCACGCGTCATGCCCAGTCGCTCCATCAGGCCCCAGCTCGCCTTGTTCGCCTGGACGGTGATCGCGACCACCTCGGGTGTGTCGAGATTCGCCCAGGCCCAGTCGAGGCTCGCCTGTGCCGCCTCGCGGGCATAGCCCTGCCCCCAAAAGTCGCTGCCGAGCCGCCAGCCGATCTCGACCTTGTTCTCGATCGGCGTGTCGGGCGCGCCGGGCTTCAGCCCGCACATCCCCATCACGACGCCGTCATCGCGGCGCTCGAGGATCCAGAAGGTAAAGCCGTGATCGGTGATCCAGCCGGCAAGCCGCCCAAGCATCGTCTCGAACGCTGCGTCGTCCAGGACCGGGAGGAGGAAACGCATCACCTCCGGATCGTCGCACTGCGCGCGGAGCACCGCGCGATCGCGATCCTCCCATGGCCGCATGATCAGGCGTTCGGTCTCGATCACGCGTTGAGCAGCCGCGCGGCATGCGCCGCATGATAGGTGAGCACGCCCGAACAGCCGGCGCGCTTGAACGCCATCAGCGTCTCCAGCACGACCGCGTCGCGCTCGGCCGCGCCGGCGGCGACCGCGGCCTCGATCATCGCGTACTCGCCGGACACCTGATAGGCGAACACCGGCACCTGGAACTCCGCCTTCACCCGCAGGATGATATCGAGATAGGGCAGGCCGGGCTTGACCATCACGCTGTCCGCGCCCTCGGCGAGATCGAGCGCGACCTCACGCAGCGCTTCCTCGGCATTGGCCGAATCCATCTGATAGGTCTTCTTGTCGCCCTTGAGCAGCCCGCGCGAGCCGACCGCATCGCGGAACGGGCCGTAGAAGCCGCTGGCGTACTTGGCCGAATAGGCCATGATCTGGACGTTGAGACGGCCCTCGCCCTCAAGCGCCTCGCGGATCAATCCGACGCGGCCGTCCATCATGTCGCTCGGCGCGATGATGTCCGCGCCCGCCGCCGCCTGGTTGAGCGCCTGCCCCACCAGCACCTCCGACGTCTCGTCGTTGAGCACATAGCCCGTCGCGTCGAGTAGCCCGTCATGACCGTGGCTGGTATAGGGATCGAGCGCGACATCGGTGAGCACGCCGACCTCGGGCACCGCCTCTTTCAGCGCGCGGATCGCGCGGCACATGAGGTTGTCGGGGTTGAGCGCTTCCTCGCCGCGATCGGACCGGCGATCGGGCTGGGTGTTGGGAAACAGCGCGACGCACGGAATGCCGAGATCGCGGGCTTCCTTCGCGCGCGCGACGATGCCGTCGACCGACCAGCGCGAGACGCCCGGCAGGCTCGCGATCGGCTCCTCGACGCCCTGGCCTTCGGCGATGAACAGCGGCCAGATCAGATCGGCGGGCGTGAGCACGGTTTCGGCATGCATGCGCCGGCTCCACGCGGAAGCACGGGTGCGGCGGAGACGAAGGGCAGGATATTGGGCGGACATGCGGGGCTTGTGCTGGATCGGCCGCTCGGGTGCAAGTGTAACGGCTTTACGTACCCATCCGCCGGCGCTATCCTAGTTATGATATAACATTTATGAACATGGGAGACCGGGATGCGTATCGCAAAAGCGCTCATGATCGTGGCACTGACCCCGAGCCCGGCACTGGCCCAGACCGGGCGGGAGGCGAAACCGGCAACCATCACCGTCTCCGCGACAGGCAGTGTGGAAAGCGCCCCCGACAAGGCCAGCCTCTCGATTTCCATCCGGGCAGAGGGCAAGACCGCCGATGCCGCCACCGCCGCGCTGGCGGCACGGCAGAATGCGGTAATCTCGGGCCTGCGCTCGCTCGACCCCAAGGTTGAGGTACAGACCAGCGCCGTATCGATCCGCGAGGCCTATGCCGGCGCCTGCGACAACGGCAATCGCTTCTCGATGGGTTCGGACGATCTCGAGTCCCTTGCCGACAATCTCGATGCCATGGCGGATGCGGTGTCACTGGCGGCCGATGACATGGCGGACGGCGTACCCGCCCGGACCGGCAAGAAAGACTGTACCGTGGTCGGCCGGGTGGCGCAGATCGAGGCGACCGTCATCATGAGCTCGGTGAAGGACGCCGGCACCGCCGTCGGGCTCGCCGGCCGGCTTGGAGCCAGCCGGGCACGGCTCGACGATTTCGGCCTGCGCGACGATTCGGCCGCCTCGAACGGGGCGATTGCCAAGGCGATGGAGAATGCCCGCGCCAAGGCCCAGGCGATCGCCGCGGCGTCGGGGGCGACGCTCGGCGGGATCGTCTCGGTCGATGACGGGAGCGAGCGTGGCATGTCGGGTGGATTGAGGATGTTCGCGATGCAGGCGCCTGCCGTGATGGCGCCTCCCCCGATCATGATCGACGTCTCGCCCAAGCCGGTGGAGACCAATGCGCGGCTGACGGTGACGTTCGCGATCGAACGATAGCGGCACCCACCGGCATCGGCCGATCGCTCATCCCGTCGGATGCAGTCGTCCGGCGGGTTCGCCCGCGGCATGAGCCTGCTCCCCGGCCTCATCCGGATCGGGCGGCACGATCAGCACCTGCTCGCGCCAATGGCCGCTGCGATAATAGAGGATCGCAAGCGACAGCGAGACGAGCGACCCGAGCGGGAAGGCATACCACAGGGCGTCCTGCCCGATGAACCGCGGGCCGATGAGCGCGAAGCCGATCCGGACCGGATAGAAGGCGATCGCCAGGATGATCAGCGGCGCCACCGTCGCGCCATTGGCGCGCACCGTCGAGAACAGCACCATCGTCGCGCCGAACATGACGAAGGTCCAGCTCGAGATGAGCTGGATATGCCGCGCGATCGGGATCGCCGGGCTGTCGCTGCCGACGAACAGCGCCATCACCTGTCGGTCGAACAGGATGATCGCGACGATCACGACGAGGGTGATGGCGGTGTTGTAGATGATCCCGGCCCGGGTGATCGCGTTCACCCGTTCCCATTTGCCCGCGCCGATATTCTGCGCCGCCATGCTGCTGACTGCGACGCCGATCGCCATCGCCGGCATCTGGATATAGGTCCAGAGCTGCTGCGACACGGCATAGGCGGCCGCGGTATCGACGCCGAGCCGGTTGACCAGCCCGACCATGGTGAGCCCCGCGCTCGACATCACCAGCATCTGCGCACCCATCGGCAGCCCCTTGGCGACGATCGTCTTCACCAGCGCCATTTCCGGGAGCAGGTAGCGCAGCTCATGGCCGCGCAGCCGGATCGGGAGATCACGCCAATAGACATAGACGAGCAGCCCGGCCGAGGAGATGATCCCGGCGAGTAGCGTCGCCGTCGCCGAACCGGCGATGCCCATGCGCGGGAACGGCCCGATGCCGGCGATCAGCAGCGGATTGAAGCTGCTGTCGATCGCGACGCTGAGCAGCATGAACCACAAGGGCGTCAGCGAATCGCCGGTGCCGCGCAGGCTCATCTGGATCAGCACGCCGAGCATCGAGAAAGGCAGCCCCAGGAAGATCACGCGCAGATAGTCGCGCGCCATGTTCTGCGCCTCGCCCGGCGTGGCGAGCAGCCGCAGGATCTGTGGCGTGAACAGCCAGCCGAGGATCGAGATCACCACCGCGCCGCCGACTACCAGGCCGACCGTCGATCCGAAGGCGCGCCGCGCCGCCTCGATATCGCGACGTCCCACCGACTGGCCGATCAGGATCGTCGCCGCCATGCCGAAGCCGAACACGGCGGAGAAGGTCAGGAACATGATGATGTTGGCGTTCGACGTCGCGGCGAGCGCGCTTTCGCCGAGGAAGCGCCCGACCCAGATCGAGTTGATCGATCCGTTGAGCGACTGGAGGATGTTCGATCCGAGCGTCGGCAAGGCGAAAGCGAGCAGAGTCGACGCGATCGGCCCCGTGGTGAGATCGCGCTGGCCGGGACGGATTGGTGGTGTTGCCATCGCGTCTCTCACTCCGCTCCCTGCGCGGGAGGAGTTGGGGTGGGTGCGAGCGCGCGTCTCGCATGGGGCAGAAAGAAAAAGCCGGGGATCGACCCCGACTTTTTCCGACCCACCCCTAGCCCCTACCTTGCAGGGAGGGGAAGAGGTTTAGCCCAGCCGTGTCAGCGCCGCCGTGAGGCGTTCGGCCTCGGCCGATTTCTCCGCATGATCGGCGCGGGCCTTTTCGACTGCTTCGGGCTTGGCGCGTTCGACGAAGCTCGCATTGCCGAGCCGCCCGGCGAGCGCGTCACGCTCCTTGGCGGACGCCTCGATCGCCTTGGTCAAGCGTGCGCGCTCGGCATCCAGGTCGATCACGCCTTCGAGCGGCAGGACGAAGGTCGCCTCGTCGATCACGACCTGCACCGCGCCGCTGCTCGGGGCCTCCCCCTCGGCGCGGTCGATCCGCGCCAGCCGCGCGATGGCGGGGGCCTGGCGATCCAGCCGCGCGAGGGTCGCGGGATCGGCGTCGCGGACATGGAAGGGCATGCGAGCGCCGGGCGACACGTTCAGCTCGTTCCGCGCCGCGCGGACCTCGCTGACCAGCCGGATCAGCCAGTCGATTTCCTTGCTCGCTTCCGGATCGATGGAGCGCGCATCGGCCATCGGCCATCTGGCGACGATCAGATCGGACTCGCGCTGGCCCAAAGCGTGCCACAGCTCCTCGGTGATGAACGGCATGAACGGATGGAGCAGGACCAGCATCTGATCGAGCACCCAGCCCGCCACCTTGCGCGTCTCGTCCGCCTCGGGCCCCGTCGCAGGGCCTTCCGCATTGCCGAGCAGCGGCTTGATCAGTTCGAGATACCAGTCGCAGAAGCGGCTCCAGACGAACTGGTAGACCGCGTTGGCGGCGCCGTCGAAGCGGTAGTCGGCGAGGGCGAGATCGACCGCCTGCACCGTCTGGATCGTCTCGGCGATGATCCAGCGATTGACCGCGAGACTGGCCTCCGGCGCTTCCAATGCGGCGCTCGCGCCGATGCCGTTCGACTGGCAGAAACGCGCGGCGTTCCACAGCTTGGTCGCGAAGTTGCGATAGCCCTCGACCCGCTTCTCATCCATCTTGATGTCGCGGCCCTGGCTTTCCATCGCCGCCATGAAGAAGCGCAGCGCGTCCGCGCCATATTGGTCGATCAGGCCGAGCGGATCGACGGTGTTGCCCTTGGACTTCGACATCTTCTGCCCGTCCGCCGCGCGGACGAGCCCGTGGAGGTAGAGGGTGCGGAACGGCACGTCCTTCATGAGGTGGATGCCCTGCATCATAATGCGGGCGTCCCAGAAGAACAGGATGTCGAAGCCGGATACGAGGACGTCGTTCGGATAGCGGCCGTGGAGCGTCGCGTCGCCGTCAGGCCAGCCCATCGTCGCGAAGGGCCAGAGTGCGGAGGAGAACCAGGTGTCCAGCACGTCGCTATCCTGGCGCAACTCGACGCCCTCGCCCGCTTGCGCCTGCGCGCCTGCCTCGTCCATCGCGACGAAGATGCGGCCGTCCTCGGCGAAC
>NZ_JAQGLC010000193.1 GCF_028293085.1 Sphingomonas bacterium
GGGCGGAAATCACACTCATCATACTCTCCAGGCACGCCGACGCGGCAACGCGTTTGCATTGCATCATGCGCCGCCAGCCTCAATATGCGGATGAAGGCGGCCAAACAAGGGCACGCGCTGGAGACGACACAGGTGCAATGGATCGCGAAGCTGTTCGGTAGCCGGGACGAAGAGGCGCTGCCGCTCTATGAGGCGATCGTCGCACGGGCCCGCGCGCCGCATTGGTACGAGGCGGGGGGCGTGCCCGACAGCATCGACGGCCGCTTCGATATGGTCGCGACCATCCTCGCTCTGGTGCTGTTGCGGCTGGAAAAGGATCCGCAGGCGGCGGGTCCGAGCGTGCGGCTGACCGAGCGCTTCGTCGAGGACATGGACGGGCAATTGCGCGAGATCGGCATCGGCGACGTCGTCGTCGGCAAGCATATCGGCAAGATGATGAGCATGCTCGGCGGCCGCCTCGGCGCGTATCGCGACGCGCTGGCGGGCGGCGATCTCGATACGGCGCTGGTGCGCAACCTCTATCGCGGCGAATCCCCCGATCCCGCGGCGTTGGCGCAGGTGCGCGAATCGCTGCTGGCGTTGCGCGATTCGCTGGCCGCGACTCCGGCCGCCGCGTTGATCGAGGGCGCCCTGCCATGAACGCACCCGAATTTTCCCGGCTGGAGCGAATCGACACGATCGGCGAGGGGGAGCGCGAGATCAGGGTCGCCGCGACCGAGGCCGAACGCGCGGCACTCGCGGTGCGGTTCGGACTTAAATCCATCGGCCGGCTGGAGGGCGTGTTCCGCGTGCGGCGCGACGCGGCCGGCGTGGTGGCGCGGGGCACGGTGCGCGCAGACGTCGTGCAGGCCTGCGTGGTCACCGACGAGGCGCTGCCCGTTTCGGTCGACGAGCCCGTCGCGCTCCGCTTCGTCGACGAGGGCACGCCCGAGGGCGACGAGATCGAGCTGAGCGAGGATGCGCTCGACACGATGAGCTTTGACGGCGCCGCGATCGATCTCGGCGAGGCGGCGGCGGAGACGATGGCGCTCGCGCTCGATCCCTTCCCGCGCGGGCCGAACGCCGCGGCGGTGCTGCGGCGGGCGGGCGTGATCAGCGAGGAAGAAGCGAAGCCGCTGGGGGCGCTCGCCGGGCTCAGGGCCCAGCTGGAAAAACGTCAGTCCTGATCCGGGCCCAGGGTCGGATCGAGATCCCGCGGCCGCACGAACAGGTTCAGCGATCCGCCGCCGGCGGCGATATCGCTCCAATGGGCCACGTCGAAGCGAAGCTGCGCGGTGCTCGCCGTCGGGAACTTGGCCTCGACATCGTCGCGCAGCGGCTGCTCGTCCGAATCGGGCACCAGCAGCAGCACCAGATCCTCGAGCCCGGGATTGTGCCCGACCAGCAGCACGCTGTCGGCGTCGGCGGGCAGCTCATGGACGAGGTCGAGTAAGGTCGTTGCCGAGGCGAGGTAGATGCGGCGGTCCCAGGCCGGCGCCAGCGCGCCGCCATAGCCGGCCGCGACCTGCTCGATCGTCTCGATCACCCGCACCGCGGGCGAGGCGACGACATGGTCGAATTCCAGCCCGATCGTCCGCCAGTTGCGCCCGACCAGCTGCGCCGCGCGCTTGCCCTTGCCGTTGAGCGGCCGATCGAAATCGCGCAGCACCGGATCGTCCCAGCCCGATTTGGCATGGCGAAGGAGCGTCAGCGTCTTCATCCCGGCAAACGTCTCCGTCAGGCTTCCTCGCGCGCCTCATGCCCGACATGGGTGACGGAAGGAAGACGCCCCGCGCGCAGCACCGCCTCGTCCAGCGTGACGCGCGACACCGTTACGCCCGGCGGAAAGGCGGTGAGCAGGCGCGACGGCATCGCCGCGGAGAGCAGAACGAAGATGCCGTGATCGTCGGCGCGGCGGATCAGCCGGCCGAACGCCTGGGCCAGACGGGCGCGGACGATGCGGTCGTCATAGGCGCTGCCGCCCCCGGCCAGCCGCCGCGCGGCGTGGAGCACGGTGGGCTTGGGCCAGGGCACGCCCTCCATCACCACCAGCCGCAGCGAGCGGCCCGGTACATCGACGCCGTCCCGCAACGCATCGGTGCCAAGCAGGGACGCCGAGGCATCGTCGCGGAAGATGTCGACCAGGGTCCCGGTGTCGATCGGATCGACATGCTGGGCGTAGAGCGGCAGCCCGTCCCGGGCGAGCCGATCGGCGATCCGCGCGTGGACGCCGCGCAGCCGCCGGATCGCGGTGAACAGCCCGAGCATGCCGCCGCCCGAGGCGACGCCGAGCCGCGCATAGGCATTGGCGAGCGCCCCCATGTCGCCGCGCTTCACGTCGGTGACGATCAGCACCTCGGCCTGGCTTGCATAATCGAACGGGCTGATCGCCTCGAACCGGCTTGCGCCGCGCACCAGGTGCTGCGCGCCGGTCCGTGCCTCGGCCACTTCCCACTCGCCGCCCCCGCGCAAGGTCGCGGAGGTGACGAGCGCGCCATGCGCCTGTTTCAACACCGTTTCGGCAAAAGGCTTGCTGGGATCGAGCCAGTGGCGGTGCAGGCCGATATCATATTCGCGCCCCTCGATCCGGTCGACCGCCAGCCAGTCGACGAAATCGGGCGTCGCCGGCCCGCCGATCCGCGCGAGCAGCGACAGCCAGGCCGCGACCGTCTCGGCGCGCCAGCCGATCGAGGCGATCGCCCCCTCGATCCGGGCGCGGGCGGGGCCGTCCATCCAGTCGGGCGCCTCGGCCAGCACAGCCTCGAGCCGCCGCCCGAGTGTGACGAGCGGGCGGACCAGCGCGTCGAGCGCATGCGCCGCCGGCGCCGCGGCCTCGATCAGCGCAGCGTCGGGTTCGGCCAGCTCGGTCTCCAGGCCGTACCCCGCATCGCCCTGCGTCTCGGCGCGCGCATAAGCGAGCCCGCGTACCGCCGCGAGCAAGGTCTCGATCGGACCGAAGGGCGCGCCTTCGCTCAGCCGCTGCAGCCAGCCATCCGCCGCCAGCGCCCCCGCCGCCTTGATCGCCTCGCCGATGGCTATGCCGCCGCCCTCGTCATAGCTCGCCACATCGGACAGCCGTGCCGCAAGGCCGCGCCGCCGCCCGCGCCCGCCCGATTCGGGGCCGAGGATCCAGCGCCTGAGCTCGATCGTCTCCTGGCCGGTCAGTGCGGTCGAGAACATCGAATCGGCGGCGTCGAAGATGTGGTGGCCTTCGTCGAAGACGTAGCGCGTCGGGCGCGTCGCCAGCTCGCGGCCCCGTGCCGCGTTGACCATCACCAAAGCATGGTTGGCGATGACGATATCGGCCTCGGCGCTGGCGCGGGCGGCGCGCTCGATGAAGCATTTCCGGTAATGCGGGCAGCCGGCATAGACGCATTCGCCGCGCCGGTCGGTCAGCGCGGTCGATCCGTTGCGGCGGAACAGGGTGGGCAGCCAGCCGGGCAGGTCGCCCCCGACCATGTCGCCGTCCGCGCTGTACGCCGCCCAGCGCGCGACGAGCTGCGCCAGGATCGCCGCGCGTCCGGCGAAACCGCCCTGCAGCGCATCCTCGAGATTGAGCAGGCAGAGATAATTTTCCCGCCCCTTGCGGGTGACGACCTTGGTCTTGCGGATCTCGGCATCGGGGAAGAGCCGCGCGCTTTCATGGCCGAGCTGGCGCTGCAGCGCCTTGGTGAAGGTCGACACCCACACCGCGCCTCCGGCTTTTTCCGCCCAGAGCGAGGCCGGGGCGAGATAGCCGAGCGTCTTGCCGATGCCCGTGCCTGCCTCGGCCAGCACCATGTTGGGCGCGTCGCGGACCATGCGCGGGCCGAACGCTTCCATCGCCGCCTGGGCGAAGGCGCGTTGGCCCGGGCGCAGTTCGGCGCCATGGCCGGTGAGATGTGCAAGCCGCGCCTGCGTCTCCTCGGGATCGAGCGAGATCGTGCGCGGCGCGGGTCGCGGTGCGGTCTCGGACCATTCGGGGAGCTTGGAGAACAGCCAGCGCTCGGCCGTCGCCGGCCTGGCCAGCCGGCCGGCCAGCACCGGCGCCCAGGTCCAGCGCAAGCGGAATAGCGACTCGGCCGAGGTCCAGGCGCCTTCGCGCTCAGGCCAGTCGCCCCTGGGCATCTCAAGCAACGCTTCCGCCGCGCGGAGCAGGAAGGCGGCGATCTCGTCATCGCGCCCGGGCGGCTCGATCCCGGCGACGCGCGCCAGCCCGCGCGGGGTCGGCACCATGAAGCGCGCCGGGCAGAGAAAGGCGAACAGCTCGAGCAGGTCGAGCCCCGACAGGTCGGCATAGCCGAGCCGCTGGCCGATCAGCGCCGCGTTGAGCACGATCACCGGCGTATCGGCGGCGATCCGGATCGCCTCGCCGCGTCCGATCGGCCGCGTGCCCTCGGCATCCGCGATCCAGATGCCGCTATGGCTCGCGTGAAGCGCGGGATAGGGGAGCGCGGAATAGGGCGGCGGAGCCATGGCTACGTCCTAGGCGATTGGAACGAAATGGCAACGCCGCTTTGCGGCCAAAACCGCAGGTTGTGCGCGAGCTTTCCGATGCGCTAGGCCGCGCCGCATGACCGCACCCGATCTTCGCGCCGCCGCTCTCGAGTCCAAAGCATGGCCCTATGAAGAGGCGCGCAAGCTGCTGAAGCGCTATCCCGAGGGCAAGCCGGACGGCGCGATACTGTTCGAAACGGGTTACGGTCCGTCGGGCCTCCCGCATATCGGCACCTTCAACGAGGTGCTGCGCACGACGATGGTGCGCAACGCCTTCCACGCATTGAGCGACACGCCGACGCGGCTGATCGCCTTTTCGGACGACATGGACGGCCTGCGCAAGGTGCCGGACAATGTGCCGAACAAGGAAATGCTGGCCGGCTATCTCGGCAAGCCGCTGACGCAGATCCCCGATCCCTTCGGCAAGTTCGAAAGCTTCGCGCACCATAACAATGCGATGCTGCGCGATTTCCTCGATCGCTATGGCTTCGACTATGAATTCCTGTCCTCGACCATCGAATATGGCTCGGGCCGTTTCGATCCGACCCTCAAACTGATCCTGCAGCGCTATCAGGCGATCATGGACGTGATGCTCCCCACGCTCCGCGCCGAGCGCGCCGCGACCTATTCGCCGATCCTGCCGATCAGCCCGAAATCGGGCATCGTCCTCCAGGTGCCGGTCGAGGTGGTCGATGCCGAGGCAGGCACCATCGCCTTCATGGATGACGGCGACCGCATCGAGCAGTCGGCGCTCGGCGGCATGGCCAAGCTGCAATGGAAGGTCGACTGGGCGATGCGCTGGACGGCGCTGCAGGTCGATTACGAAATGTCGGGCAAGGACCTCATCGACAGCGTCACCCAGGCGTCGAAGATCACGCGCGTGCTCGGCGCCCGTCCGCCCGAGGGCCTCACCTATGAGATGTTCCTCGACGAAAAGGGCGAGAAGATCTCCAAGTCCAAGGGCAACGGCCTCAGCCTCGACGATTGGCTGACCTATGGGCCGGAGGAAAGCCTTGCCTTCTACATCTATCGCGAACCGCGAAAGGCCAAGTCGCTCCATATGGGCGTCATCCCGCGCGCGGTGGACGAATATTGGCAGTTTCGCGGCAATTATGCCGGCCAGGAGCTGAAGGAGAAGCTCGGCAACCCGGTCCACCATATCCATGACGGCAAATTGCCGACGGGTGAGCTGCCCGTCACCTTCGGGCTGCTGCTCAACCTCGTCGGCGTGATGGGCGATGCGACCAAGGAGCAGGTCTGGAGCTATCTCGCCAATTACGTGCCCGATGCGACGCCCGAGCTCTATCCCGAGCTCGACCGGCTGATCGACCGCGCGCTCGCTTATGGCCGCGATTTCGTCGCGCCGACGCTGAAGCGCCGCGCGCCCGAAGGTGTGGAAGTGGCGGCATTGCAACAGCTCGATGCCGATCTTGCCGCACTGCCGGCGGAGGCGAGCGCCGAGGATATCCAGAATAGCGTCTACGAGATCGGCAAGACGGCCGGGTTCGAAAATCTGCGCGACTGGTTCAAGGCGCTGTACGAGACGTTGCTCGGCTCGAGCCAGGGCCCGCGCATGGGCAGCTTTATCGCGCTTTACGGGATCGAGAATACGCGGAAGCTGATCGCGGAGGCCCTCGCGCGGTGATTGCGGAGCGCGCCGCCTCGGTGCTGCGCGACTTCCTCGCCAATGAGGCGCTGGGCGGAGTCCTGCTGATCGCGGCGGCGGCGCTGGCGATGGTCGCGGCCAACTCGCCCTTCGCCAGCGACTATTTCCACCTGCTGCATGTCGAGACCGGGCCGGTGATCGCCCCCGCGATCGGCCCGATGACCGTGCATCTGTGGGTCAACGATGGGTTGATGGCCTTGTTCTTCCTGCTCGTTGGGTTGGAGATCAAGCGCGAACTGATCGATGGCGAGCTGGCCAGGCCGGATCGGCGGCGGCTGCCGATCGTCGCGGCCGCGGCGGGGATGATCTGCCCGGCGATTGTCTATCTTGCGATCACCGCCGGCGCGGCCGATCTGCGCAGCGGCTGGGCGATCCCGGCCGCGACCGACATCGCCTTCGCGATCGGCGTGCTCGCGCTGCTCGGGCCGCGCGTGCCGGCCTCGCTCAAGCTGTTTCTCACGACTGTCGCGATCGTCGACGATATGGGTGCGGTCGCGATCATCGCGGTCTTCTACAGTCACGGGCTCGTGCTGTTCGCTTTGGCCGGCGCGGCGATCGTTGCTGTCGCGATGGTCGCGATGAACCGGCTCGGCGTGGTCAGGCTATGGCCTTATTTGCTCGGCTTCGTTTTGCTCTGGCTGCTGGTGCTGATGTCCGGGGTCCATGCGACGATCGCCGGCGTGGTCGCCGCGATGCTCATCCCGGTGCGACGGGATCATCGCGTGTCGCCGCTTCACCGGCTGGAGCATGCGCTCAACCCATGGGTCGCGTACGGCGTGATGCCATTGTTCGGCTTCGCCAATGCCGGGGTCGCGCTGACCGGGCTGTCGCCCGCGATCATGGTCGAGCCGCTGGTGCTTGGCATCGCGCTTGCTTTGTTCTTCGGCAAGCAGATCGGCATCTATGGCAGCATCCGGATCGCGGTGCGGCTGGGCTTTGCCCGCGCGCCGGGCGGGGCGAGCTGGACCCAGATCTACGGCGTGGCGCTGCTCGCGGGGATCGGCTTCACGATGAGCCTGTTCATCGGCGGCCTCGCTTTTCCCGGCAACGCCGCGGTGATGGATGCGGTGAAGATCGGCGTGCTGGCCGGGTCGATCCTGTCCGCACTCACCGGGTTTCTCGTGCTGCGGTTCGCGGCTCCTCGCAAGGAAGACTGATGCGTCGTTTCTTCGACCCCCGCCAGCTCGCCCATGCCCCGCTCAAGGAATTGCATAATGGCGGATTCGTCGACTTCGCCGAGAAGCCGCTACGGGCCGAGGCTATCCTGGCGGCGATCGGCGGTGCCGAGGCGCCCGCCGATCATGGCGAGGCGGCGATCCGTGCGGTGCATGATGCCGGCTATATGGATTTCCTGAAGACCGCGCCGGCGCGCTGGGCGGCGGAGGGGCGGCCGGGCGACGTGATCGGCTATATCTGGCCGATCGTCGGCCGGCGCGACCTCAAGCTCGACCGGATCGACGCGCTGATCGGGCGCTACAGCCTCGATGCGTCCTCGCCGCTGACCGCCGAGACCTGGGATGCGGCCTATTGGAGCGCGCAGTCGGTCCTGTCGGCGCTGGACGCGGTGCTCGGCGGCGACCGCGCGGCCTTCGCCTTGTGCCGTCCGCCCGGCCACCATGCCGGGGCGGACTATCTCGGGGGCTATTGCTACCTCAACACCGCCGCGATCGCTGCCCAGGCCGCGCGCGACGCGGGGCTCGCCCGTGTCGCGATCCTCGACATCGACTATCATCACGGCAACGGCACGCAGGATATCTTCCGGGCGCGCGGCGACGTCTTCTACGCCTCGATTCATGCCGATCCGGCGACCGACTATCCCTTTTACTGGGGCCATGCCGACGAGACCGGCGAAGGAGAAGGTGCCGGCGCCACGCTCAACCTGCCGCTGCCGCAGGGAGCCGTGGTCGAGGCGTTTCGGGCTGCGCAGGCGACGGCGCTCGAGGCGATCGCCCGCTTCGGCCCCGACCTGCTCGTCCTCAGCTACGGGGCGGACACCTGGGCGGGCGATCCGATCTCGCATTTCAGGCTGACGACGGCGGATTATGCGCTGCTCGCAGGCGACATCGCGGCGCGCGGCTGGCCGACGGTGATCGCGATGGAGGGCGGTTACGCGATCGATGCGCTGGGCGCGAA
Source organism: Sphingomonas bacterium (assembly GCF_028293085.1). Classification (GTDB taxonomy): domain Bacteria; phylum Pseudomonadota; class Alphaproteobacteria; order Sphingomonadales; family Sphingomonadaceae; genus Sphingomonas. Next base: position 8,255 of record NZ_JAQGLC010000193.1, read on the forward strand.
CGTCGCCAGCCTGTTGCGCGGTTTCGCCGACTGAGCGACGCGGCCGTTCAATCCTCTCCCTCGATATCGGGCACCTGGATCACCGACAGGAACAGCCCGAGCTGGCGGATCGCCTGGGCGAAGCTTTCGTAATTGACCGGCTTGGTGATGTAGATATTGGCGCCCAGATCGTAGCATCGCTCGATCTCCACCTTGTCGTCCGTGGTGGTGAGGACGACGACGGGCGTACGTTTCAGCGCGGGCGAGCCCTTGATCTTGGCCAGGATATCGGCGCCGCTCATGTCCGGCAGGTTGAGGTCGAGCAGGATCAGCGCCGGGCCGTTCAGCGCGGGGCCGTTCCGATGATTGAACAGATAATCGAGCGCGCGCGTCCCGTCGGTGAAATGATTGATGTCGTTGAGAATGCCCGCGCGGCGGATATTCTTTTCGATCAGCCGGGCATGGCCTTCGTCGTCCTCGATCATGACGATGCTGACGGAATGATGATCGTTCATCTCAATTTCCCTGTACATCGGTAAGCATGGCGGGAAGCGAAAGGCGGAAGACGGCGCCCTTGCCGAGTTCTGAATGCACGTCGATAACGCCGCCGAGTCGATACGCCAAGGCACGGACATGGGCGAGGCCGATACCCTCGCCGGCCTGATCCTGATTGCCCGAGCGGCGGAACAGATCGAACACGCGTTGATGATCGGCCGGCGCGATGCCGCGACCATTGTCGCTGACCTCATATGTCAGCCGCGTGCCGCGGCGCGATCCGCTGACCTCGATCAATCCGGGCCGGCCGGGCTGGAGATATTTCACCGCATTCTCGATCAGGTTCGAAAAGATCTGCTCGAGCGCGAGCCGATCGCTGACGATGTCCGGAAGCGTGCCGTGAATTTCGAGCCGCGCGCCTTGATCTTCGATGAGGTGCTGGAGCGCGTCGCCGATCGAGCGGACCAGCGCCGTCATGTCGAGGGGTTCTGCCGCGATGACCCGCCGCCCCTCGCGCGAAAGCTTGAGGATCGCGTTGATCAAGCGGTCCATCTTCTCGGTCGAGGTGCGGATGAAGCCGATCGCCTCGGGCAGGTCGATGCGGGCGGCCATGCGCGCCTTGGAGGTTACGATATCGGGCGCAACCTGCTCGGCCTGGTCGATCAGGTCGGTGATCGCGACCGCGGCGGTGTCGAGCTCGGCGGTGAAGCCCATGACGTTGACGAGCGGGGCCCGCAGATCGTGGCTCACGATATAGGCGAAACGCTGGATCTCCTCGTTCGCGCGGGTGAGATCGCCGGTGCGCTCGGTCACCAGCTCCTCAAGCGAGTCGGCGAAATCGCGTAACGTATCGCGCGAGGTGGCAAGGTCCCTGGTGTAGCGCAGCACGGTCAGCAACGACGCGACCGCCACGAACAGCACCAGCACGCCGGCGATCGAGATGGTCGTGTAGAAGGCCCGCACGCTGGCGCGCTGCTCCGCGTCGCGCGTCTCCAGCAGCTTTTGCTCCTCGACTTCCATCGCGCGGCCGAGATCGCGGATGCCACGCATCCGGCGGGCAGTGGTTTCCTCGGTAAAGGCGCGGATCGCTTCGTCGACCTGCCCGGCCGCCACCAGCGCATTGGTGATGTCGCGGCGTCCTTCGATATCGGCGATCAGCGTCCGCAGCCGCGCAAGATTGGCCTGTTCACGCGGATTGTCCGCGGTCAGCAGGTCGATCCGGCGCAAGGCAGCGGGGACCTGCGCGACCATGGTTCGGTAGGAATCGAGATAGATCGGCTGGCGGGAAATGATGTAGCCGCGCCGGGTCGTCTCGGCCTGTTCCACCAGGATGTTCGCGCGCGCGATCGCGAGCTCGACCTCATAAGTGTGGTTCACCGCCTTGATGTGCTGCTGGTTGCGCCCGGTCGACCAGACAGCGGCAATGCCCGCCACGATCAGGCTGGCGAAGCCGATCACCATGCACGCGATCAGGAACCGGCCGATGGATTGGTTCGCCCGTCCGAACCGTTGGACAATGCCCTCGCGCATGCCTGTTTTCTAGGTTCCCGGCCGCCAGAATGCCAGCATGGCGACCGATACATATATCAAGGTCGAACCGGCGGGTTCCTAGAGCAGCACGCCCTGGAGCGTCGTCCGCCCGACCGCGCCGCCGCCGCGACGGCGCGCCAGCTCGGTCTCGGCGGTGAAGCGCACGTCGATGTCGCGATCGCCGAGGAAGCGGGCGAGCGATTCATCCTCGATCTCACGCCAGTCCTTGCCGCGATCGGGCCCCTGGCGAACGCGCGGCAAGAGGCCGGGAAGGTTCGACCATTCGATCAGCTGCGCAATGCCGACCGCGTTGAGCATGTCGCGCAGGTGAAAGGCGGTGACATAGGAATCGGGAAAGGCGCGGTGCGCGGGCAGGCCGCGCTCATGCTCGATCCCCTCGGGCTTGCGCCAGTAGCGCAGCACCTGGTTGGAGAAGCTGGGGCTGTCGGGCCAAAGCCGCATCGCGCACTTCCAGGTGCAGATCCAGTCGGCGTTGCGGGTCAGCGCCGGCGTGCAGAATTCGAGTTCCGCCGTGGCACGGTGGGCGGCGAGCGCCAGGCGGCGCGGCCAAGGATCGAGCGCCTGTCGGGCGACATCGTGCCAGAAGGGTGCGTCGGCGACCTGCTCGTCGAGGAGATGGTGGATCGCCTGGGTGATCGGCGGGATCGGCCGGCCCGGATTGACCAGCCTGCTGCCACCCTCGCCGTGCAACTCCCAGCGCCCGTCCCCGCCCAGCGCGACATCCTGCCAGCCGATCTCGCACACGCCGTGCGCGGGCGGGGCCGGGCCGGTGGTTTCGAGATCGATGACGCGGACAAGTTGGGGTGGCGGGGCCATGGCGCCTAAGTGGCGGCTCGGCGCGCGAAATGCCAGCCTCTTGAGGGTCAGTGGCCCGCCTGGTCCCCGCGCACGATCCCGCTCGCGGCGAGCTGCGCGTCGATCATCGCCATCAGGCGGTCGAGCCCGGCCTGGTCGTTCGCCTCGGCACGGGCGACCAGCACGTCCTGGGTGTTGGACGCGCGCAACAGCCACCAGCCGTCCGGCGTGTTGACCCGCGCGCCGTCGGTGCGATTGACGTTGGCGCCCTCGGCCTCGAGCCGGTCGAGCACCTCGTCGACCACCGCGAACTTGCGGCTCTCATCGACCTGGAAGCGCATCTCGGGGGTATTGACCATCGCGGGCATCGCGCCGCGGATCTCGGTCATCGACTTGCCGATCATGTGCACCGCGCGGATCAGCCGGACCGCGGCATATTGCGCGTCGTCGAACCCGTAATAATCATGCGCGAAAAAGATATGCCCGCTCATCTCGCCGGCAAGCGGGCTGCCGGTCTCCTTCATCTTCATCTTGATCAGGCTGTGGCCGGTCTTCCACATCAGCGGCTCGCCGCCGAGCTCGGCGATCCGGTCGTACAGCGCCTGGCTCGCCTTCACATCGGCGATGATGGTCGATCCAGGGAGTTCCTTCAGCACCGGCTCGGCCAGGATCGAGAGCAATTGATCGCCCCAGATCACCCGGCCCTCGCCGTCGATCGCGCCGATCCGGTCGCCGTCGCCGTCAAAGGCAAGGCCGAAATCGAGCTGTTTCTCGGCGACCAGGCGCTTCAGGTCGGCGAGGTTCTTCTCGTCGGTCGGATCGGGATGATGGTTGGGGAAGGCGCCGTCGACATCGGTGAAGAGCAGGTGATGCTCGCCCGGCAGCATCTTCACGAGCTTCTCGATCACGGGCCCGGATGCCCCGTTGCCCGCATCCCAGCCGATCCGGTACGCCCCGCCCGCATAGCCCGCCATCAGGCGGCCGACATAATTGTCGACGATATCGAACTCGGTGACCTCGCCCGAGCCTTCTTCCCAGTCGCCCGCCTCGGCGAGCCGGCCGAGATCCTGGATGTCCTCGCCGAAAAAGGGAAGGTGCTGCAGCACCATCTTGAAGCCGTTGTAATCGGCCGGATTATGGCTGCCGGTGATCTGGATACCGCCATCGACCTCGAGAATGGCCTCGGCATAATAGAGCATCGGCGTCGGCCCCATGCCGATCCGCACCACGTCCACGCCACCTGCGGTCAGGCCCGCGATCAGCGCGGCTTCCAGCACCGGCGAGGACACACGGCCGTCATAGCCGACCGCGACGCGCGTGCCGCCGGCGCGCCGCACCCGCGTCGCGAAGCCGCGCCCGATCGCAGTCGCGTCGGCCTCGCCGAGCGTCTTTCCGACGACGCCGCGGATGTCATATTCGCGCAGGGAGGTCGGGTCGAAGCGGTGGGTCATCGGGGCTCCTGTCGATAGTGTCGTGCGCCCAATCGGCGAGCGCGCGGAAAGTTCATTTAGGGAAAGGTCAGTTGCGGCGTTTGAGCAGCACGTCGCGCGCGGCGTTGATTCGCCGGGCGAGCTCGGCCGATCCGCCGCGATCGGGATGGACGGCGGAAACCAGCCGGCGGTGCGCGGCCCGGATCGCCTCGGCATCGGCGGCTGTGTCCACGCCCAGGATCGCGCGCGCTTCCTTCTCGTCGATCGTCAGCGCAGGCGGGTTTCGGCGCAGCAGCAACCAGGCACCGAACATCAGCAACCCGATAAAGACGAGCTTCGACATCAGGCGAACAGCGGCATTGCGGGCTCGGGCAGCCCCAGGGCCGCCATCATCTCGCGCAGCTCCTGCCGCGCGGCGACATGGGCCAGGCCCATCTCGCCAAACTCGCGCGCGTCGAGCATGGTCAGGCCCTTGGGGAACAGCTCGCGGTAGATCACGCGCTCGCCGAGGCCGGGGATGATGCGGAAGCCGACGCGTTTGGCCAGCTGGTCGAGCGCCTCGGACACGCGGCGCATGTTGCGCGCCTCGATATGCTGGACGCGGTTGCGCAGGACGACCCAGTCGATCGTCGATCCGTCCGCCTTGGCGCGGGCCTTGCGCGCCTCCCAGATCAGCTCGGCATAGAAGCTCGGGCGCGTCACCTTGTAGGTGACGGGATCGACCTGGCCGATCAGGTCGAAATCGACGAAGCTGTCGTTCATCGGCGTGACCAATGTGTCGGCGCGCTGCGCCGCCATCCGCGCGAAGCGATCGTCGCGGCCCGGCGTGTCGATCACCAGGAAATCGGCGCCGTCGGACAGCGCGTCATACGTCTCGGTGAAGCGCGCCAGGCTCTCGCCATCATGCGTCGCGTGGCGCGGGACGTTCAGTTCGCGCCCGGTGCGCTTGGCGGTCGCCATGCGGTTGTCGAGATAGCGGCCCGTCGTCCGCTGGCGATGGTCGAGATCGAACGCCGAGACCCTGGCGCCGCGCGCCTGCAGCGCGATCGCGACATGGACGGCAGTCGTCGACTTGCCGGTCCCGCCCTTCTCGTTGGCGAACACGATTACGTGTGGCTTCTGTGCAACCGTCGACAAGTCGCTCGTGTCCTTGATGAAGGGCCGTATTGATCGCCCGGGCCGCCCCTCATAGAAGGCCGGCCCCGTCCTGCTTGTCCTTATCGAAGGCCCTTCCAGCGTGCAAACCATCCGTCAGCTCGATCTGCTCCGTCGCGGGATCGCCGATTTCCGCACCGAGGGGGCGTCGATCGCGCTGGTCCCGACCATGGGCGCGCTCCATGCCGGGCATATGGCGCTGATCGAGGCGGCGAAGCGGCCCGGCACGCGCGTGATCGCGTCGATCTTCGTCAACCCGAAGCAGTTCGGGCCGAACGAGGATCTCTCGCGCTATCCCCGCAAGGAGACCGCCGACACGCGGATGCTGAGCGAGGCTGGCTGCGACCTGCTGTGGATGCCGCCGGTCGAGGTGATGTATCCCGAGGGCTTCGCGACCAATATCGCGGTGGCGGGGGTCAGCGAGGGGCTCGACGGCGCCGCCCGGCCCGGCCATTTCGACGGGGTCGCGACAGTGGTATCGAAGCTGTTCAACCAGGTCCGGCCGGATATCGCCTGGTTCGGCGAGAAGGATTTCCAGCAGCTCGCGGTGATCCGTCGCATGGTCGCCGATCTCGATTTCGGGATCGAGATCATGGGCCTGCCGACCCAGCGCGAGGATGACGGCCTCGCCCTCTCGTCGCGCAACGTCTATCTCGACGCGGACGAGCGGACGCGTGCCGTGGCGCTGCCGCGTGCGCTGGGCGTCGCCGCCAGATCGATCGGCAAGGGCATGGAGGTCGAGGCGGCCCTCGCCACGGCGCGGGACTCGCTCGCCGCCGCCGGCTTCGAGATCGATTATATCACCCTGGTCGATGCCGAGACGCTGGCCGAGGGCGGCGATCCCGCCCGGCCGCGCCGCCTGCTCGCCGCGGCCCGGATGGGCACGACGCGGCTGATCGACAACATCGCGGTCTGAGCTACGCAGTCATCGCTAATTCCCGTTAACCATTTGTTGAGTCCCTTACCCCAAAGTCGTCCGACAGGGATGGTTAACGGGGATTAAGAACATGGGCAGCAGCCTGAAGAGTGCGCAGTTCCTGATCGACAGCCGGCTCGCCGATGCGGCGCGCGGCGATCTGGACGCTTATTATGATCTCGGCATGGTCTATTCGAGCGGCGCCGCCGGCATCGATGTCGACCTGATCGAGGCGCATAAATGGTTCAACCTGGCCGCAGTCGCGGGCAGCGAGGCGGCCCAGGCCTGCCGCAGCGAAATCGCCGAGGACATGACCGCACGCGAGATCGCCGAAGCGCAAAAGGCCGCCCGGGCCTGGCTGCAGATGACGACGGCCCGCGCCGCCTGAGTCGACCTAACCCGCAAACAGGCATAGCATCGCCTCCGTAACGATAAACGGAGGGGACAATGGAACTCACGATCACCGGGCTCACCGCGGCGTCGCTCGCGCTGCTGCTGGTCTTTCTCTCGGTCACCACCATCCGCATGCGGATGAAGCACAGCGCGGCGTTCGGCGATGCCGGCCAGCATGATCTGACCTCCGCCATCCGCGCGCATGGCAACCTCACCGAATATGCCCCGATGGGCCTGATCCTGATCGGCCTGCTCGAAGCGGGCGGTGCCAATCACCTGGCCCTCGCCATCACCGCCGCCGCCTTCTTCTTCGCCCGCGTGCTCAACGCCTGGGGCCTGTTCAACCCGCCCGGGCCGCCCGGACCGGCGCGCTCGATCGGCATCGTCGCGACGCTCGCGATCCTGCTCGGCATGGCGGTGTGGCTGCTCGTGCGCATCCACATGCCGGGCGTGGCCTGAGCCAACCATAGCGTCACCCCGGACCGGTCCGGGGTGACGGTCAGGCGGTAGCCTTCGCCTTCTTCGCCGGGGCCTTCTTGGCCGGCGCCTTCTTCTTCGGCGCCGCCTTCTTCTTCCCCTTCGCGGCCGGCGCCGCCGCCGCGCGCGCGTCGATCAGCTGGGCGGCTTCCTCCAGCGTCAGCTGATCCTTCTCGACCGATTTGGGCAGAGTCGCATTGGTCACGCCGTCAGTGACATAGGGCCCGAAGCGCCCTTCCATCAGCTTGATCTCGGCCTCGGTGCGCGGATGCTTGCCGAGGATCTTGAGCGGCTCGCGGCTGCCGCGCTGCGGGCGCCCGCCGCCGGCCGCCGCTTCCGCCAGCTTCACCACCGCCGCGTTCATGCCGGTTTCGAACACCTCGGCGGTCGAGGTCAGCCGCGCATATTTGCCGTCATGCGCCAGATAGGGCCCATAGCGCCCGATCGAGGCAGTGATCGGGTTGCCGCTCTCGGGGTGGATGCCGACGGTGCGCGGCAGGCTGAGCAGCTTGAGCGCCCAGTCCAGCCCGAAATCCTCGCCCGGCACGTCCTTGGGGATCGAGGCGCGCTTGGCCTCCTTGCCCTCGCCGAGCTGGACATAGGGGCCGAAGCGACCGCTGCGTTTCGTCACTTCGAGCCCGGTCTCGGAATCCTGGCCCATCACCTCCGGGCCGGTATCGCCCGTATCGCCCTCGCCGCCGGGCTGGCCGAAGCGGCGGGTATATTTGCAGTCCGGATAATTGGAGCAGGCGACGAACGCGCCGAACTTGCCACCGCGCAGCGCCAGCTGGCCCAGCCCGCAATTGGGGCAGAGCCGCGGATCGCCGCCATCGGCCTTGGCCGGGAAGAGATAGGGTTCGAGGAACTTGTCGAGCTCGGCCGTCACCTCTGACGGCTTCTGCTCCATCACCTCGGTGGTGCGCGGTTTGAAATCCTTCCAGAAGGATTCGAGCACGGCCTGCCATTCGGCGCGCCCGCCCGAAACCTCGTCGAGCTCGTCCTCGAGGCCCGCGGTGAAATCATAGCCGACATATTTCTCGAAGAAGCGCTCGAGGAACGCCGTCACCAGCCGCCCGCTCTCCTCGGCGAAGAAGCGGTTCTTCTCGACGCGCACATAGGCGCGGTCCTTCAGCGTCTTGATGATCGAGGCATAGGTCGAAGGACGGCCGATGCCGAGCTCCTCCAGCCTTTTGACCAGAGACGCTTCGGAGAAACGCGGAGGCGGCTGGGTGAAATGCTGCTCGGCATTGACCGCTTTCTTGGCCGGCGCATCGCCCTCGCGCAGGCGCGGCAGGCGGCGAGCATCCTCGTCCTGGCTGTCGTCCGAGCCTTCCTCGTAGAGCGCGAGATAGCCGGGGAAGAGCACGACCTGGCCGGTCGCGCGCAGGCCCGTCTGGCCCGAACCGTCGGCCAGCTCGACCGAGGTGCGTTCCATCCGCGCCGACGCCATCTGGCTGGCGAGCGCGCGCTTGAAGATCAGGTCGTAGAGCCGGGCATGATCGCCGCCGCCCATCTTGTCCTTGCCGAAATCGGTCGGGCGGATCGCCTCATGCGCTTCCTGCGCATTCTTGGCCTTGGTCTGGTAGAGGCGCGGCTTGTCGGGGACATAGCCGGCGTCATAGCGGTCGGCGATCGCCTTGCGTGCGGCGGAGATGGCGGACGAATCCATCTGCACGCCGTCGGTCCGCATATAGGTGATCGCGCCGTCCTCGTAGAGGCCCTGGGCGATCCGCATCGTGTGGTCGGCCGAGAAACCGAGCTTGCGCGAGGCCTCCTGCTGCAGGGTCGAGGTGGTGAAGGGCGGCGGCGGGTTGCGCGTGGCCGGCTTGACCTCGACGGTCTGGACGCTGAAGCGCCCTTCCTCGACCGCTTTCTTGGCGCGGAGCGCGGTGCCTTCCTCGCCGATCGACAGCCGGTCGAGCTTCCTGCCCTCGAAGGTGACGAGCCGCGCGGTGAAGGGCGTGCCGTCCTGCTCCATGTCGGCGGTGACCGACCAATATTCCTGCGCCCGGAACGCCTCGATCTCGCGCTCGCGGTCGACGATGATGCGCAGCGCGACCGATTGCACGCGCCCGGCCGATTTCGCGCCGGGCAGCTTGCGCCACAGCACCGGCGAAAGCGTGAAGCCGACGAGATAGTCGAGCGCGCGGCGTGCGCGGTAGGCGTCGATCAGGTCGGTATCGAGCTGGCGCGGATGCTTCATCGCCTCGGTCACCGTTGCCTTGGTGATGGCGTTGAAGGTCACGCGCTCGACTTCCTTCGGCACGGCCTTGCGGTTGCGCAGCACCTCCAGCACATGCCAGCTGATCGCCTCGCCCTCGCGATCGGGATCGGTCGCCAGGATCAGGCGATCGGCCTTCTTGGCCTCGTCGGTGATCGCCTTGAGCTGCTTCGCCTTGTCGGCGTAATTTTCCCATTCCATCGCAAAGCCGTCGTCCGGATCGACCGATCCGTCCTTGGCCGGCAGGTCGCGGACATGGCCGTAGCTGGCGAGGACGCGGTAATCCGAACCGAGATATTTCTCGATGGTTTTCGCCTTGGCGGGCGATTCGACGATGACAAGCTGCATGGGGGTGTGACGAGGTCCTTACGTGTACGCGCGAGGATGGAGGTGTCCGACGCCCCGCGTCAACGCCCCCTTCGACGCGGGTCGATCGGCTTTCAATCCTTTTCGATCCCTGCCCTAGATAGGGGCTCGAACAGGCGATTTGAATCAAACAAGCGACCCGCGCCGGCCGCAAAGGCCGCGGCAAAAGATATGGGACACTGGGATGTCCCATATCTTTCGGCGATACCCGGAAGATTCTGTGATCTATTTCAATGTCTTGAAGGCATATGTCTCCGGCGTCCGGATTCCCCGCTAAGGGTCAGACAGCGCGCGTGATCCGCCAGGCGAAGAGGAAGCAGGCGCCGATCAGCAGGTCGATCCATGACAGCGTGACCGTCACCGCATCCACCCGGCCCAGCACGAACAGGATCGCGGTCGGCACGCCGAAGCTGAGCTTGGCGATCACCGCGATCGGCATCAGCGGGCGGTAGCGCAGCGGATCGCGGCCGATCGACCAGTAGATTAGCTGGAAGGCGAGCGCCGCGCCGACAAAGCCGTAGAGCAGCTCGGGATGCGACACCGGCCTGCCCGCTTTGGCCATCATCGGCTCGGCGGAATATATCGGCAGCAGGATGATGACACCGTAGATCGCGGCGATCGTGAAGATGCGCCCGGCCGTCCGGATCGCCCGATCGTCGCTCATGCAAACACTTTTTCGAGATGCGAGGAACCGGGGCAGAGCAGCGAATAGACGGCGATCCCGACCAGCCAGAAGGCGATTGTCACGCCTTCTGCACAGAGCTGGAAGATGGCTCGGGTGAGCCCGGGAAGCCAGATTCCGCTCACCGCCTCGAGCACCAGGCCGATAAGGCCGGCCGACACGATAATCACCAGCGAGGTTCCAACGATCGCCCAGGCACTCGGCCGGCAGATCGTCCAGCTCGTGTCGAGCGCATCGCCCACCTGGCGGTCGCCGTTCACCAGCACCGCGCCGGCCACGGCCCAGCGTGCGCTGATGTAAAGGCCCGGCACGATGAACACGGCCAGCCCCAGAGCGACGCCGATGCCCGACAGGATCAGAAGCCCCCAGAAATCCCAGAAGCGGTTGGGCGCCCCGGCCTTGCGCAACCCCAGTCGGTCGAGCGCCCTCACCAGCAGATAATAATGCGCGATCACGCCGCCGACGGAGCCGGGAATGGCCGCGGCGATGCCGAACAACAGCTGCCCTGCCGCGACGCCGATCGCCGTCAGCACCACAAGGCACGCAGCCACGAGGGCGGCATTGGCGAGCATGATCTCGCCAAGGCGCGCGAGAATCTCCCCGACTCCCAGGGCGCGGTCCGCCGCCGCGTCGCTCATGCGAACACCTCCGCGAGATGCTCCTGACCCGGCCGCGCCAGCGAATAGATCGAGACCGCCGCCAGCCACGACACCACGAACGCGCTGAACAGGAAGACATAGCTGATCATCGGCGCGACGACCGGCAGCGAGGTCTCGAACGCGACGGCAAGGCCGATTCCGATCACACCCGCCGGCACGAAGATCACCAGCAACGCACCCAGGATCGGCCAGAAGCTCCGCGCGGCAATGGCGCCGCTGCCGCCCAGCGCCTCGGAAACGCCTTCACCCTCGGCGAGCAGCACCGCCGATGCCGTCGACCAGCGCACCATCAGATACAGGCCCGGCACGATCAGCAATATATAGCCGAGCGCGATCCCGAGCGCCGAAACCAGGTTCAGCCACCAGAAGGCGCCGAAGCGGTTGCGCCCGTCGGGCTCGCGCAGACCGCGCCGTTCGAGCGCGCTCGCGGTCAGATAATATTGAGCGGCCAGGCTCGCGATCCCCGCCGGAAGCGCCGTCCCGCTGCCGGTCGAGATCTGGTCGAGCGCGACATTGATCGCGGTCAGCCCGACCACGCTTCCCGCGGCGAGACCTGCATTCTCGCGCAGGATCTCGCCGAGCCGCCCGAAAATGTCCCCGATCGATAATGCCTCGTCCGCCATGTCATTCCCCCTGGATCAGGCTCACCCGGCCGCCCGCATGCCGTTCGAGCCGTCCGCCCAGCTCCAGTTCGAGCAGCACCGTCTGGACGATCGCCGGGGCCAGCCCGGATTGCCGGATCAGCTCGTCGACCGCGACCGGCACCGGGCCGAGCAGCTCGGCCACGTCGCGGCGCTCCGCGTCGTTGGCATCCTCGGGCGGCTGCCCGGCAAAGGAGCCGCCGCCGGAGCGCACCATGCGCGGATCGATCGGGCGGACCAGCTCCAGGATATCGGCGGCCGACTGGATCAGCGTCGCGCCGTCGCGGATCAGGCCGTTGCAGCCCTGCGCGCGCGGATCGAGCGGGGAGCCGGGCACCGCCATCACCTCGCGCCCCATCTCGCCCGCCAGCCGCGCGGTGATCAGCGATCCCGATTTGGGTGCCGCCTCGACCACCACCGTCCCCAGGGCCAGCCCGGCGATGATGGGGTTGCGATGGGGGAAGTGGCGCGCGCGGGGTTCGATGCCGGGCGGCTGCTCGGCGATCAGCAGGCCGCGTGCCGCGATCTGTTCCTGCAGCGCGGCGTTTTCGGGCGGATAGGCAATGTCGATGCCGCCCGCGATCACGCCGATCGTACCGCCATCGAGCGAGCCGACATGCGCCGCGGTATCGACGCCGCGCGCGAGGCCCGAAACCACCACGACATCCTCCCGGCCCAGCTCGGCCGCCAATTGGCGCGCGAAGCGGCAGGCGGCCGCCGACGCATTGCGCGCGCCGACCATCGCGATCGCGGTGCGCCGCAGCAGCGCGGCATCGCCGCGCAGCATCAGCACCGGCGGCGCGTCGTCGATCTCGGCGAGCAGGAAGGGATAATCGGGATCGTCGATGAACAGGTGCCGCGCGCCGAGCTTCGCGGCCAGCGCCAGTTCGCGCTCGGCAAGCGCCGCGGGCGCGACCACTGGCGCCCGTCCGCCGCCGCGCGCGGCGAGCTCGGGCAAAGCGGCGATGGCGGCGGCGGCGTCGCCGAAGCGCGCGATCAGCTGGCGGTAGGTGACGGGCCCGATCTGCGGCGTGCGGATCAGCTGCAGGCGCGCGATCGTCGCCGCTTTATCGTACGACGGATCGTCACGCACTGCTGGCGCCGACCTTCGGCTCGGTGCCGCTCAGCAGGCGGTCGATATTGTCGCGGTGCTTCCACAGTATCAGCAGCGCCAGCGCGAGCAGCAGCAGGACGATATCGAAGGCGGAGAAGAAGGCGGCGCTGACCGGCGCGCTGACGGCAGCCGCCATGCCGGCGAGCGAGGAGAAGCGGAAGGCCGCGAGCAACGCGATCCAAACCAGTGCATAGACCAGGCCGCAGGGCCAGTTCAGCGCGAGCACGATCCCCATCATCGTTGCGACGCCCTTGCCGCCGCGGAATCCGAGCCAGACCGGATAGACATGGCCGAGAAACGCCGCCGCTGCGGCGAGCACGCCGAGCCCGGGCCACAGCGCCTCGGCGATTGCGACCGCCGCGAAGCCCTTGGCGGCGTCGAGCAGCAGGGTCGCCGCGGCCAGGCTCTTGCGGCCGGTGCGCAGCACATTGGTCGCGCCGATATTGCCCGAGCCGATCTGGCGCAGGTCGCCGGCACCGAAAACGCGGGTGAGAATCAGGCCGAACGGAATCGAGCCCAGCAGATAGCCGAGCAACAGCGCCCCGGCCGGGGCTATCCAGACATATTCAGTCGGCAAGACAAGGGCCCCCAAGCCACCACAGCATAGCCTACCCGCCGCGGCGGTGCCAACAATCTCCCTCAATCACGGGCGTTGTCAAACCCCGCGCCCGCGTTACAGCGCGGATGTGATGGATTGGCGGCCGATCCTGTTTTTCGATTCCGGTGTGGGCGGCCTTTCCGTGTTGGCGCCGACGCGCGCGCTGCTGCCCAAGGCGCCATTCGTCTATGTCGCCGATTCGGCCGGCTTTCCTTATGGCACCAGGAGCGAGGCGGAGATTGCGGGGCGGGTACCCGCGCTGCTCGGACGGCTGGCGGAGCGCTACCGTCCCCGATTGATCGTGATCGCCTGCAACACCGCCTCCACCATCGCGCTCGCCGCGGTGCGGGCCGCGCTCGATCTGCCGGTGGTCGGCACCGTCCCCGCGATCAAGCCCGCCGCCGAGCTGAGTAAAACGCGGGTGATCGGCGTGCTCGGCACCGATGCGACGGTGCGCCAGCCCTATGTCGACGATCTCGCCGCCCGGTTCGCGAGCGATTGCGTGGTGATCCGCCACGGCTCGGCCGAACTGGTCCGGCTCGCCGAGGCGAAGCTGCGCGGGGAGGATGCGCCGCTCGATCGCTACGCCGCGATCCTCGCCGGGCTGTTCGGTCAGCCCGGCGGCGAGCGACTCGACGTGATCGTCAACGCCTGCACCCATTTCCCGCTGGTCGCGGAGGAGCTGGCGGCGGCGGCGCCGCATGCCGTGCGCTTCGTCGACGGGTCGGCCGGCATCGCGCGCCGAGTCGCTTTCCTGACCCAGGGCCAGTCCTGGCCCGAGACGCCGGGCGAGGGCGTGGCGGTGTTCACGGACGATGGGGATCGCGGCGCGCTCGCGCCGGCGCTTGCCGGCTACGGCCTGTCGCGGATCGAGTCGCTCTAGGCCCTAGGCCTGCGGATTGGGCGGGCGACTCGCGATTTCAGCGTAGCGACTCGCCAGTTCGACATGGACGCGGCGCACCGAAGGATCCGCCGCACGTTCCGCCAGCGCGCGCTCCTGCGCGGCGCGGCGTGCATAATAGTCGGTTTTTCCGTCACTTCGATCGGTATCGGCCATGGCAAAGCTCCATGCATCAAGCGGGAGCACATCGCGTCTCTCGGTCGCCGGCGCGCTTGTCGCAAACGACTCGGCGATGGCCTCGTCTACCATAGCCAGGTGCGCGGTGCTTGATCCAGAATAAGCGATCCCGTCTCATTCGGCGGTCGATTCGGTCAAATCGCCGCACGCAAAACGCTGGAATTCCCCGCCATCGCGCGCTAGTGCAGCGCCTATGGAAGCGGATGGAACGGCGCTGCGCGTGGACTACTCGCGCATTTTCACCCAGGCGATTGACCGCCTGCATGTGGAGGGCCGGTATCGGGTCTTCATCGACATATTGCGCAACAAGGGGTCGTTCCCGAACGCGCGCTGCTTTGCGGGTCATAACGGGCCGAAGCCGATCACGGTGTGGTGCTCGAACGACTATCTGGCGATGGGCCAGCATCCCAGCGTGATCGCGGCGATGGAAGAGGCGCTGCACGATGTGGGCGCCGGTTCCGGCGGCACGCGCAACATCGGCGGCAACACGCATTACCATGTCGATCTGGAGGGCGAGCTTGCCGATCTCCACGGCAAGGAAGGGGCCTTGCTGTTCACCTCGGGCTATGTTTCGAACGAGGCGACCCTGGCGACGCTCGCCAAGATCCTGCCGGGCTGCATCATCTTCTCCGACGAGATGAACCATGCCTCGATGATCGCAGGGATCCGCAATTCGGGGTGCGAGAAGCATGTCTTCCGCCACAATGATCTGGAGCATCTCGAGGAACTGCTCGCCGCGGTCGATCCGAACGCACCCAAGCTGATCGCGTTCGAGAGCGTCTATTCGATGGAGGGCGATATCGCCCCGATCGGCGCGATCTGCGACCTCGCCGACAAATACTCTGCCCTCACCTATCTCGACGAAGTTCATGCGGTGGGCATGTACGGCGCGCGCGGCGGCGGCATCTCGGAGCGCGACGGCGTCGCCGACCGGCTGACCATCATCGAGGGCACGCTCGGCAAGGCGTTCGGGGTGATGGGCGGCTACATCACCGCCGACCAGACGATCATCGACGTGATCCGCTCCTATGCGCCCGGCTTCATCTTCACGACCAGCCTGTCGCCCGTCCTCGTCGCCGGCGCGCTGGCCAGTGTGCGCCACCTCAAGGCGTCGACCGCCGAGCGCGACGCGCAACAGGCGTCGGCGAAGCTGCTCAAGTCGATGCTGGCGGAGGCCGGACTGCCGGTGATGCCGGGCGACACGCATATCGTGCCGCTGATGGTCGGCGATCCGGTCAAGGCCAAGAAGATCTGCGACATCCTGCTCGCCGAATACGGCGTGTACGTTCAGCCGCTCAATTACCCGACTGGCCCGCGCGGGACCGAGCGGCTGCGCTTGACCCCGGGCCCGACGCACGACGAGGGCATGATGCCCGAATTGACCAACGCGCTGGTCGAGATCTGGGGCCGGCTGGAGCTGC
>NZ_JAQGLC010000017.1 GCF_028293085.1 Sphingomonas bacterium
ATCGTCGGTGGATCGATGGGCGCGACCGTCCTCGACGTCGAAGGCGTGAAGGCGCTCGCATCGCTGCCCTCGCTGGATGAACTGCGTGCCAAGATCGTGGGCCTCCTGGTTGCACCCGCAACCAAGCTCGCGACCATCACCCAGGCTCCGGCGGCTCAGCTCGCACGCGTGCTCATGGCCTATGCCGACAAGGACAAGGAAGCTGCCTGATATCAGGCCCCCTGATATCGGACATCGACAGACTTTTTGAACTGAACCTTGGGGCAAGTGCCCCGATACGGAGAATATATCATGGCAGACCTGAACGCGCTGGTTGACCAGCTGAGCGCCCTGACCGTCCTCGAGGCGGCCGACCTTTCCAAGCTGCTCGAAGAGAAGTGGGGCGTTTCCGCCGCCGCTGCCGTTGCCGTTGCCGGCCCGGCCGCTGGTGGCCCCGCCGCCCCGGCTGCCGAAGAGCAGACCGAGTTCGACGTGATCCTCACCGGCGACGGTGGCAAGAAGATCAACGTCATCAAGGAAGTCCGCGCGATCACCGCTCTCGGCCTGACCGAAGCCAAGACGCTCGTCGAGTCGGCTCCCAAGGCCGTCAAGGAAGGCGTCAACAAGGCCGAGGCCGAGAAGATCAAGGCTCAGCTCGAAGCCGCTGGCGCGACCGTCGAGATCAAGTGATTTTCGCCTAGGCGACAATCATCCCGGTACCGTCGCTCTTCTTCATGAAGGCCAGGGCCCGGGGTTCAGAGACGAAAGAAGGGCGGCTCCGCAAGGGGTCGCCCTTTTCCATGACCTGGATCAATGGTGTTTTGAAGAACCTTTGAGTCCAGAATCGAGCCTGTGCCGGTCCGACTTCCGAATCCTTTTCAATGGCCTACATCGCTAAATTGCGGTAAACTGTCTTCAACTGGCCGTTCCGCCTTGCCCGTTCTGCGCCCACGCACGAACGCGAAACAGGTTTTCCATTCGGCCTGGCCGCGCAAAATGCGCTTCAAAGGGGGAGGACTTAAGTCCATGACACGATTGATCAGAATGTTGGGCCTCGCCGCGACGGCGATGATCGCGGGCCTGTGCTTTGCGGCGCCGGCCAGCGCCCAGGCGACCCGGACCTGGATTTCAGGCGTCGGCGACGACGTCAACCCCTGCAGCCGCACCGCCCCGTGCAAGACCTGGGCGGGCGCAATTTCCAAGACCGCCGCCGGCGGCGAGATCGATTGCCTCGATCCGGGCGGCTTCGGCTCGGTTTCCATCATCAAGTCGATCACGCTTGATTGCAGCGAAGGCACCGACGGCGGGGCCGGCGGTATCCTGAATTCGGGCACCACCGGTATCATCATCAACGATCCAAACGGGAACGTCTCGCCGACCGTCAAGGTCGTCCTGCGCAACCTGACCATCAACGGTGCGGGCACGACCGTCGGGACCTATGCCGTGCGCTTTATCGGCGGCAAGTCCCTGACCATGCTGAACGTCAGCATCAGCAACCAGGGCACCGGGAGCGTTCCGGCCGTCAGCTTCGAGCCAGTGGCCGGCAGCACCGGGGCGAGGCTGGTCATGCGGGATGTGGATATCACCACGACCGCCGCCACGGGCATCAGCATCAAATCCGTGTCCGGCGTTCCCGTCAGTGCGGTTCTCGACCATGTCATCGTCACTGACGCCCTGATCGGCCTCCAGGCCGAGGACGGTGCGACGGCCACCATCGTGAACAGCAACTTCTCGCACAATAACGGCAAAGGCATCACGGCGGTTTCCACCGCACTGGCCACGCCGACCACGGTCAATATCGATGGCGTCACCGTCGCCAGCAACGTCAATGTCGGCATCGCCGCATCGGCCAACAGCACCATTCGCCTGTCCAACAGCGGCGTCTACAACAACGCCGCGGGCGGCCTCAAGGCGGCCCCCGCCGCCGGGGCGCTGCCGGCCGGCGTCATCCAGTCGTTCACCAACAACCGGCTTGGTCCGGATGCCGGCAACACTGGCCTGCCGACCTCTTCGGTCCTGCAGAAATAAGCATGCCGATCCTGCCGGGGCGGGCATTGCCCGCTCCGGCAGATTCATGTCCACGATACCGGGTTCAGCCTAGCGCCGTACGGAGACCGTATAGGGAAGCTGGCTCACCCCTTCGAACATGCGCGGCCCGCCATCCAGGCGGAACGGCGCCATCTTCGCCCCCTCCCCGCGATCGATGCCGACGACATGCGACGTCGCGGTCTGCCCCTCGCCGCCATCCCAGCCATAGAGCAGGTTGACCGCGAGCACCGGGACGAACAGTGCCCGGCCCTGGACATTCATCACGCTCAGCATTTCCTTCGGGATCATCGCCATGCCGGTGAGCTCGATCGCGCCGCCCGGCGGCAGATCGAACGGCGCCGTGATGGACCGCTCGATCGGGCTCGAGAACAGCGCGCCGATCCATCCGTCCTGCTCGGCGCCAGCGCTCAACAGGCGGACGTCGAGCTGGATATCGTGCGCGCTGGCGCCGCCGGTATTGCGCACGACGATCTCGTAATCGACCGCCGCGCTCATCAGGTTGGTCCCGGCGCGCTTCGGCCGCATCTCGAGATCGAGCGTCGCGCGCGTCCCGGCGGCGATGGCCGGTGCGGTGATGGCTTCCGGCGGCAGAGATGGCGGCGGACCAGGCACCGGCGCGGACATCGGCACGGTCGGCCCGGAGGATGTTTCCGGCGCGGCGGCTTCGGGCACGGCGGTTTCAGGCACGGCTGACTCTGGCTGAGCCGGCTCCGGCGACGCGACCGCACCAAGATCGAATATCGCATGCGCGCCGCGCTTGGGCGGCGGCCCGAGGTCGGGCTCGGACTGGGGCGGCGGCGCCATAGGCTCCGACTCCGGCCGCATCACAGCATCATCGGGGGCTGCGGGGGGCAGATCCGCGATCAGATCGAACATCGCATGGGCGCCCCGCTTGGGCGGCGGGCCCGATTCAGGCTCCGGTCGAGGTGCCGGCGCGGCGGCCACTGGCGCCGGCGGCGCAAGCCCGGGTTCCGGTGCCGCCGGTGGCAGATCAGCGATCAGGTCGAATCGCGCATGGGTTCCCCTGTCCTCGACGAAGTCGCCATCGTCATCGTCTTCGTCTTCGGATTCCCGCCGCTTCCAGAACCAGAAGCCGGCCCCGCCCAGCAACAGGGCGATTGCAGCGCCGCCGCCGAGCATCGGCAACGACACACCGCCCGTGGCCGGCTCGACGGCCGCTTCGGGCGTCGATGTCGGGGTTGGAACGGGAACCGGAACTGCTTCCGTGGGGAGCGCGACGGACGCAACCGGAAGCGGCGTCTCGGCCGTCGCGGTGGCAGCCGGTGTCGGCGTTGGCGTTGGTGTCGGCGTTGGCGCCGGAATCACAGTCGCGGGACTCCGCGTCGGTGTAGCGCGGGGTAGCGGCGTTGCGGTCGGCCGGGGTGTCGGTGTGGCGGCGGCAGGCCGGGCCGGGGTCGGCCTCGCCGTCGGAGTCGGCGTTGGTGCCGGCACGGTGCGGACCACCGGCGGCGGCGCAGCCGGGCGAGTCACCGTCGTGCCCGGCCCTGCCGGCAGGCTGAAATTCTCGAGGCCCGGGATAAGATGGGGAGTCGGCGCGGGCGTAGGGGCCGGCGCCGGCGCGGTCTGCGCCCAGGCCGGCCCGGCCGTGCCGATCAACGGCACCAGCGGCAATGTCAGTGCCCGCACCCGGCGAGCGGCGAATTTCGTCATGGTCCCCACCCTGCCGCCTTAGCGCGGCATTTCTGAACGCGATACGACAGCTTGTGTCCGTGCGACAGGACGCGCGCCAGACACGACCGGGCCTGCCTTCCGCGGTCGGAGGACAGGCCCGGCTTGCATTGCGGATCAGGCGCTAGACTCAGGCGTGCTCGGGCACGCCGTACAGCCTGGCCTCGACATCATCATGCATCGCGCGCTCGTTGAGCTGGATCGGCGCCATCACCGGCCCGCCCTCTTCGCTCACGCCGATGGTGAACGAAGCGGAGGTGCGGCCCTCGGTGCCGTCGGGCAACGGATAGCGCGCCTCGGCGACGACGATCGGACGGATCGACCCGTTGGTCGTCTCGATCAGATCGGCCTTGGACAAGGCCAAGGTCGCATCGACGCGGGTACCTTCGCCCGGCTCGATCGTAACCGGCTCCACACCATCATTGCCGCGATCGACCAGCATCTGCTCCATATCGGCGGCGTTGGCGGGCTCCGACGCGAACATGAAGGTCGAGATACGGACATCCTTCGCCGCGACCGATCCCGAATTGCCCACGGTCAGCTCGATCTCGACAAGGGCTTCATCGACATTGGTGCCCGCGCGCACAGGACGCAGCGCGAACTCAAGCCACGGGCGATCGGCGACCGGCGCCGTCCCTTCGGTCAACGCGGCGACATCTTCTGCCTCCGGCTCGGCCAGTTCGGCTTCCTCGGCGGCGAGCGGTGCGGGGCCGTCATTGATGACGGCAACCGGCGCGACTGCAATCGGCGCGGCATTCAGGAATGCCGGCTCGGCGGCAGGCGCGAAGGGCGCCGGCTCGTTGCGGATCGGCGCGGCTTCGACCGCGGCTGCCTCGACATAAGGCTCCTCATAATAATCCTCATCCTCGACGCGGCGGCGACGCAGCACGAAGAAAGCGATCGCGCCGAGCAGGATCAGCGCACCGCCGAGCATCCACGGCCAGGTCGCGGCGCTCTGCGTCGTGGTAGTGCTCTGAGTCGTCGCGGCGGGCGCAACGGGCGCAGGCGCGGCGGCTTCAACCGGCGGTTGAGCGACCGGTGCCGGTGCCACCTCGACGGGGGCGGGCGCCGGTGCGACGGCCACGGGAGCCGGTGCTGCACGAACAGGCGCCGCACGCGCAGGGGCGGTCGAGCGAACGACACGCTGTGCGGTTCGAACTGTACGAGTCGTGCGCACCGGCGCAGGCGCTACGGCCTCGGGTGCCGGCGTGACTGCCTCGGCGGGCGGAGGCGCGACCGTGGCAGCCGGCGGCGCTATGGTCGGCACGACCGGCGGCGGCGCGACCGCCTCCACCGGTGGCGCCGGGGCGGGTTGCACCTCCTGCGCAAAGGCGGGCATGGCCAGCAACAGGGTTGCGGGGATGAGCGCGGCGAACGCGCGGCGGTTTGCGGGGTGGTTTTTCATGACGCAGACTCAATGAAGGGAACCCGCAATCGGACCCGCGCGAACACCAGAATCGAGCCGAACCGTTCGTGAGCACCGACGAAGCGAATGCGACGGGCCGAATTGACAGTTTCCAACACGCTCCCTATATCGCATCCCTCACCACAGCTTTCGGGAAATGACGTGCCGTCGCG
>NZ_JAQGLC010000214.1 GCF_028293085.1 Sphingomonas bacterium
CCAAGCCTCCGGGCTGGGATGCGGCGAAACTCGCCACCGAAGTTCTCGGCCGCTCGCACCGGTCGAAGATCGGCAAGGTCAGGCTGCAATATGCCATCGACCTGATGCGCGACCTGCTCCGGCTCCCCGACACCCATCGCATCGGCATCGTCCCCGGTTCCGACACCGGCGCGTTCGAGATGGCGATGTGGACGATGCTGGGCGCAAAGCCCGTCACCGCGCTGGCCTGGGAGAGCTTCGGCGAAGGCTGGGTGACTGACGCCGTGAAGCAGCTCGGGCTCGAGCCGACCGTGATCCGCGCCGATTATGGCGCGCTGCCCGATCTCGGCCAGGTCGACTGGTCGAACGACGTGCTGTTCACCTGGAACGGCACCACTTCGGGCGTGCGCGTGCCGAACGGCGACTGGATCCCGGACGACCGCGAGGGCCTGAGCTTCGCCGACGCGACCAGCGCGGTGTTCGCTTACGACATTCCCTGGGACAAGATCGATGTCGCGACCTTCTCGTGGCAGAAGGTGCTGGGCGGCGAAGGCGGCCACGGCGTTTTGATCCTGGGCCCGCGCGCGGTCGAACGGCTGGAAAGCTATACGCCGAAATGGCCGCTGCCCAAGGTGTTCAGGCTCGTCTCCAAGGGCAAGCTGACCGAAGGCGTGTTCAAGGGCGAGACGATCAACACGCCGTCGATGCTGGCGGTCGAGGACGCGATCTTCGCGCTCGAATGGGCGAAGTCGGTCGGTGGCGCCCAGGGCCTGATCGCCCGCAGCGACGCCAATGCCGCCGCGCTCGACAAGATCGTGGCTGAGCGGTCGTGGCTCGGCCATCTCGCCGCCGATCCGGCCTCGCGCTCCAGGACGAGCGTGTGCCTGACGGTCGAGGGTGCCGACGAAGCGCTGATCAAGAAGCTCGCCGGGCTGCTCGAAGCCGAGCATGCCGCCTATGACATTGCGGGTTACCGCGATGCTCCGGCGGGCCTGCGCATCTGGTGCGGCGCGACCGTCGACACCGCGGATGTGGCGGCGCTCGGCCCCTGGCTCGACTGGGCCTACGCCTCGGTCACCGTCCCCGCCTGATTGCGTCGCCCCGGCGGAGGCCGGGGCCGCTCCTTGTCGGAGCGCACCCTCGATAACCCAGCGACCCCGGCCTGCGCCGGGGTGACGAAGGAAATCCCAATGCCCAAAGTCCTCATTTCCGACAAAATGGATCCCAAGGCCGCCCAGATCTTCCGCGAACGCGGCGTGGAAGTCGACGAGATCACCGGCAAGACCGTCGACGAGCTGAAGGCGATCATCGGCAATTATGACGGCCTTGCCATCCGCAGCTCGACCAAGGTGACCAGGGACATCCTTGCGCACGCCACGAACCTGAAGGTGATCGGCCGCGCCGGGATCGGCGTCGACAATGTCGATATCCCGGCGGCGTCCGCGCAGGGCGTGGTCGTGATGAACACGCCGTTCGGCAATTCGATCACCACCGCCGAGCATGCCATCGCGCTGATGTTCGCGCTCGCCCGCCAGCTGCCCGAGGCCGATGCCTCGACCCAGGCCGGCAAGTGGGAGAAGAACCGCTTCATGGGCGTCGAGCTGACCTCGAAGACGCTCGGCCTGATCGGTGCCGGCAATATCGGCTCGATCGTCGCCGACCGCGCACGCGGGCTGAAGATGAAGGTGGTCGCGTTCGATCCGTTCCTCACCCCGGAGCGCGCGATCGAGATGGGCGTGGAGAAGGTGACGCTGGACGATCTGCTCGCTCGTGCCGATTTCATCACGCTGCACACGCCGCTGACCGACCAGACCCGCAACATCCTCTCCGCCGAGAATCTGGCCAAGACCAGGAAGGGCGTGCGCATCATCAACTGCGCGCGCGGCGGGTTGATCGACGAGGCAGCGCTGAAGGCGGGGCTCGATTCGGGTCATATCGCGGGAGCGGCACTCGACGTGTTCGTGACCGAGCCGGCAACCGACTCGCCCTTGTTCGGGACGCCCAACTTCGTCTCCACGCCGCATCTCGGCGCGTCCACCTCGGAAGCACAGGTGAATGTCGCGATCCAGGTCGCCGAGCAGATGGCCGACTATCTCGTCTCGGGCGGCGTCACCAACGCGCTCAATGTGCCGAGCCTGTCGGCCGAGGAAGCGCCGAAGCTAAAGCCGTACATGGCGCTGGCCGAGAAGCTCGGCTCGCTGATCGGCCAGTTGGCGCATGGCGCGCTCTCCGGCATCGCGATCGAGGTCGAGGGCGCGGCCGCCTCGCTCAACCAGAAGCCGATCACCAGCGCGGTGCTTGCCGGGCTGATGCGCGTCCACACCGACACGGTGAACATGGTCAACGCGCCCTATCTCGCCAAGGAGCGCGGCATCGACGTCCGCGAGGTGCGGCATGACCGCGAGGGCGATTATCACACGCTGCTGCGCGTGACGGTGAAGACCGATGCCGGCGACCGCTCGGTTGCGGGCACGCTGTTCGGCGATGCCGCACCGCGCCTGGTCGAGCTGTTCGGGATCAAGGTCGAGGCCGATCTGGTCGGGCACATGCTCTATGTCGTCAACGAAGACGCGCCCGGTTTCATCGGCCGGCTCGGCTCGCTGCTCGGCGAGGAGCGCGTGAATATCGGCACCTTCCATCTCGGGCGGCGTTCGGCGGGCGGCGAGGCGGTGCTGCTGCTGTCGGTCGACGAACCGGTGACGCAGGAGCTGATCGCCAAGGTGCGGGCACTGGCCGGCGTGAAGACGGTGATGGGGCTCAGCTTCTAAAAACCGTTCGGCTTGGCCTGTCGAAGCACCGTTTCTTTCTTCGCGCGGAAGGAAGTACAGGGCTTCGACAGGCTCAGCTCGAACGGGCGTTTTGGACATATTTCTCCGCTTATGACTCATGCCCTGCTCCCCGAAGGTTTTCGCGACCGGCTCCCGCCGTTCGCCGATGCCGCCGCGCGCCTGGAGGCCGCGGTGCTGGGCGCCGCGCACGCGCATGGCTATGAGCGCGCCGATCCCGCTCTCGCGGAGTTCGAGGAAGGGCTTGCCGGGCGGCTGAAAGCGGCGCGGACGCAGGATGCGGTGCGCTTCGTCGATCCGGTCTCGCAGGCCACGCTCGCGATCCGGCCCGACATGACGGCGCAGATCGGCCGGATCGCCGCGACGCGGATGGGGCATCACCCTCGCCCGGTGCGGCTGTCCTATGCCGGCCCCGTGCTCAAGCTCCGCGCCTCGCAGCTCAGCCCCGAGCGCGAGCTGCGCCAGATCGGGTGCGAGCTGATCGGGCTCGATACCGTCGCCGCGGCCAAGGAAATCGTCGGCGTCGCGGTCGAGGCACTGGAAGCCGCCGGCGTGCGCGGCATCTCGATCGATTTCACCTTGCCCGATCTCGTCGCGATACTCGCCGCCGGGCCGCTGCCGGTCGATCCGGCGCTGATCGAAGAGTTGAGCGACCGGCTCGACGCCAAGGACGCGGGCGGCGTCGCCGAGATCGCGCCCGCCTATCTCCCGCTGATCGAAGCCGCCGGGCCGTTCGAGCCGGCGCATGACCGGCTCTGCGCTTTCGATGTCGGCGGGGCGCTCAGATCGCGGCTCGACGGGCTGTGGCAGATCGCCGCTGGCCTGAAGGGCCGCACGGCGCTCACTCTCGACCCGACCGAGCGGCACGGCTTCGAATATCAGACCTGGCTCGGCTTCTCGATCTTCGCCGACGGCGTGCGCGGCGAGATCGGGCGCGGCGGCAGCTATACCATCGTCCATGAGAATGGCGCGGAGGAAGCCGCGATGGGCTTCTCGCTCTATGCCGACGCGATCGTCGCGGCGGGGCTCGCCGATGTCGATCGCCGTCGTCTGTTCGTGCCGCTGGGCACAGACCCCGCCATCCCGGCGGCGATGCGCACCCAGGGCTGGGTCACCGTCGTCGCGCTCGAGGCGGGCGATACGCCCGAGGCGCAGCTCTGCACCCATATATTGCTGGAAGGCACGGCGCGGGCGTTCTAGGCGCGGCACCGTCCCGATCTTTAGGAACTAGAATTTGGCAAATGTCGCAGTGATCGGCGCCCAATGGGGCGATGAGGGCAAGGGCAAGATCGTCGACTGGCTCGCCGAGCGCGCCGATGTCGTGGTGCGTTTCCAGGGCGGGCATAATGCCGGCCATACGCTCGTCGTCGGCGACAAGGTCTACAAACTCTCGCTGCTGCCATCGGGCATCGTGCGGGGCACGCCCTCGGTGATCGGCAATGGCGTCGTGCTTGATCCCTGGGCGCTGCAGGCCGAGGTCGAAAAGCTGCGCGGCCAGGGCGTGACGATCACCCCCGAGACGCTGATGATCGCGGACAATTGCGCGCTGATCCTGCCCTTCCACCGCGATCTCGATTCGCTGCGCGAGGACGCGAGCGGCGCGGGCAAGATCGGCACGACGCGGCGCGGCATCGGCCCAGCCTATGAGGACAAGGTCGGCCGGCGGGCGATCCGCGTCTGCGATCTCGCCCATCTCGACGCGCTCGATTCGCAGCTCGACCGGTTGACCGCCCATCACGATGCGTTGCGCGCCGGCTTCGGCGAGCCGCCGATCGACCGCGCCGCGCTGATCGAGGAACTGCGCGCGATCGCCGGTTTCGTGCTGTCCTTCGCCAAGCCCGTATGGCGCAACCTCAACGAGGCGCGGGCGCGCGGCCGGCGCATCCTGTTCGCGGGCGCGCAGGGCGTGCTGCTCGTTGTCGATCACGGCACCTCTCCGTTCGTCACCTCGTCGAACACGATCGCGGGCACGGCGGCGGGCGGCTCCGGCCTCGGCCCGAGCGCGGTCGGCTTCGTGCTGGGCATCGCCAAGGCCTATACGACGCGGGTCGGATCCGGGCCCTTCCCGACCGAGCTGGAAAATGAAACCGGCGAACGGCTGGGCGAGCGCGGGCATGAATTCGGCACCGTCACGGGGCGCAAGCGCCGCTGCGGCTGGTTCGACTCGGTACTGGTGCGGCAATCGGCGGCGGTCGGCGGGATCACCGGCATCGCGCTGACCAAGATCGACGTGCTCGACGGGTTCGACGAGGTAAAGATCTGTACCGGCTATCGCCTGCGCGGCGAGACGCTGGATTACTTCCCGTCGCACGCCGCCGACCAGGCTGCGGTCGAGCCGGTCTATGAGACCATGCCGGGCTGGCACGAATCGACCGCGGGCGCGCGGAGCTGGGCCGACCTGCCCGCCCAGGCGATCAAATATATCCGGCGGATCGAGGAGTTGATCCGCTGCCCTGTCGCCCTGGTTTCGACCAGCCCGGAGCGCGAGGACACGATCCTGGTCCGGGATCCGTTCGCGGATTGAGGGCGCGCGGAGGGGTTTCCCCTCCGCCCGCGTTTACGGCCTGGTGACGCTGCCGCCGGCGGAGCCGCTTACCGAGCCATTGGCCGATGTGCCGCCTGCCGCGACGCCGCCGGATGTCGCGGTCGAGCCACCCGCCGAGGCGCCGTTGCGATTGGCGCTGGCGCTCAGGCCGGCATTGGTGCCGGCCCCCATATTGGTGCTCGACGCGGTCGAGCCGGCAGTCGCAACCGCGCTGTCGGCGGTGCGCCGGGCGCGGCGTTCTTCCCTGCGCGCCTTGGCGGCCGCCCGCTGCTCGGCGCGTTGCGCCGCGCTCGCCGTCTGATCGGCCGTCGTCGTCGCCCGGTCGATCGTGTCGGTCCGGACGGTGCCGCTCACCGTTCCATTGACCATGCCGCCGGCCGAGCCGAGCGGGGTACCGATGTTGCCGCCGAGCCCGCCATTGCCGCCGACCAGCTGTGCCGAGGCCGCCGCCGGGATCAGCAGGGCCGCAGTCGCGATTGAAAACAGGATACGCATCACACTCTCCACAGTTTGAAGAGTAAAAACGAAGCGGGAAAGCCGGTGTTCCGTAATGCGGGCCGGGTTCGACTGTCGGACCCGCTTACCCTGCTCCCCCGCACTGCGCGCGGTGGAGCAATTTCTGGTCGGCCAGGACGAGCGCGACCATCGCCTCGACCACTGGTGCGCCGCGGATGCCGACGCAGGGATCGTGGCGGCCTTTGGTCATGATCTCGGTCGCCTCGCCGCTGCGGGTGATCGTCTCGACCGGGGTCAGGATCGAGCTGGTCGGCTTGAACGCGACGCGGACGCGGATCGGCTGGCCGGTCGCGATGCCGCCCGCGATGCCGCCGGCGTGGTTGGCGAGGAATTCCGGACCGTCCGCGCCGGGGCGCATCGCATCGGCATTCTCCTCGCCGCGCAGCCGCGCCGCGTCGAAGCCGTCGCCGATCTCGACGCCTTTCACCGCATTGATGCTCATGCATGCCGAGGCAAGCTCGGCATCCAGCTTGGCGTAGAGCGGCGCGCCCCAGCCGGCGGGCACGCCGGTCGCTTCGCAGGCGATCACCGCGCCAAGCGATGACCCCGCCTTGCGCGCACCGTCGATCAACGCCTCCCAGCGCGCGGCAGCCGCCGCATCGGGGCAGAAAAAGGGGTTGGCGTCGATCTGGTCGGGATCGAAATTGGCCGGATCTACGCAATCGCCGCCGATCGCCTCGACCCAGGCGCGGATGCGAACCTCGGGGATCACAAGCCGCGCGACCGCGCCCGCCGCGACGCGCGACGCCGTCTCGCGCGCCGAGGAGCGCCCGCCGCCGCGATAGTCGCGAAAGCCGTATTTGGCGTCATAGGCGTAATCGGCATGGCCGGGGCGATAGGCCACAGCGACCTCCGAATAGTCCTTCGAGCGCTGGTCGACATTCTCGATCATCAGGCTGATCGGCGTACCGGTCGTCCGCCCCTCGAACACGCCGGAGAGAATGCGGACCTGGTCCGGCTCCTGCCGCTGCGTGGTGAAGCGCGAGGTGCCCGGGCGGCGCTTGTCGAGAAAGGGCTGGATGTCGGCCTCGGAGATGGCGAGCCCCGGCGGGCAGCCGTCGACGACCGCCCCGATCGCGGGCCCGTGCGATTCGCCCCAGGTCGTGAACCGGAAGACATGGCCGAAACTGTTGAAGCTCAACACCCCTCTCCCTGAAGGGGAGAGGGAGGGACCCGCCGCGAAGCGGTGGGAGGGTGAGGGGCTGATTCTCGCGCCGCTTCCTCGATCATCGCCACGACACCTTCGGTGTTTTGCATCACGTCATTGTTCCAGAACCGCCTTACCCGATAGCCTTCGGCCTCGATGAAGGCCGTACGGCGTTCGTCATATGCCTCCGCTCCAGGCTCGACATGGGTTTCACCATCCAACTCGATAACCAACCGAGCCTCAGCGCAGAAGAAATCAACAATATAGGGACCAAGCCAGACCTGCTGCCGGAATTTCAAATCGGCGACTTGCCGCCCGCGAAGGTGACTCCAAAGCCGCTTCTCAGGCTCGGTCCGTTCGCGCCGCAAGCGTCGTTGGCGTTCCAAAGCCTCTTTGCCGGGTGGCCGTTTCATCCCCTCACCCTCCCAAGCTTCGCTTGGGCCCCTCCCTCTCCCCTTCAGGGAGAGGGTTTTTAGACCAAAGCGATATCCGGCGCGTCCTCGGCCTTCATGCCGATCACGTGATAGCCGGCGTCGACATGGTGAGTCTCGCCGGTCACGCCGCTGGCGAGATCGCTGAGCAGATAGAGCCCGGCGCCGCCGACATCCTCGATCGTCACGTTGCGCTTGAGCGGCGAGTTCAGTTCGTTCCACTTCAGGATCAGGCGGAAATCGCCGATGCCCGAGGCAGCGAGCGTCTTGATCGGCCCGGCCGAGATTGCGTTGACGCGGATATTGTCGCGACCGAGATCGACCGCGAGATATTGCACGCTCGTCTCCAGCGCGGCCTTGGCCACGCCCATGACGTTGTAATGCGGGATCACCTTCTCGGCGCCGTAATAGCTGAGCGTCAGCAGCGAGCCGCCGTTCGGCATCATCGCCGCCGCGCGCTGCGCCACCGCGACGAAGCTGTAGACCGAGATGTTCATCGTCGTCAGGAAATTGTCGAGGCTGGTGTCCATGAAGCGGCCACGCAGCTCGTTCTTGTCGGAAAAGCCGATCGCGTGGACGACGAAGTCGATCGTCGGCCATTCCTTCGCCAGATCCTCGAACGCCTTGTCGAGCGCCGTCATGTCGGAAACGTCGCAATCGATCAGCAGCGTCGAGCCGAGCTGCTCGGCGAGCGGCCTTACACGCTTTTCGAGCGCTTCGCCCTGATAGGAGAAGGCGAGTTCAGCACCTGCTTCGCTGAGCTTCTTGGCGATTCCCCAGGCGAGCGACCGATCATTGGCCAGGCCCATGATCAATCCGCGCTTGCCCTGCATCAATCCCGTCACGCTGCTGCCGCCTCCTGTTTGTTGCTGCCGCCGAGGTCCTCTACTCCCTCATCATCGGCTTCCGCCAGTGCCGCGTTCAATTCAGCACCAACGACCAGCCCGAGCCCGACGAAGAAGAAGAAGATCAGGGCGATCATCACGCCGGCCATGCTGCCATAGGTCAGGTCGTAATTGCCGAGCCTGCCGAGGATCAGCGGCAACAACGCCGTCACCAGCAACCACCAGCCGGCGGTGAAGGCGGCCCCGGGCCATTTCGGGCATTTGCTCTCGCGATATTTGCGCGGGGTGAGCGAATAGAACACCATGTAGAGCGCGGCGAACAGCGCGAGCGCGGGCGCGATGCGGCTGACCGATACGATCGTCGCCGCGCTCGCCGCGAAGGGCAGGACGCGCAGGATGAACTGCTCGACCGCGAGCAGCATGATCTGGAAGCTGAACGCGATCAGGATCATGATCATCGCGGTCAGGATCAGCCCGATCGACCAGAGCCGGTAGTGCCAGAAGGGCCGCACCGATTTCACGCCGTACGCGCGGCGCAGGATATCGCGAATCGTCTCGATGAAGCTCGCCGTCGTCCACAACCCGACGATCGCGCCGAACCAGAGCAGGGAGCCGGAGCGCGCCGTCAGCA
The DNA here is from genome assembly GCF_028293085.1 of Sphingomonas bacterium. Taxonomy (GTDB): domain Bacteria; phylum Pseudomonadota; class Alphaproteobacteria; order Sphingomonadales; family Sphingomonadaceae; genus Sphingomonas. The sequence continues at coordinate 8,881 of NZ_JAQGLC010000214.1, forward strand.
CGTCGGTGATCGGCGTCTGCAGCACCTTGGCGACGCCCGGCGGCACGGTGCGCAGGAACGCCTCGACGGCGTGAAGCCCCTCACCGGTCTGCCCGAACAGCCGCGCGACCGCGGCGGCGACGATGAAGAAGGGAAACAGGGTGACGAGCGACAGGTAAGCCAGGTTGCCGGCATGGACGAAACCGTCGCTATAGACGCCGACCGCCACGCGCTTAAGCACCTCGCGGGCATAGCTGCCCGGGGCGATGAACGCCATGCGCCGGCTTAGTTTCGTCCGCTCCTCGCCCGGTTGCTTGCTGCGCTCCTCGGGCGATTGGGGGGATACTTCCTGCACGGGCGGTTAAACGCCCATATTGCCGCGCGGGTTGCTCTTGTCCTTGTCCTTCCAGCCGCGGACGAATTCGACCAGGGCGTCATCGCCGACGGGAAGGTCGACCATCAGGGTCACCAGCTGGTCGCCGCGGCTGCCGTCCTTCTTGTGGAAGCCGCGGCCGCGCAGGCGGAGCGTCTTGCCCGACGTCGATCCAGCCGGGACGGTCAGCATCACTGCGCCCTCGACCGTCGGCACGCGCACCGAGGCGCCGAGCACGGCTTCCGACAGGCTGATCGGCAGATCGAGCCGCACATCGTCGCCGACGCGGGTGAAGAAGCGGTGGGGCTGGACGTTGATCGTCACGATGCCATCGCCGGCCCCGCCCGGCCCGGGCTGGCCCTTGCCGGCAAGGCGCATCTGCGCGCCGCTTTCCAGGCCCGCCGGGAGCTTCAGGTCGATCGTCTTGCCGTCGGCCAGCGTGATGCGTTGCGGGCTGAGCGTCGCCGCGTCGGTGAAGGAGACGTTGAGCTTGTAGGCGACGTTCGCGCCCTTGGGCTGGGGCTTGCGCCCGAACCCGCCAAAGCCGCTGGCGAAGCCGCCGCCGCGCCCGCCGCCCGAGAACATGCCTTCGAAGATGTCGCTGAGATCGGGTCCGTCGGCCTCGAACGGCTGACCGCCGGGGCCCGGGCGGAAGCCGCCCTGCCCGCCGCCGCCGAAACCGAAGGGCGAGGCGGGGTTGCCGTCGCCGTCGATCTCGCCGCGATCGAAGCGCGCGCGCTTGTCCTTGTCGGTCAGCAGATCATAGGCGTTGGTAGCCTGGCTGAACTTCTCGGTCGCCTTGGGATTGTCCTTGTTGCGATCGGGATGCAGCTCTTTCGCGAGCTTCCGATAGGCTTTCTTGATGTCGGCCTCGCTGGCGGTGCGCGCTACGCCCAGCGTTGCATATGGATCGGCCACTATAGTCCCCAGTTTCTGCTCTCGAGCCTATTTGGGGGATCGGGAGGGGAAGCGCAAACCCTGAACCCTTTTGTCAGGCCACGATCTCCAGCACCGGGGCGACGTCGACCGACACATCCATCTTCTGCGCGCCCGATCCGAGCACCACGCCATCGATCGGCGCGATCTCGCCATAATCGCGGCCGATCGCCATGATGATGTGGTCGCCGGCCATCCAGATACCGTTGGTCGGATCGACCCCGACCCAGCCGAGATCGGGCCCGCACCATAGAAGCACCCAGGCATGAGTCGCGTCGGCACCAACCAGCCGCGGCTGACCGGGGGGCGGAATGGTGCGGATATAGCCCGAGGCGTAGGCGGCGGGCAGGCCCGCGGCGCGCAGGCCGGTGATCATGATCTGTGCGAAATCCTGGCAGACGCCGCCGCGCTTCACGAACGCCTCGTGCGGCACGGTATCGACCAGGGTCGCCTCGGGATCGAAATCGAAGTCGTTCTGGATGCGCCGGGCAAGCGATATGGCCGCGTCGAGGGCCGGGCGATCGGGATCGAGGTCCTGCGCGCACCAGTCCGCGATGTCGCGGTCGAGCGGGATCAGCGGCGAGGGGAAGAGATAATTGGCCGGCCCGGCGGGCGAGGCGTCGCGGCTCGCGCGCGCTGCGATGGCGATCTGGGCGAGCGTCGGGTCATTGTCCGAAGGCATCGGTACCGGCCGGTCGACCAGAATGCGCGAGACGCTTTCGATGACGAGGTGGCGCACCGGCTCCTCGACCACCAGCCGCACCACATTGGCCAGCCCCGCCTCGGCACGGGCGGGGGCGGTGCGGCCGGACGGGCTGATCGTCAGCCGGTAATCGCGCAGCTCCTGGCCCGACCAGTGGATCGGCTTCAGCCGCAAATTACACCGCGCGAACTTGACCGACGCGCCGTAATCGAAGCGCGTGACGTGACGGATATCGTAGATCACGCCAGCGTCAGCCCGCCGGCCCGGAGCGGCTCCGCACCCTGCAGGAAGTAGCGCCGCGCAACCGCGTCCGACAAAGTGAACAAGCGGCGTTCGAGATCGCCGAGCACATTCTCGTCGAGCGTCGCCGCGGTCGCGGTCGAGACGATCGAGACGAGCACCGCGGCCTGGGCCTGTTGCGGCTCGTCCATGCCATCGTCGCCGAGCACCGGCAGTGCGCGCATATGCTCGCAGATCCGCTCGATCTGGAAGGCGAGCGCGCGCGGATTGCCGGGATCGAGCGCGACGAGATCGACCACCGGCACGCGGGCGATCCCGGTGAGGTAGCGCTGGCGATAGCTGA
>NZ_JAQGLC010000287.1 GCF_028293085.1 Sphingomonas bacterium
GCGAGCTTGCCGAAATGCTCGGCCTCCGCCGTGTCGATCGTCGAGCGGGGGATTGTTACGGGGTCGCTTGCCATCACCATGTGGCCTTCCTATCAGGACGCCCCCGCCACCCCAAGGATTTCCGCGACTCTTATGGCTCGTATCGTGATGAAGTTCGGCGGCACGTCGATGGCCGGAAGCGAGCGGATCCGGAGCGTGGCCGCGCGCGTGAAACGCGAGGTAGAGGCGGGCAACGAGGTGGCGGTGGTCGTCTCGGCGATGGCCGGGGAGACGGACCGGCTGGTCAATTTCTGCCGCGAGGCCTCCTCGCTCTACGATCCGCACGAATATGACGTGGTGGTCTCGGCCGGGGAGCAGATCACCAGCGGATTGCTCGCGATCGCGCTGCAGGCGATCGGCGTTCCGGCGCGTAGCTGGCTCGGCTGGCAATTGCCGATCCGCACCTCGGACGGCCATGGCTCCGCGCGCATCGCCGATATCGACACGACAACGCTGAACGCGTCGCTCGCGACAGGCGAAGTCGCGGTGATCCCGGGGTTCCAGGGCGTCGCCGCCGACGAGCGCGTGACGACGCTGGGGCGGGGGGGCTCAGACACGTCGGCGGTCGCGATGGCGGCGGCGATGAAGGCGGATCGCTGCGACATCTATACGGACGTCGATGGCGTCTACACGACCGATCCGCGCATCGTGCCCCGCGCGCGGAAGCTGAAGCGCGTTACCTATGAGGAAATGCTGGAACTGGCGAGCGTGGGGGCGAAAGTGCTCCAGACGCGCTCGGTGGGGCTGGCGATGAAAGAACATGTTCGCGTCCAGGTGCTTTCGTCCTTCCTCGACACCGACGAGGTCGAATCGGGCACTTTGATCGTGAGCGAAGAGGAATTGGGAACGATGGAACGTCAGCTCATCACCGGCATCGCGCACGACAAGAACGAGGCGAAGATCACGCTGACCGCGGTGCCCGATCGGCCCGGCTCGGTCGCGGCGATCTTCGTGCCGCTGGCCGATGCCAATATCAACGTCGACATGATCGTGCAGAACGTCGCGCATTCGACCGGCTCGACCGACGTGACCTTCACCGTGCCGTCATCCGATCTCGCCCGCTCGCTCGAGGTGCTTGGCAATGCCAGGACCGATATCGGCTATGTCGATCTGGTCCATGACACCCGGGTCTCGAAGATCTCGGTCGTGGGCGTCGGCATGCGCAGCCATGCCGGCGTCGCCGCGACGATGTTCAAGACGCTTGGCGAGCGCGGCATCAACATCCAGGCGATCACCACCTCGGAGATCAAGGTCTCGGTACTGATCGAGGAGGATTATACCGAGCTCGCGGTGCGCGTGCTGCACACGGCTTACGGGCTCGACGCGGAGGACGCGGCGTGAGCATCGGCACCGAACGCCTCGCCCGCCGCATGGCACGGGGCGCCGAGTTCCTGGGCTCCGAGGTCGCGATCCTGTGCGGCGCCATGTCCTGGGTGTCGGAGCGGCACCTGGTGTCTGCCATGTCCAACGCCGGCGGCTTCGGCCTGATCGCGTGCGGCGCGATGACCCCCGAGCTGCTCGATGCGGAGATCGCCGGCACCAAGGCGCTCACCGACAAGCCGTTCGGCGTCAACCTCATCACCATGCACCCGATGCTGTTCGACCTGATCGAGGTCTGCAACAAGCATGAGGTCGGCCATGTCGTGCTCGCCGGCGGCCTGCCGCCGACGGGCTCGATCGACGCGATCAAAGCCAATGGCGCAAAGCTGATCTGCTTCGCCCCCGCGCTCTCGCTCGCCAAGAAGCTGATCCGCTCCGGGGTCGACGCGCTCGTCGTCGAGGGCATGGAGGCCGGCGGCCATATCGGCCCGGTCTCGACCAGCGTGCTGGCGCAGGAAATCCTGCCCGAAGTGGCCGATCAGGTCCCGGTGTTCGTCGCCGGCGGCATCGGCCGCGGTGAGGCAATCGCCGCCTATCTCGACATGGGTGCGGCCGGCGTCCAGCTCGGCACGCGCTTCGTCTGCGCGACCGAATCGATCGCCCATCCCAATTTCAAAAAGGCGTTCCTCCGGGCCTCGGCCCGCGATGCGATCGCGAGCGTCCAGATCGATCCGCGCCTGCCGGTCATCCCCGTACGCGCACTCAAGAACGCCGGCGGCGAGCTGTTCACCGCCAAGCAGCGCGAGGTCGCGCAATTGCTCGATGAGGGCAAGGTCGAGATGATGGAGGCGCAGCTCCAGATCGAGCATTATTGGGCCGGCGCGCTGCGCCGCGCGGTGATCGATGGCGATGTCGAGCATGGCAGCCTGATGGCCGGCCAGTCGGTCGGCATGGTGACGAAGGAAGAGCCCGTCGCCGAGATCATCGCGTTGCTGATGGCGGAAGCCGCGCACGCGCTGGAGAAACGGGCGGCCTGATCGTGGAGGAACGCGCCGGCTTGCCGATCCTCGCTTTCGCCGACGCAAAGGCGTGGGAGGCGTGGCTCGCCGCGCAGCCCCGCACGTCGACAGGGGTGTGGCTCAAGCTGGCCAAGGCGAGCGCCGGCGCGGCCTCCGTGTCGAAGGCCGAGGCAATCGATGGCGCGCTCTGCCATGGCTGGATCGACGGCCAGCTCAACCCCTATGACGAGCATTGGTGGCTGATCCGCTTCACCCCGCGCAAGGCGCGCAGCAAATGGTCCGAGAATAACCGCATCCGCGCCGGCGAGCTGACCGCGGCCGGGCGGGTGGCGCCGGCGGGCCAGGCCGAGATCGATGCGGCGAAAGCCGATGGCCGCTGGGATGCTGCCTATGCCCCGCAGGGCAGCGCCGCGCTGCCCGACGATCTGGCCGCGGCGCTCGATGCTGAGCCCGGCGCACGCACCTTTTTCGACACGCTCACCGGGGCGAACCGCTATGCGATCCTCTACCGCGTCCATGACGCGAAGAAGCCCGAGACGCGCGCGGCGCGGATCGCGAAATTCACCGGCATGTGCGCCCGCGGCGAGACGGTGCACTAGCCTGGACGAGGGCGGTCATATTTCGAGCGATATCGAGGGGCTCTAGGGGCAAGGCAAGCGGCCCCTACCCCTGAAATAGCGAACCCAAAGCCATCCAGATGCAACCGATCGTTCCCAGGCCCGTGACTATCCGGAGACTGTGTTGCCGAGCTTTCAGGCCCTCCGAGGCTGCTCGTCTATTTATCGAAATGGTCACCCACAAACGGGGCCACAGGGTGAGGCACAGGGAAAACACGGCGCACAGGCCGAAAAAGACAAAGCCGACTATTTCTGAATTGTGGATCATGGCGAACAGGGTCGCATGTTCGCCGCGATCGGTCGAGCGTGATCACCACCACAAGTCGTCCGTGTGGTCGCCAATCCCCTGTCGTCAGGGCGTTGATGCTCTCACTCCTTGATCGGCGATCCGATCGACCAGAGATGCCCGAACGGATCGGTGAGCTGGCCGTAGCGGTCGCCCCAGAACTGGTCGCCGACCGGCATGGTGATCGTCGCGCCCGCCGCGACGGCACGCTCGGCCCAGCTATCGGCATTATCGACCTGCAGGTGCAGGCCCACGCCCCTGGGCTCGGGCTCGTCATGGCCGCGCCATTCGGGGAACTCGTCGGACAGCATCAGCCAGCCGCCATTGATCTTCAGCCCGGCCTGCATCAGCCGCTCGCCATCCTCGGCGAGATTCCGCTCGGTCACTTCGGCGCCGAACGCGCGCGTGTAGAAATCGAGCGCTTCCTGGCCGCGGCGTCCGCGGATCGTGAGGAACGGGGTGATGCCGTTGGTGGGCCGCTCGGGCATGGGGGATCTCCTGCAGGGTGATTCGCGCGGCCAAGGCTAGCGTACCGCGCCGCCGATCGTCAGCCGATAAAGAACACCGCCAGCGCCGCCGCGCCGCCAAATACCAGGGCGATCAGGATCGTCAGGATGCTCGACACCGCCGATCCCGATCGCCGCCTGAACCTGGCGCGCTGCCCGGGCTTGCCGAGCTTCAGCTCGACCAGACCCGCCAGCCCGCCGCCAATGGCGGTGAAGACCAAGGTGATGAGCGCGCCCAGCGGCGTCTGCAGGGCGATCGCGATCGGCAGGATCACGGCAAAGGGCGCCGCCATCGCGAACGCCGCCATCAGCTTGACTCGGTCGACCGCCCCCTTGGCGACGGGCGCGACCATGAGCAGCTCGGGCGCGTCCTCGGCGGAAACGGTAAGCCAGGTGAAGCTCCCGACGAGCTGGCCGGCAAGCAGCACGCTGGCAAAGGCGAGTGCCGGTGCGAGCGGCGGCCCGCCCTGGCCATGGCCATAAGCGACGAACACGATCGGCGCCATGTAGACGAGGCGCAGCACGATCTGGAAGGCGAGCGCCGGGTCGCGCGCCAGCAACCGCCATTCCTTGCCGAAGACCGGGCGGAACAGGCCGGCATGGAACAGCCGTGCGATGGCGCGTCCGGTCGGCTTCGCTCGCGACAGGCGAACGCCGCCGTCCTGATAGCCGCTCAGGAACATCCGCTGCAGCGTCGCGCCGGCCAGCGCGAACAGCAGCGCACCCGTGCCGAGCAGGATGAGGATCGCGATCGGATCGCCGAACGCGGCGCGACCGGGCAGGCCGGTCAGCCCGGTGCGGCCCAGGCCCTGTTCGCTGAAGCGTTCGAACAGCACCATCACGCTCGATTCGCGCTTGCCGCTGTGCGACATCAGTTGCGAGATCAGGAAGATCGCGCCGCCCAGCAAAGCTGCGGCGATCTGGCCGACGGTCCGCGCCGCGCGGGGCCCCGCGATCGTCGCCAACGTCAGGGTGATCGCCAACCCGGTCGCCGCGGCCGCCAGCGCGAGCGCGGCAAGCAGGGCGATCACGCCGAACAATTGCGGATGGCCAAGCACGGCGATCGGCAGCACCAGGGTCAGCAGCAGCACCGCATAGGTCAGCACGATCGAGCCCGCGATGCCGAGCAATTTGGCGAGCAGCACCGTCCGCCCCTCGATCGGCGCGGTGAACAGCAAGGCGAGATCGCCCGATTCGTACAAGGTGCGCTGGCTTCCCAGGATCGCCTGGGTGGTCATGAAGCTGAACGCTACGATGCTGCCGGCGAGTATCCCGGTCATGATCCCGGGCAGGTCGGGAATCGGATGGTCGCGCAGGATCCAGCCAAGGAAGCAGCCCAGCGCGAACCAGCCGGCCATCATCGCATAGCCGATCCAGCGCGTGGCGCCCTTGCGCGTGCGCCCGCGCCAGCCGAGCCGGATCTCGTGCAGCGCCAGCCAGGCGAAGCCGCCCGGCGCTGGCTTGATCCCGATGTTCACACGCCGCTCGTCAGGCGGATGAAGGTGTCCTCCAGCGTCATGCCCTCGGTGCCGGCGCTGGTGCGCAGCTCCTCCAGCGTCCCCTCGGCGAGCAATTTGCCCCCGGCGATGATGCCGATCCGGTCGGCCATCCGCTCGGCGACCTCCAGGATATGCGTCGTCACGATCACCGTCTTGCCGGCATCGACCTGCGCGCGCAGCGCATCCTTCACCGCGCGCGCCATGCCGGCGTCGAGCCCGGTCAGCGGTTCGTCGAGGATCAGCAGCTTGGGATCGTGGATCAGCGCAGCCGCCAGCGCGACCTTCTGCTTCATGCCGCGCGAAAAGCCCTCGCAGCGCGTGTCGCGCTCGTCCCACAGGCCCAGCCAGTGAAGCAGCCGCTCGGCCTCCGCCGCCGCGACCTGCGGGTCCATCCGCCACAGCCCGGCGACGAAGGCGAGATATTCGCTCGGCGTCAGCTTGTCGTAGAGCATCGGCTCGTCGGGCAGCCAGGCGGTGATCGCCTTGGCCTCGAGCGGATGCGCCCGCGCGTCGATGCCCAGGATATGAACGGTGCCGGCATCGGGCTTGGTCAGGCCGGTCACCATGCGGAGCGTAGTGGTCTTGCCCGCGCCATTGGGGCCGAGCAGGGCGTAGAGCTGGCCGGCGGCGATCTCGAGATCTAGCCCCGTGATCACCGGCTTGTCGAAACTCTTGGAAAGGCCGCGGATGCGGAGGGCGGGTTTGGTCATGCGCGGCAACCTAGAAGAAAGCGCGTGTTCGTCCAGAGCCGGTGCTGGCCTAGCGCCACTCCAGCCAGGCATAATGCGCCATTGCGGCGGCGACGGTCAGCCCGGTGACCAGCCGCAGCCCCGCACGCAGGTCGATCGGCGCCCACCAGCTGATCACATAGAGCGCTGTTCCGACCAGCAGCGCCGCGAAGAAGCCGGTGGTCAGTCCACGCGACCGGTTATGCCGCGACAGTTCGTCGTTCATCAGCGCGCGCAGCTGGCGGCTGAGCATCAGCCCGCCGCCGGTCGTCAGCACCAGCAGTGCGAGCAGCAATTCGACCAGCCACGCGATCCCCCGGACGGGTCCGTCATTGGCGGGTTTGTCGAAACCGAAGGTAGCGGTGACGGCCACCACCGTCGCCAGCAGCGCCATCAGCACGGCCCGGCTGCGGGACGAGCGCTCGGCGCGGTCGATCTGGGAAGAGGACATAAGGATCAATCCTGTGGCGGAAGCTGGAAGATATCCTCCACCTGGCGCCCGAGCGCCGAGGCGAGCTTGAGCGCGAGCGTGGTGGAGGGGATAAAGATGCCGTTCTCGACGGTGTTGATCGTCTTGCGGCTGACGCCGACCCGGTCGGCGAGCTCGGCCTGGGTCAGCCCGAGCCGGGCACGCTCGTCCTTGAGGCAGTTGAGCAGCTGCTCAGCCACTTTTCAGCGCCCGGCGTTCGAGCGTGCCGAAGCGGAGCAGCGCGAGCGCCACGCTGAAGGTGATGATCAGCCGCGCGCCCTCGCGCGCCGAGATCGGCTCGTAGAAGCTGAGGCCATAGACCAAAGCCGCCGTGCCGATCGCGCCCCAGAAGCCGAGCGCCATTGCGCGCTTGCGATGGTCGATCGTGGTCTCGTCGTTGAGCAGGGCGCGGATGCGCTGGCCGCGGAAAAGGCCGCCGCCCACGACGAGGAACATCAGCAGCGCCGCGGCCCAGACGATCCAGGCGGCGAGGTGAATGGTTTGCGGGCGGTTGAGCGGCAGGTCGTCGGGAAAGCTCCCCGCCTGCGCGGCGACGAACACCACCGCCATCACGGTCGCGGCGCGCGCGCGGCCCCAGGCGATGCGGTCGGCAAGATCGGTTTGAGTGGACATTTCGAACCCCTGTTTGTAACTCACAGGTTACATGTAACCCATGGGTTACTTCTGTGTCAAGCGGTGCCCAGCATGGGGTGAACGGGGTTCCTTCGCGCCGGAGGGTCCGTTAGGAGACGCAGACATGGCGCAACCGCTGCAGGATCAACCGGTCGAAGGCCGCTTCGACGGGGTCGAGCACCGATTCCCGGTGCGGGTCTATTTCGAGGACACCGATCTGTCTGGCGTCGTCTATCACGCCAATTACCTGCGCTACATGGAGCGCGCCCGCTCCGACATGCTTCGCCTCGCCGGGATCGACCAGCGCGGCGTGCATGAGGCGGGTGGCGGCGCCTATGCCGTCAGCAGCCTCGCCATCCGCTATCGTCGCCCGGCGCGGCTCGACGACGCCCTCGTCGTGGTGACCAGATTGACACAGGTGCGTGCCGCTTCGGTCGATATTCATCAGAGAGTCATGCGCGGGGCTGAGATACTAAGCGAAGCGGATGTAACCGCCGCTCTGGTGGGGGCATCGGGCAAGCCGAAGCGGCAGCCCGGCGAATGGATCGAGGCGTTCCGGCGCCTCGCAAGCCAAGGGGACGACAAAGCGTGACCGAATTGTTCTTCAATACCGATGCCGCGACGATGTCGCCGGTCGCGCTTTTCCTTCAGGCCGATTGGGTGGTGAAGATCGTGATGGGCGGCCTGTTGCTGGCGAGCATCTGGACCTGGGCGATCATCGTCAGCTTCTGGCTGCGTATCGGCAAGACGCGGCGCAAGATCGACCGGTTCGAGCGCGATTTCTGGAAGTCCGAGGATGTCGACGCCTTTTACCGCATCGAGGGTGACAACGACCTGCCGATCGCCCGGGTGTTCTCGGCGGGCGTGAAGGAATGGCGCCGATCGACCGCGAGCGGCGCGATCGATCGCGAGGGCACGCGCGAACGGCTTGCGACAGCGATGGGGTCGATGGTCGCGGGCGAGATCGACAAGCTGTCGGACCGGCTGAACATCCTGGCGACGGTCGGCGCGGTCGCGCCGTTCGTCGGCCTGTTCGGCACGGTCTGGGGCATCATGCGCAGCTTCACCGGCATCGCCTCGGCGCAGAACACGTCGCTCGCGGTGGTCGCGCCGGGCATCGCCGAGGCGCTGTTCGCCACCGCGATCGGCCTGTTCGCGGCGATCCCCGCGGTGATCGCGTACAACCGCTTCAGCCACGGCATCAATCGGATCGAGGCGCGGCTCAACCGCTTCGCCGATGGCTTCCACGCCACCCTCAGCCGTCAGCTCGAGACGGACGGAAAGAAGCTGTAGATGGCGATGCAGCTTCCCTCCCAGCGCGGCCGCGGCCGGCGCGCGCCAATGGCGGAGATCAACGTCACGCCGCTGGTCGACGTGATGCTGGTGCTGCTCATCATCTTCATGGTGACGGCGCCGCTGCTCACCGCCGGCGTGCCGGTCAATTTGCCGGACAGCCGGGCCAAGCCGCTCGACCAGGATCAGAAGCCGATCCAGATCTCGATGGAGGCCGGCGGCAAGATCTTCGTCGACCAGGATGAGGTCACCGCGGAGATCCTGCCCGACGTGCTGCAGCAGCTCGCGGCCAAGGCCGAAGGGGGGCAACCGCCCCAGATCTTCCTCCGCGCCGACAAGAATCTCGATTATGGCCGCGTGATGCGCGTGATGGGCGAGCTCAACCGCGCCGGCCTCAACCGCGTCGCGCTCGTTACCGTGGGCGACGACGGCAAGTGATGCAGCGGGCGGCCTGATGCAGCGATCGGAAGCAATCGGACTGGGCGTCGCGCTGGTCGCTCATGTCGTGCTGTTCGGGCTGCTCTCGGTCGGCTTCCTCGCCACGCCCAATCCGGCAAAGCTGAAACAGGCGCCGATCGACGTGTCGCTGGTCGACGATGTCGGGCTGGTCGCCCAGGCGCCGCAATCGGTCGTCCCGCCCGCCGAATCGCGCGCGCCCGATCAGGGCCCGCCCGAGGATGCCGCGCCGCCCGCGCCGAAGGAAGAGGCGCAGCCCGATCCGGTACCCCCCGCGCCCCAGCCCAAGGCCGCGCCCCCGCCCAAGCCCGCGCCCAATGCGGTGCCCCAGCCCAAGAAGCCGGTCGCGCCGACGCCGGATAAATCGAAGAAGCCGCCCAGCCGGGACGCAGCTCAGGCCAGCAGGAATGCCGCCAGCGCGGCTGGGACCGGGACCGATGCGAGCGCCGCCAACAAGCGCCCGCGCGGCTCACGGCTCGGCGACGATTTCCTGAAGGGTCTCTCCGACAAGCCCTCGAAGACGCAATCCGTGGTGCCGCAGGCGGCCGTGATGAACCAGCAGGCGATGGCGGACATCGGTTCCGCGATCAAACGACAGGTCCAGCCCTGTGCCGACCGGCAGGTCAAGCCCGGCCCGGGCGCGGAGCGCATCATCGTGACCATCCGGCTGCGGATGAATCGCGACGGCTCGCTGATCGGCAATCCGACGATCGTCGGGCATAGTGGCGTCGACGACGAGAATAGCCGATACCAGGATCGGGTGGACGACAATGCGATCGCCACCTTCAAGGGCTGCTCGCCGCTGCGCGGGCTGCCGGACGAGCTCTACGCCGTTGCGAATGGCTGGAGCGATTTCAGAATGCGCTACAATCTCAGATGAGGATCATCATGATGCCTTCCCGTCTCGCTTTGTTGACCGCCGCCATGGCTGCGGCGCTGTTCCCCGCGATGGCGGCCCAGGCACAGCAGGCGCCTGCCCAGCAGCCCCCGGCTCCCGCTTCCGCGCAGACCCCGCCCAATCAGACTGGGCCCGATCAGACCGCCGGGCCGGATCAGAGCGGCGGTCTGGTCGTCGACGTGACCGGCGGCACCTCGGCGCCGCTCGGCATCGCGATCCCAGTGATGCCCACCTCGGCGGTGGTGAACACGCCCGCGGGCCCGACCGACAAGCTCGGCCGCGATCTCGCCCAGATCGTCACCAACGACCTGAAGAATAGCGGGCTGTTCAACCCCGTGGCCGCGAACGTGCTCAAGGGCGTCGCCTATCCCGAGGTCACCGCGCCCTCGTTCGATTATTGGGGCGGGGCCGGGGCGCAGACCCTCGTCCAGGGCTTCGTCCGCGCCAATGGCGACGGCACGCTGACGGTCGGCTGCTATCTCTACGACATCTTCGCGCGCAGCGAGCTGACGCGGCAGGGCTTCGTCGTCTCGCCCGGCGACTGGCGCCGCGCGGGGCATAAATGTGCCGACATGGTCTATACCCGCCTCACCGGCGAAGGCCCCTATTTCGACAGCCGCATCATCTACGTCTCCGAAACCGGCCCCAAGGGGAAACGCTTCAAGCGCCTCGCGATCATGGACCAGGACGGCGCGAATCACCGCTTCCTGACCAACGGCCAGTCGATCGTTCTGACCCCGCGCTTCTCGCCGGACCAGAAGTCGATCGTCTATATGAGCTATCTCAACGACCGCCCGGCGCTCTATGTGTACGATATTGGGACAGCCCGGCAGCGCCTGCTGGTCAACAATCCCAACATCACCTTCGCGCCGCGCTTCTCGCCCGATGGCCGCTGGATCCTCTTCTCGATGGCGGTGGCGGGCAACACCGATATCTATCGCGTCCCCACGGCGGGCGGTTCGCCGCAGCGGCTGACCAATGCGCCCGGGATCGATACCGGCGGCAGCTATTCGCCCGACGGCAGCCGCATTGCCTTCGAGAGCGATCGCTCTGGCTCGCAGCAGATCTATGTGATGAACGCCGACGGATCGAACCCGCAACGAATCACTTTCGGCGGAGGACGTTACGCCACGCCGGCGTGGAGCCCGCGCGGCGACCTCATCGCCTTCACCAGGGTCTCCGGCGATTTCCGCATCGGGGTGATGAGCCCCGCCGGCGGCAACGAACGGCTGCTGACCGACAATTGGCAGGACGAGAGCCCGAGCTGGTCGCCCAACGGGCGGGTGATCACCTTCTTCCGCTCGCATCAGGGCGGTGCGGGCAATGCCGATCTCTGGTCGGTCGACCTTACCGGCGTGAACGAACGCAAGATTCCGACCCCGCTCGATGGATCCGATCCAGCCTGGGGACCGTTACGCCCCTGACGTTTCTGCATCCATGACCGATTCGGCCCCGGCGTTGACTCTCGTTAACCAAACGGCGATGCCCGATATGGAAGCGCAATCGAAACGACATTGATCGAAGGAGAAGCCTGATGGCCAGACTGACGACCACGCTCATCGTTGCCGCCGCGCTCGTCGCGATGGGCGGCTGCGCCAAGCATCCGCGGGAAATTCCGCCTGCGCCAAACCAGAATACCGGCCCGGTCACGACGGACAATGTCGTCCCCGGTTCCCGCGCCGACTTCGAACGCTCGGTCACCAGCAACACGGTCAACTTCGCGCTCGACAAATATGATATCGATCCGCACGCCCGCGCCATCCTCGACAGCCAGGCCGCCTGGCTCGCCAAATGGCCGAACGTGCCCGTCAGCCTCGAGGGGCATTGCGACGAGCGCGGCACCCGCGAATATAATCTCGCGCTCGGCGATCGCCGCGCCAACGCCGCCAAGAACTATCTCGCGGCGCGCGGCATCAACCCGGCGCGCATCTCGACGATCAGCTACGGCAAGGAGCGTCCGATCGCTCTTGGCTCGGACGAGGCCAGCTGGGCCCAGAACCGCCGCGCGGTGACGATCGTCCTCAACTGACGCGCTTGCTCGTCATCCCGGCGCAGGCCGGGATCGCGGGCCACATGAACGACGCCGCCGGATCACCCGATCCGGCGGCGTTTTCGCGTCTGTCCGATTCCCCTTGTAACCACCAAAATACCGATATAAATGTGATATCACATTAACGGGAGGGTCCCATGTCGGATTCGGTTGCCAGAAATACCGCGCTCACGCTGTCGAGCGAGCGTACCGCCGCGACGTCGGGCGGCTACATCATGTTGTTCGTCTTGCTGCTCGCTATCGTGGCCGGCGTGTTCGGCGCGTCGATGATGCAGGGCAATCCCGCGATCGGCGGCATGACCATCGCCGCGGCGGTCCTGGTCTTCGTCTTCGTCCTGTGCGGCTTCTACATGCAACAGCCCAACCAGGCGACGGCGATCACCCTGTTCGGCTCGTACAAGGGCACCGATCGCAACACCGGGCTGCGCTGGGTGCTGCCCTGGCTCGGCCGCAAGAAGGTGTCGCTCCGCGCCAACAACATGATCTCCGAACGCCTCAAGGTGAACGATCTGCGCGGCAACCCGATCGAGATCGCGGCGCAGGTGGTGTGGCGCGTGACCGACACCGCGCAGGCGCTGTTCGACATCGACGATTACAAGGCGTTCGTGATCGTCCAGATCGAGGCGGCGGTGCGCACCATCGGCGCGCGCTATCCCTACGACGATTTCGAGCATCAGGAAGTAACGCTGCGCGGCAACCACGACCAGGTCTCGGCGGAGCTGCGCACCGAGCTGATCGCCCGGCTGGTCGTTGCCGGCATCACCGTCGACGAGTGCGGCTTCACCCATCTCGCCTATGCGCAGGAGATTGCCGGCGCGATGCTGCGCCGCCAGCAGGCCCAGGCAGTGGTCGCGGCCCGCAAGACGCTGGTCGAGGGCGCGGTCGGCATGGTCGAGATGGCGCTCGACCTGCTGTCGGCGAAGAATGTCGTCGAGCTCGACGACGAGCGCCGCGCGGCGATGGTCTCGAACCTGATGGTCGTGCTGTGCGGCGAACGCGATACCCAGCCGGTCGTGAATACCGGCACGCTCTACCAGTAAGGGCTCGGCGTTGAGTGCTCCCCCCAAAAAGGCGTTCCCGTTGCGGCTGGATTCCGCCCTCTATGCGGCGGTCGAGCGCATGGCGGCGGCCGACCTCAGGAGCGTCAACGCCCAGCTCGAATGCCTGCTGCGCGAGGCCTTGTCGAAGCGCGGCGTGAAGCTCGAAGACCCGGTCCGCGCGAAGCGCGGGCGGCCGGCAAAACCTCAAGGAGACACGTAATGATCGGTATTTTTACCACCCGCGCCCGCCTTCCCTGGCTCGTCGCAACCTCGTTCCTGCTGCTCGGTCTCGGGCTGCTGGTCCAATTCGGCTGAAGGAGGCCATCATGACGTTCGAGGATCTCAAGCGCTGGTATCATGTGCGCCCGGGCTATTGGTTCGCCCCCAAGCTGTTCGGCTTCGGCGCGACCCCGGTGACGTGGCAGGGCTGGGCGCTGACATTGGGCTTCATCGCGGCCTTTGTGCTCGACATGCGGTTCATGCCGGCGAGCCTGCCCAAGGTCGTGGTTGGCCTTGCGTTGATCGCCGCGTTCGTGACGATCGCCTGGCGCAAGACCGATGGCGGCTGGAATTGGCATTGGGGACCGCGCTCCTAGCCCTCCCCCGCGAAGCGGGGAGGATTAGGACAGCGCCTCGTCCAGCAGCTTCGCCAGTCGCAAGCCGCCGCGCTCAACCTCGAGCCGCGCGGCGGGCACGATCGACTGGATCGTCGCCTCGTCCAGCACCACGCGCGGCGGCGTCGGCGCGCAAGGGTCGCCCTTCATCGCGCTGGCATAGGTCACGTCGTGCGCGACCTGCCAGCTCTCGCGGCTCCAGTCGGTCACGCTGCCCGCGGCGATCGCCGCGCGCTCGGCGGCGGGATAGCGCCGGATCAGCGACGGGCCGGTGGTGATCGCGCGCTCGGCGAGATAGCCGTCCCAGATCGAATGCAGGTTGAGCCGCGGCGTCTCCAGGGTGCCATAGGTGGCCTTCACGTCGTTGCCGCCCTTGTCGCCCTTCTCGCCGGCATGGAGCGGCTGGTGCAGATCGCCGACGAAGTGGATCAGGAACACTAGCGCCTGCACACGATCCTTCGCGGGCGTATTCTTGTCGCGGAGCAGCTTCACGTCGCGCTCGATCTGCGCGGACACGCAATTGCCGTCCTTGCACGCCTCGGTCAGGTCGAAGGGCTGGCAGATATTCACGTCCTGGAAATGCCAGCTATAGGCGAAATCGAACGGCCTTTTGCCATCCGGCGTCTTGATCGTCTTGACGCAATCCGCCCAGACGCTCGCGTCGGCGATGTTGCCGGCCGGGCAGGTCGGCGTGTCGAGCAGCGTCGACTGACGCAGGATCCGGTCGATCGCGACACGTGTCGTCGGCTTCACATTTGCCCGTGCGATCAGGGCGATAGTCTGATGGCCATATTCCCAATAGGCGGCGGCGGGGGAAGCGGTGGCGGCAAGCGCGACGGCGGCGATAACGGGGAGGAGGCGACTCATGGCCGCGGCTCTACCCTGTCGGTCGGCCTTGCGAAAGCGGCGCCCATCTTATTCGTCGCCGTAGATCGCGATCGTCCGCTCGCCCGCCGGGCCGGCCTTCGCGCGGAACATGCCGGCGGTGGTGAAGCTCCACACCGCCTCGCCACCGGCGCCGGCCACGATCACGCCGCCCTTGCCGCCAAGCGCCATCACCTCGGCCATCACCGCGTCCGCCGCGGCCTGGAGCGGCACGCCGGCCAGCCTGACACGGGCGCAGATCTCATGGGCGACGCCCGCGCGGATGAAATATTCGCCCGAACCCGTGGCCGAGACAGCCCCGGCCCGGTCGTCGGCATAGGTGCCCGCGCCGATCAGCGGCGAATCGCCGATCCGGCCCCAGCGCTTGCCGGTGACCCCGCCGGTCGAGGTCGCGGCGGCGACATGGCCGTGCACATCGCGCGCGACCGCGCCGACCGTGCCATATTTCATGTCGACGTCGAACCCGCCCGGCCCGAGCGCCTTCAGTTCCTCGAGCTGGCGGCGGCGCTCGGGCAGCACCAGCCAGTCCTGCGTCGCCTGTTCAAGCCCATGCTCGCGCGAGAAAAGATCGGCACCCTCGCCGCCGAGCAGGACGTGCCGGCTCTGCTCCATCACCGCCCGGGCGAGGCTGACCGGATGACGCGTGGCGGTCACGCCCGCAACCGCGCCCGCATCCAGCCCGGTGCCCTCCATGATCGCGGCGTCGAGCTCGGCCACGCCCTCGTGGGTGAGCGCGGCACCGCGTCCGGCGTTGAAATGCGGATCGTCCTCGAGCACGCACACCGCCGCTTCGACCGCGTCGAGCGCCGCGCCGCCCGCTGCCAGCACCGCCGATCCCGCGTCGAGCGCCCGGCCCAGCGCGTCGCGCGCGCCGGCGTCCGTCTCGGCGGCGATGCGCGCGGGCGTCATCATCCCGGCGCCGCCATGGATCACCAGCGTCCACGCCCGATTAGTCACCGTCATGCCTCCGACGGGGAAAGCGTGGCCGGACGGGCCGCGCGGCGCGCCGCGGTGCCGCCGCGAAGTCCGATCAGCGGGCGCAGCCAGCCGACTTCGCGCCCGAGCAGATAGAAGGCCCAGCATCCCGCAACCGTCGCCGCGACCAGGATCGCGAACTCCAGCGCGGCAGGCAGCTGGTACGGCAGGAGCGCCCATTCGACGCCGACGATCACCGTTTGATGGATGATGTAGAAGGGGAAAACCGCCTCGGTCAGCGTCTTGCGCCACGGGTGATCGCGGTTCCAATAACGTTCGGCCACGCCGATCAGCGCGATGATCGTGCACCAGCCCTGCAGCGTGTGGGCGGCGGCGAAGATATAGCCGAACGGCGGATTGGGCATGGCGCTGCCGGGCCAGCGCCACTCGATCGCCGCGACGATGATGTAGCTGCCCATCGCGACCAACGTTGCCTGCTTCCACCACCGTCCGATCGCCGCCATCGCCGGCTCGGAGCGGGCAAGGCCAAAGCCGAACAGGAAGCCCGGCAGATAATGGAGATGCGCGATCGGGTCGCTGAACAGGTCATGCGTCTCCTGCGCGCCCTGCAGCAGATACATGTCGAAGAGCAGCAGCCAGGCGATCGGCAGGAGCACGACCAAAACCGTCCCGAATACCCGGTCGAACACGCGTTGCAGGCTCCGCCCGCGCATCAGCCACAGGCCGGCGGCGAGCAGCATCGTATAGACCCACAGATACACGACGAACCACAGATGCTGCCAGGTCGGCAGCACGATCCCGCCGAGCGTCCCGAAGCGGAAATAGTCGTGAAGCCAGAACCAGCCAAAGCTTTGCGCATAGCCATATTTGGTCGTCACCTCGACCCAGGGCTGGAACGGGATGACGAACAGCACGCCGAACAGCAACGGGATCAGCAGGCGCTTGTTGCGCGATCCGATAAAGGCGCCGACGCCCCCGCTCTTGCCGAGCAGCGCGCGGCTGGCATAGCCCGAGACCACGAACAGCAGCATCAGCCGCCAGCTGTTGGTCGCGAGCATCGGGATCGCGACCCACTCGGCCGGGTGCGCGGTCTTCACATGGAAGTCCCACGGCACGAAGACCATGCCGACATGATAGAAGATGAGGAGGCCAAAGGCCCCGATTCGGAGCCAGTCCAGGCCGTAATGCCGATCCATGGCGCGGCTTTAGCGTTTCCGCCGTCCTTGGCTAGCCGGCGGACCGGTTAGCGCGGCGGAAAGTGGCCCGGGCGAGGCGGTCGCGCCGCCCGGGCCATTCTTCGTCTAGGCGGTGCGAAGGTCGGCGCCGGCGGCGACCGGGGCCCGTTCGCGCGGTGCCCGCCGCCGCAACCCGATCAGCGGCCGCAGCCAGCCTATCTCCCGGCCGATCAGGTAAAAGGCCCAGCACCCCGCGACGGTCGCCGGCACCAGGATCGCGAATTCGGCGACCGGGCCGATCCCGAGCGGCTTCAGCCAATATTCCACCAGGATGATCACCGTCTGATGGATGATGTAGAAGGGAAAGACCGCCTCGGTCAGCATCGGCCGCCAGGACGAGTCGCGGTTCCAGAAGCGTTCGGCCACGCCGATCAGCGCGGCAATGCTCGTCCAGCACTGCACCTCGCGGGCGACATGGAAGAGGGTCGCGATCGGCCGGGAGGGCATGGCATAACCGGGATAGGCGATCTCGACCGCGGCGACGATTAGATAGGACGCGACCGCCAGCACCGCCGCCGGCTTCCAGAAGCGCGCCAAGGCCGCCATCGCCGGCCGCGACGCCGCCAGGCCGAAGCCGAACAGGAAGGCGGGGAAGTAAGCGAGGTGCGCGATGCCGTCGTGGAACAGATCGTGCGTATCCTCGCCGCGCCGGAACAGGATCACTTGGGTAACCAGCAGCCACGCGATCGGCACCCACAGCACGCCGATACCGCCAAAGACCCGGTCGAACATCGTCTGCACGCCCGAAAAACGGGGGAGCAGCAACAACGCCAGCCCCATCGTATAGGCCCAGAGATAGACGACGAACCAGAGATGGTTCCAGGTCGGCAGGATCGCCCCGTTGAGCGTGCCGAACCGGAAATAATCGTGAATCCAGAACCAGAGATAGCCATGGGTGTAGCCGTGCTGGCCGACCATCTCGACCCAGCTTTGCGGCGGCACGATTGCGATCACGCCGAACAGCAGCGGCCAGAGCAGCCGGGCATTGCGGTTGCCGAGAAAGCCGTCGATGCCGGTTGACTTGGCGAACAGCGCGCGGCTGGCATAGCCCGAGACGACGAACAGCAAGGTCAGCCGCCACGCATTGGTGAGCAGCATCGGCACCGCGACCCAGTCGGCCGGGTGCGCGGTCTTCACATGAAAGCCCCAGGTCACGAAGACCATCCCGACATGATAGAAGATCAGCAGGCCGAACGCCCCGATCCGCAGCCAATCCATTCCGTAATGACGTTCCATCGCCCATCTCCATCTTCGATCCGTCACGGCTAGCGAGGGGCGGCTTGCGCCGGTATCGGAGAGGGGCGGAACGCGGCATCACAGGGACGATGATCACGACGATGGGGACGAGCGGCGGCGGAGGCGGGACAGACGGTGCGCAGCGCCGGCTCGCGCTCGTGCTCGCCGGCGGCTTCGCGCTGATCCTGCTCGCGGTGATGCTGGCCAATGCCGAATCGACGATGAGCGACATGGCCGCCGCCGGCATCCGGGAAACCAAGGCGCATGTCTGGCTCTGGGAGGCGAGCAGCATCCTGGCCTGGCTCATCGTCATGCCGCTGATCTGGTGGCTCGTCATGCATGTCCGCCCGCCGCGCTTTGCCTGGGGCGTGGTGGCGCTGCTGATCGTCCTGGCGAGCGTCCCGCTGTCGTTGCTGCACATGGCGCTGATGGTCGGCCTGCGGAAGCTCTATTATGCCGCGGAGGGCAGCCAGTACCGGTTCCTGAGCCGCTTCGCGAACCCGCTGCTCTACGAATATCGCAAGGATTTCGCCTCCTATCTCCAGTTCGCCGGTCTCGCCGCGGTCGCGCAGTGGCTGCTGGCGCGCGCCGCCTTGCCGGTGGTCGTCCAGGAGCCGCCGCGCATCCTGATGGTGGCGGACGGCGCGGTGACGCATCAGGTGCCGGCCGGCGAGATCGATCATGTCACTGCCGCCGGCAATTATGTCGAGCTTGCCTGGGGCGAGCGCACTTTGCTCCACCGCGCGACGCTCGCGGCCGTCGCGGGCGAGCTCGGCCCGGGCTTCGTCCAGATCCACCGCAGCCGCCTCGTCCGCCGCGCCGCGATCCGCCGGGTCGAGACCGACAGGAGCGGCGACTTCACCGTCACCCTCGCAAGCGGCGCGGCCTTGCGCGGCAGCCGGCGCTATCGGGATTCGGTGCAGGGCTGAGCGCACCGCTTTCGCGCGCCCCTGCGCGGCGCTATAGCGGCCGTGAAACGAGGAAATCGCATGTCCATCCGTCCGTGGCGCGACATCACGCGCCGCCAGAGCCGCCAGATCATGGTCGGGAACGTGCCCGTCGGCGGCGATGCGCCCGTCACCGTCCAGACCATGACCAACACGCTCACCTCCGACGCGAAGGCGACGATCGGCCAGATCCGCCGCTGCGAGGATGCCGGCGTCGACATCATCCGCGTGTCCTGCCCCGATGTGGAGTCGACCGCCGCACTGAAGCAGATCGTCCGCGCGAGCCGCGTGCCGATCGTCGCCGACATCCATTTCCACTATAAGCGCGCGCTCGAGGCCGCCGATGCCGGCGCCGCCTGTCTGCGCATCAATCCGGGCAATATCGGCTCGGCCGAGCGGGTGAAGGAAGTCGTCAACGCCGCCAAGGCCAATGGCTGCGCGATCCGGATCGGCGTGAACGCCGGCAGTCTCGAACGGGACCTGCTCGAAAAATATGGCGAGCCCTGCCCCGAGGCTTTGGTCGAGAGCGCGCTCGATCATATCAGGATCCTGCAGGATCATGATTTCCACGAATACAAGGTCGCGGTGAAGGCATCCGACCTGTTCCTCGCGGTCGCCGCCTATCAGCAGCTCGCCGAAGTGGTCGATTGCCCGCTGCATCTCGGCATCACCGAGGCGGGCGGCTTTGTCGGCGGCACGGTCAAATCCGCGATCGGGATCGGCTCCCTGCTCTGGTACGGCATCGGCGACACGATCCGCGTCTCGCTCTCGGCCGAGCCCGAGGAAGAGGTCCGCGTCGGCTTCGAGATCCTGAAAAGCCTCGGCATCCGCAATCGCGGCGTGCGCGTCGTCTCCTGCCCGAGCTGCGCGCGCCAGGGCTTCGATGTGATCCGCACCGTCCAGGCGCTGGAGGAACGGCTCCAGCATATCCGCACGCCGATGTCGCTCTCGGTGCTCGGCTGCGTCGTCAACGGCCCCGGCGAAGCGCGCGAGACCGATATCGGGCTGACCGGCGGCGGCAACGGCAAGCACATGGTCTATCTGTCGGGCGTCACCGATCACACCGTCCAGAGCGAGGACATGATCGAGCATATCGTCAGACTGGTCGAGGCGAAGGCGGCCGAGATCGACGCAGCGGACGAGGCGCGCGCCGCCGCGGCCTGATCCGTTCACTCCTTGTTTGCCACGCGCGTTAGGATCGATCCAAGCTGCCCGCGGTAAAAGGCGGCCATGAAGATTCCGCTCCTCATCGTCACCGTGGCCGGCATCGCGATCGGGCTGGCCGTGCCGATGGCGAAAAGCGCCGCGCCACCGGCCGTAGCGGCGGCCGCGGCGCCGGCGGAGGATCCACCGGTCGATACGGTGCTCGATCGCAGCGCCAGCGGGCATTTCGTCGCCGTTGCGGACGTCAATGGCGAGCCTGTCCGCTTCATCGTCGACACCGGCGCCGATATGGTGGCGCTGACCATGGAGGATGCGAAGCGCGCTCATGTCGCGTTCGATCCGTCGCAGTTCGAGGTGATCGGCAGGGGCGCGTCGGGCGATGTGCGCGGCCAGGAAGTGCATATCGACCGGATCGCGCTCGACGGCAAACGCGCGACCGACATAAGCGGCGTGGTGCTCGAGAATAGCGACGTCTCCCTGCTCGGGCACAGCTATCTCCGCCGGATCTCCGATGTGCAGATCAAGGGCGACAAGATGATCCTGCGCTGAGGAACGCGGCCGGGTGACGGAATCGTCGTTGGCCGCTATGCGGTCGCGATGTTGCGCAGCCAATCCTCCATCGCCTTCGCCGTGGCGAGCGTCGGCATCGCGACCTATGCCTGCATGGACGCGATCATGAAGGGGCTGAGCATCGCCAGCGGCGCCTATAGCGCGGTGCTGTGGCGCTCGATCGCGGGCGCCGCGATCACCGGCGCGGTCTTCCTCGCGCGGCGCATGCCCTGGCCCGATCGGCCGGCGCTGGAGCTCCACATCGGGCGCGGGCTGGCGGCGGGCATGTCGGTGCTGCTGTTCTTCTGGGGGTTGGTCCGCGTGCCGATGGCACAGGGCGTTGCGCTCACCTTCCTCGCGCCGCTGATCGCTTTGTATCTCGCCGCCCTGATGCTCGGCGAACGCATCCGCCGCGCCGCGATCCTCGGATCGGTGATCGCCAGTATCGGCGTGGTGGTGATCGCCTGGGGGCAGGCCAGAGCCGGCGCGTCGGGCGACACGCTGCTGGGATCGGGCGCGATCATCCTGGCCTCTTTCCTCTACGGCTACAGCCTGATCCTGTTGCGCAAGCAGGCCCAGCTGGCCGATCCGATCGAGGTGACCTTGTTCACCGGCGGCGTCATCGGGGCGCTGCTGACGCTGGGCGCGCCCTGGTTCGCGGTGATGCCGTCGGTCGCGCAGCTGCCCGCGATCCTCGGCGCGGCACTATTCGGCTCCTTCTCGGCCGCCGCGCTCGCCTGGGCTTATGGCCGCGCCGAGGCGCAGATCCTCGCGCCGGTCGAATATACCGCCTTTCTCTGGTCGGCGATCCTCGGCTGGGTCGTCTTCGGCGAGCCCGTCTCGCTCTACACCGTGGCGGGAACCGGGCTGATCATCGCCGGGTGCCTCGCCGCCATCCGCGGCACCGCCGCCCCCGCTCCGCAAACCGAGGCTGCCGCATGACCGAGATCCGTTTCGCCACCCCCGCCGACGTCCCCACGATCATGCGCTTCGTGCGCGAGCTCGCCGAGTTCGAGCGCGAGCCCGACAAGGTCGTGGCAACCGAGGAGCTGCTCCATAAGGCGATGTTCGGCGACCGGCCCGATGCCGAGGCGGTGATCGCCGAGCGGGACGGGGAGCCGCTCGGCATGGCCCTGTTCTTCCACAATTTCTCGACCTGGACCGGCTGGCGCGGCCTCTATCTCGAGGATCTCTACGTGACGCCCGAGGCGCGCGGCCAGGGCGTGGGTGCGGCGCTGCTGCGGCATCTCGCAAGGGTAGCGGTCGAGCGCGGCTGCACCCGGTTCGAATGGTCGGTGCTCGACTGGAACGAGAAGGCGATCGCCTTCTACAAATCGATGGGCGCCGAGGCGATGGACGGATGGACGGTCAACCGCGTCTCCGGCGACGCGCTGGCCAGGCTGGCGGGGCGCGACTGAGATGGCCTGGGTTTTGCTGATTATCGGCGGGCTGTTCGAAGTCGGCTTCACCACCTGCCTGCGCCATGTCGACGGCTTCCGGAATCTGCCCTGGACCTTGGGCTTCCTCGCCTCGGTCGCTTTGTCGATGGGACTGCTCGAAATGGCGGCGCGCTCGATCCCGATGGGCACCGCCTATATCGTCTGGGGCGGGATCGGCGCGCTCGGCACGGTGATCGTCGGGATCGCCTGGTATGGCGAATCGGCCGGGCTGGTGCGGCTGCTGCTGATGCTCGGCGTGGTCTTCTGCATCGCCGGCCTCAAGCTGACGGCCCAGAGTTGAGAGGCCAGAGTTGAAGGGCCAGAGTTGAAGGGAGCCGCTGATGGCATTCGACCAGGGACTGGTGGACTGGATCGCCGAGGCGATGGAGCCGATCGGCAATGTCACCATGCGCAAGATGATGGGCGGGGCGACGCTCTATTGCGACGCGACTATCTTCGCGATCGTCTCCGACGAAGGGGCATGGTTCAAATCCGACGCAGTCAGCGATGCCGAGTGGGACGAAGCCGGCTGTCCGCGCTTCACCTTCACCATGGGTGACGGACGAGTCGACACGATGAACTACCGCCGCGCGCCGGACGATGTCTATGACGATGCCGAAGAGCTCAGGCGCTGGGCGTCGCTGGGTCTGGCGGCGGGGCAGCGCGCGCCACGAAAAGCGAAGGCGCGAAAGAAGCCGTAAGGGCTGCCAGCAGCAGGGCGACCCAGGCGATCGTGAAGCCGATCATCATCCAGCCGGCCTGCGCGGAAATGAGCCCGACCAGCGCGAAAAAGCTGCCGGGCCCGATGAACGCGGCGAAAAGGCGCCGCACCGGTCGTCCGCGGACGATGCCCTCGCTGATCCCCATCGTGCCCAAAGCGAGCAGCGCGAACTTCACATGCACCGCCCACCAGAGCGGACCGATCAGCGCTCGCGTTCCCGGCAGGTCGCGCAGGATGGCGTAAAGCAGCCCGCCCTCGATCTGGTCGCTGACGCCCGCCACGATCAGGGCGGCGATCACTGCGATGCGGGTCCGCCCCTGACCGCCGGCGGCGATCGCGCCAAGGATCAGGAAGGCGGTGTAGCTCGGGATGAAGCCGAGCCCGTCGAGCAGCAGACCGGACTTCTGCGCCGCGACCAAAGTCGCGGTGCACGGCTCGCTCCCGAACAGCGCGGCCACATCCGCCGGGGACCGGACGAACTCGAACGCGAGGATCGGTCCAAGCCCACCCGTGGGCCCGCAGGCGACAAGCCCCGGGATCCGGCCGAACGCCCAGGAGCAGATAAAGGCGACGAGCCCCGCCGCCGCGCACCACCGCCAGGCCGTCCGGCTCGTCATCCCCGCCTCACCCCTTTTTGGACTTCTTCGCCTTCTTCGCGGCCTTGGCTGCGGCGATCGCCTCGATCACCACGCGCTTGGCTTCCTCGGCATCGCCCCATTGGCCGATCCGCACCCATTTCTCGGATTCCAGATCCTTGTAATGCTTGAAGAAATGTTCGATCTGCTGGAGCACGATCGAGGGCAGGTCGCCGCGTTCGCCAACATCGGTATAATAAGGGAAGGTCGTGTCGACCGGCACGCAGACGAGCTTCTCGTCGCCGCCGGCCTCGTCCTCGAGCTTCAGCACGCCGATCGGGCGCGCCCGGACGACACAGCCCGGCACGAAGGGCGATCGCGCCACGACCAAAGCGTCGAGCGGATCGCCGTCGGGCGAAAGGGTGTGCGGCACGAAACCGTAATTGGCCGGATAGCGCATCGGCGTGTGCAGGATGCGATCGACGAACAAGGCGCCCGATTTCTTGTCGAACTCGTACTTCACCGGCTCGCCGCCGACCGGCACCTCGATGATGACGTTGAGGCTGTTGGGCGGATCGTCGCCGACGGGGATCAAATCGATGTTCATGGGGGTCCTTGCATGGGCTGCACGGGACCGGCGCACCCCCCGGCTGGAGGCGCGCCGATACCGAGTCCCCGCTCAGCGGGGCGTCAGAAGCTTGTCCAGGCCACCCTCTCCGGTGCCGATCTTTTCGAGGCGCGGATAGCGCAGGCCGTCATGATAGTCGATGCTGACCGGCGCGATCCGGTCGTTGGCCTTCACCAGCAATATGATCGGATCCTTGCCAGCCTTGGCCGCGGTGACCGCCTCCTTCAGCACCTGCCCCGAAAAGGCCGTGCCGTTGACCGCGACGATCGTGTCGCTGACCGTCAGGCCCGCCTTGAACGCCGGGCCGTCCCACTGGACCGAGGTCAGCGCGCCTTCGTTATTGACTGCAAGCCCGATCGAATAAGTGAGGTCGGTGCGCTTGCCTGTGGTCTCCGCCTGCTTGGTCGAAGGCGTCTGCTCGTCGGTGTAGATCAGTTTGTAGCCATTCGCCGCGAAGCCGGAGATCGGCGCCGGGGCGCCCACTTCGGTGATGCGCTTCTGCAGGAAACCGGCCCAGTCATAGGGCTGGATGCTGTTCAGCGTCGCCGCGACGTCGTCGAACGTGTAGGTCACCTCGCCATAATCGCCGTCGGTCAGGCCGAAGAATTTGCTCGCGAAATCGTCGATCGATTTGGTCCCGCCCGATTGCTTGCGCAGGATCGAATCGACCTGCATCCAGATCAGCAGGCCTTCATTGTAATAATCCTCGGAGCGCTGATAGCTCACCCAGCCGCGCGGCGCGCGGCGGCTGATCGCGGGATCGTTGGTCGTGTCGATCATCGGGCGCCAGTTGCGCGCCGGGCGGTTGTCGAGCTGCGCCATGATCGAGGCGTACTGGTCGAGCGTATCCTGCTTCGACACCAGTCCCGCGCGCGCCTGGAGCACATAGCCCCAGAATTGCGTCTGGCCTTCATAGACCCAGAGCAGCGAATCGCGCATCGGCGTGCGGAAATCCGGGGTCCACAGGTCCGCGCCGCGGCGGAACTTGCCGTCCCAGCTATGGGTATATTCGTGCGGCAGCAGGTTGCGGTTGCTGTTCTCTTTCCACTTCAGGAAGTAGCCGGGCTTCACCCCGTCCTCCGAGCTGCGATGATGCTCGAGGCCAGCGCCGGCGATCTGGTCGGACAGCGCGAACAGAAAGACATATTTGTCGTAATGCTGCGTGCCGAACAGCTTCACTGCCTGGGTGGCGAGATTCTTGTGCAGGTCGATCTGCTCGGGCGTGGCCGCGAGCTCCTCGGGCTTGTCGGCATAGACGTCGAGATCGACGCGCGGGCTCAGCTCCCAGCGCTTGAAATAACGCCCGGCCAGCACCGGCGAATCGACCAGAATCTCGTAATTGGTCTTGTCATAGCTGTAGACCGAACCGGTCGATTTGGACGGCAGGCCCGACGAGGCGTGCCAGCCATCGGGATATTTCACCGTCGCCTTGATCGGGATCTGCCGGGTGAAATAGCCGGCCGGGTACAGGCTCATCGAATTCCACTGCAGCCGCATGATGTCGGGCCCCATCACGATCGTGCCCTGATCGGCGGCGGTGGCGGAGGCGAATTGCAGGTCCACGTCGAGCGTCTTCACGCCGCGCGGCACCTTGATGTGATAGGCGAACACGTCGACCGGATCGCGCTCCCAGGCGATATCCTTGCCGTTGCCGCGGATATGCAGGCCGACGACCTTGTCGAGCTGGCCGGTCGGCGAATGATTGCCCGGCAGCCATTTCGGGAAGAGCAGCACCATGCTGCCGGCCTGGGCGACCGGGATCGTCTCCCTGGTCGTGAAGATGCCGCGCTTGGTATCGGTCGCGTCGATGTCGAGCGTGATCGTGCCCGGATAGGGAATGTCGCGCGCGTCGGGGATGGTGTTGATCCACGGCACCGGCTGCGGCTTCGAATTCTCGGCCAGCGCCGGCATGGCGGCGGAGGCGAGCAGGGAAACGGCAAGGAGGCGCGCGACGTTACGGATCATGCGGATATGGCCTTCCGGCAGGAGAGAGAGGGTGGCGGTGGCTTAAGCGGGTGAGGCACCTTGAGTCCAGCGCCGGGGAAACGGGCGAACCGAATTTGATAACGCTCACAGCAAGCCGGAAGGCAAGGGCCGGACTGGCCGTAATTTTATGCCGCGATACGCGGTCAAGGCGACATTTCCAAAGTCCGATCCGTGGCTCGACGCATGGTAATGACAAAGGCGTCGTGTCGGGAAATCTGTCGGGCGGCCATCATGACAAATGCGCCATGCGGCGTCTCCTCACAGGATCGCCATCGCAGCGCCAAAATCTGGCCGCGCTCGGTGCGTCTATGAATGAGGCGGAGCGCCTCGCCGGGAGTCGGGGGCGCCTCGTGTGTAGGTGTAACCAAGGCGTTGAAATGTCATGCGGGATTCGACCAGGCTCCGGGTCGCCCTGTTTTCGGGCAATTATAATTATGTCCGCGACGGCGCGAACCAGGCGCTGAACCGCCTGGTCGGGTTTCTCGGCGAGATGGGCATGGACGTCCGGGTCTATTCGCCGACCAGCGATACGCCCGCCTTCGCGCCGGTCGGCACGCTCGTGCCGGTGCCGTCGGTCGCCATCCCCGGCCGCCCGGAATATCGGCTGGCGCTGGGCCTTGCTCGGGACGCCCGCCGGGATCTCGAGCATTTCCGCCCGGACATCGTCCATCTCTCGGCCCCCGACATGCTCGGCACGCGCGCGCAGACCTGGGCGCGACGGCGCGGCATTCCGATCGTCGCCAGCCTGCACACGCGCTTCGAAAGCTATTTCGATTATTACGGATTGGGCTGGGCGCGCCGCATGGTCGAGGCGCATCTGCGCCGCTTCTACCGGCGTTCGGACATGGTGCTGGTGCCGAACCACGCCCTGGTCGAGGAAATGGCGGGCCTGCGCGGCGACAGGGGCGTCAGGCTGTGGGGGCGTGGCGTCGATACCGATCTGTTCGGCCCGCATCGCCGCGATCCGGCCTGGCGGCGATCCCTAGGCTATGGCGACGACGAGGTGGTCATCCTGTTCTTCGGCCGGCTGGTGCTCGAAAAGGGCGTCGCGCACTTTGCCGAGACGATCCGGGCGCTACGACGGCAGGGCCGCCGCGTCCGTCCGCTGATCGTGGGCGAGGGGCCGGCACGCCCCGTCTTCGAGGCGCTCGGGGATGTGGTGCTGACCGGGCATCTCGACGGGCCGACGCTCGGCCGCGCGATCGCCAGCGCCGATATCCTGCTGACGCCGAGCACCACCGAGGCGTTCGGCAATGTCGTGCTCGAGGCGATGGCGGCGGGCCTGGCGATCGTCAGCGCCGACGCGCCCAGCGCCCGCGCGTTGCTGACGGACGGAGTCGAGGGTCTGCTTTGCTCCCCTGGCCGTCGCGATGCCTATGTCGAGGCGACGGCCCGGCTGCTCGACTCGCCGGACGCACGGCGTCGCCTGGCGGCGGCGGCGCGGTGGGCGGCCGGCGGCCATGACTGGGCGTCGACGCTGCACACGGTGGCCGACAGCTATGAGGTGGTGCGCGGCCGCCCGGCGCGAACCGCAATGCCCGGCCAGCCGGGTCTCCCGATCCGGCCGGCGCGGGCGCCCCGCCGGGCGGAAATCGGTTAACAAACTGATTCGCATGATTTTCCGGGAACTTTTCCGCGATCCGGCCCATTGTGACGGCGCTGTTTCAAGGGGGCGTGCATGGGGGGTATTCGACGACGCGGAGAATCCGCGCGGCACATCATCGCGACGCACGGCCGCGAGGCGACGCGCTACGTGCTGGAGCTGGCCTGTGCCGCGATCCGCAACGGCCCCGACGCCGGCGAGATCGACCGGCTGGCGACCCTGATGCGCGAGATCAAGGCCGCAGAACGCCGGCGGATCCAGGCCGTCGCGCAGCGCTTCGCGCTGAGCGGCGCGACCGATCCTGCCGCGCTCGGAAAAAAGTTACGGATTTTCCACGCTCGCGCGTCTAAGGAGTGAGGCGGCGATCATGATCGCCAGCTGATAAGAGACGCCAACCACCGTGCACGGCCTGAACGGAGCGATGAAGCAAGCAGCGGCGTACGCCCTGTCTTCGCGCGCCCGAATGCCCCGCGCCCTGCCCTTGCGCGTCTCGAAACGACTTACCATCCGGACCCGAATTACGACCGGGCAGATCCGCGCGATCTGATCCCCTCGTCTCAGGCGCTGGCGCGGGACGCATCCGCCACGCCTCACTATTCAGGTTTGTTTCCGGAGCACCACCATGGACTATCGACATGCGCATGCCGCGCATCCGCCCGAGCAGGTCGTTCGCCTGCACGATCCCGCCAGCGGCCTGGACGGCGTCATCGCCCTCCATTCCACTCATCTCGGCCCCGCCGCCGGCGGTTGCCGGCTCTGGACCTATCCCGATCCTGCCGCCGCGATCGGCGACGCGCTGCGCCTCGCCGAGGGCATGAGCTACAAGAATGCGCTGGCCGGCCTGCCGCTCGGCGGCGGCAAGGCAGTGCTGCGCCGGCCCGAGGGCGATTTCGATCGCGCCGCTCTGTTCCGCGCCTTTGGCGAGGCGGTCGAGGAGCTCGGCGGCCGTTATGTGACGGCCGAGGATGTCGGGACCACCGTTGGTGACATGGCCGGCGTCGCACGCCAGACGCGCCACGTCGCCGGCCTGCCGCCCCGGCCCGGCCAGCCCGGCGGCGACCCCTCGCCCTGGACCGCGCTTGGCGTGTTCCGCGCGATGGAGGCAGCGGCCGGGCACCGGCTCGGCCGGCCGATCGGTGACTGCACCGTCGCGATCCAGGGGCTGGGCTCGGTCGGCGCAGCGCTGGCCGGGCTGCTGCACCAGGCCGGCGCGCGGCTGATCGTTGCCGAGCCGCGCTCCGCGGTCGCCGCCGAAGTCGCGACACGCACCGGCGCCGAGATCGCCTCGCTCGCCAGCGTGCTCGAGGCGCGGTGCGACGTCTTCGCTCCCTGCGCGCTCGGCGGGGTGCTCACCGCGCGGACCATCCCCCGGCTGCGCGCGACGATCGTGTGCGGCGCCGCCAACAACCAGCTCGGCTGCGCGGAGGACGGCATGTTGCTGGCCGATCGCGGCATTCTCTACGCGCCCGATTATGTCGCTAATGCCGGCGGTATCATCAATGTCTGCGCCGAATATCTCGGCTGGAGCGGCGGCGAAGTCAGTGCGCGGATCGCGGCGATCCCCGATCGGCTCCGCCAGCTCTGGGACGATGCCGACGCGGCGGGGATCGCCGTGAACCTCGCCGCGGACCGGCTCGCCCGGGCGACGATCGCGGGCGGCCGTATCCCGGCGATGGCCGCGCCCTGAGCGTGCCGTGCGCAACCGGCCGAACGCCTTGATTCAACCGCACACCGTCCGGGCATATCATGCTCTGCCCGGCGGTGTGCGCTGGCGAATTCGGGGTTTCGGACGTGACAATAGAGATTTTCGGGCCTTATCTATTCCTAACTAGAGCCAAGCAGTACTTAAGCGACTCGCATATTGCGCAAGAATTCGTGCAGTCCCGGAAACGGCGACCTTCATCGCGTCCGTCGCCTTCTGGTTGCGGTTCCAACACGGCGTCGGCGCGCAGCGGAATGTGCGAAAATAACGTCCCAAAAATTCAGCGTTAACCGTCTCGCACATTCCCGATTTGACTGGTCGGTTTCCGGATTTCGTCCCATGAATACTTCGGATGGGGCCTGCGCCGCCGCCGACGCGTCGACATCACGCGAGCACGGGCGGCCGTTCAACCGCGATCGGACCCCTTCAGGGCCGGCTGGTCCGCATCCAGCGGGCGAAGCGGTGCCGCTAGCGCCGAGACCCTGCCGAAGAGGTTCGCGACTCGGCCTCGCCGCCATTCATCGCGCCAGCGGAACCATCGCTCGATTCCGGTGTTTATGAGCCGATACGTGCAATAGACACGATCAGACGATGATTCTCGGATGCTGACGGGACGAAACGATGGAGGCTGACATGAACGGGACCATCTATTTCCGCGCCGATCACGACCTGGTCGGCCGGGTGCTCGCCGAAAAGCTCCGGCTCAAGGCGGAACGGCGCGGCGACGGCGACAGCTTCCGGATCGCGCGACCCTTGCCGAGGGGCTTCGGCGCCCGCGCCGCGGCGTAAGCGGCGTCGGCAACGGGGGGACGCCCAGGCGCCGCGCCGCCGAGCGAGAATCAGAAGCGTTCGCCGACCATCTCCTCGCTCTTCGTCCAGAGCACCTTGGCGTGCTCAGGCTCCAGCGCATAGGCGCGGACGCCGCCGCGAATGCCCTCGCCGGTCGTGATCTCGGCGACGTGGCAATCCTCGCAATAGCGGCCACCGACCTCATCCGCCGGGGCGACGACCGCCGCCCAGACCGAGGTCGCCGCGCCCTGCGGGATGGTCTTGTAGCTGAAGGGGGGAAGGCCGGCGGCCGCCTGGCTCTCGTTGATCGACTTGATCAGCGCGCCGCGCGCCTCGATCGTCATGTGCCGGCCGAGCTCGGTTTCGATGCCGCCCGGATGAACGGCGGTGGCGCGGATGCCGGATTGCCTGTGACGGCGATCGAATTCCACTGCGAACAGGATATTGGCAGTCTTGGAGCGGCCATAGGCAGTGAATTCGGCATAGGGCGTGTGCTCGAAATTCGGATCGTCGAGATCGACATCGGCGAAGCGGTGGCCGGCGGATGAAAGGTTCACCAGTCGCCCGCCCGGCTTGAGCAGCGACGCGATGCGGTTGACCAGCACGAAATGGCCGAGATGGTTGGTGCCGAACTGAGTCTCGAAGCCGTCGGCCGTGGTGCCCCTGGGCGTCGCCATCACGCCGGCATTGGCGATGATCACGTCGAACGCCCGGCCGTCGGCGAGCAGGGCATCGGCGCAAGCGCGGACGCTGGCGAGCGAGGCGAGATCGAGCTCGACCAGCTCGAGCCCGCCGCCATGCTTCGCCCCGGCGCGGACGCTCTCGGTCGCGCGGTGCGCCTTGGCGAGATCGCGGGCGGCACCGACGACTTCGGCACCGTGCGCCGCAAGCGCCCGGGCGGTCTCGACGCCGAGCCCCGCCGAAACGCCCGTCACCAGGATGCGCTTGCCGGTCAGGGAAATGCCGTCGAGCACCTCGTCGGTGGTGGAGGTGGCGCCGAATGCGGTGGTCATGCTGAGTCTCCGGGGAAAAGTGGTGCGGGCCCTCATCTGGCCACGGCGCCCGCGATCCGGGCGCCCGATCGTGTCGAACTCTTGCCCGATTCTATCAGTCGGGCGCGGAGACGCCGGATTGGCGCTTGTTTCGCCCGGGTGCCGCGCCAATCTTGCCGTCATGCACGAACAGCTCGACCATCTCTGCGATATCGCCCTGCGGCACCATGACGATGGCCGGCGCGGCGGGGTGATCCCGCGCCTGGCCATGCATGTCAGCGGCGCGCCGACCGGAGCCATGCCGGGAATGTACGAACCGATGATTTGCATCGTCCTCCAGGGAGCGAAGCAGGTGATGATCGGCGATCAGGCGCTGCGCTACGGGGCGGCGGATCAACTGATCGCCTCGATCGATCTGCCGGTATCGGGTTGCGTGGTCGAGGCGAGCGCGGACAAGCCCTATATCATTGTCAGCATGGCGCTGAACCAGGATGCCGTGACCTCGCTGCTGACTGAATTGCCGCCCGGCGCCGAGGAGCAGACCGCGGGCTTCGCGGTCGGCCGGGTGACGCCGCAACTGCTCGATTCATGGGCGCGGTTGCTGGCATTATTCGACGCGCCCGAGGACGTGCCCGTGCTGGCGCCGATGCTCGAGCGCGAGATCCTCTACCGCATCCTGCAGGGCCCGCAGGGCGGCCTGCTGCGCCAGGCCGCGATCGCCGACAGCCGGCTGTCGCAGGTGCGGACCGCGATCGGCTGGATCCGCACCCATTTCGACAAGCCGTTGCGGGTCGAGGCGCTGGCCGGGCTGGCGGGCATGAGCCCCGCCTCCTTCCACCGCCATTTCAAGGCGGCAACGGCGATGAGCCCCCTGCAATATCAGAAGTCGCTGCGGCTCCAGCAGGCGCGGCGGCTGCTGGTCGCCAGCGCCGACGCGTCGCGTGCGGCCTATTCGGTCGGCTATGAGAGTGCGTCGCAGTTCAGCCGCGAATATGCGCGGATGTTCGGCACCCCGCCCGCGCGCGACGCGGAGCGGCTTCGCGGGCAGGGCGGCGTGGAGGTGGCGAACGCTGCCTGAGCCCCAGGGCATGGCGTGGTGTAGAATTCGGGCCCATGATGCAGCCCTTGCCGTTGCCACGCGTTGTGCGCCAAACGATGCGGGGATAGACTTGATTTATGTTGCAGGCATTTCGCCGACGGTATCTCGACGTACTCGGGTCGATCTACATCTATAACGAGCATCGCGGCTATACGAGCATCGACCGCGTGCTGGAGGCAGTGCGCGCCCGTTGCCCCGACGATGCGACGTTCATCGCGGCCATCGAGAAGCACCGCGCCGACGAGCGCAAGCATTACACCATGTTCCGCCGCTGGTTCGAGCTGCGCGGCGTGATGCCGCTCGCGGTCGACCGGGCGTGCGGGCATATCGACCGCTTCGTGGAGATCGTGTTCGGGGTGACGATCGACGATCTCGATACGAAGGCGGTGATCGCCAGCGACACGATGTTCGAGCGGTTGTGCCGGGTGAACATGCTGACCGAGATGCGCGGCATGAAGCAGGTCGATACGCTGCTGAAATCGCGGCTGGTGCGGTCCGATCCGACGCTGATGAAGATCTTCCGGATCGTCGAGCGCGACGAGCCGAGTCATTGGCAGCCCTATCAGGACTGGCTCGACCGCACCGGCCGGCCCCAGGCGAAATGGACCGAGAAGCTGACCGATTTCTGGATCCACCGCGAATTGCTGTTCATCATGCTGCCCTTCCTGTTCCTCAATCCCTGGATCCCGCGCCGGCGCGACTGGGTCGATGCGGGCGAGACCGAGGCAACGCCGCGACCCATCGCGGCCTGAACGGGTTTCAGCCAGGAGTATTCGCCATCGATATCACTCAGCTCATCCTCGACGATCATCACGAGCAGCGCCGCCTGTTCGCGATCATCGAGGAGATCGATCGCGGGGACACGAAGAGCCTCGCCGCCGTCTGGCAGCGCCTGTCGACCTTCCTCGAAGTCCATGCCGAGACCGAGGAGCGCGTCTTCTATCCCGAATTGCTGCGCACCGGGCGCGAGGCCGGCCGCACCAAGGGCGTCGAGGACGAAACGCTGGATGCGATCAAGGACCATAACGAGATCCGCGACGCGGTGGCGGCGGTCGCCGGACATGACGTCGGCAGCAAGGACTGGTTCGAGGCGGTGGCCGCGGCGAACAAGGCCAATGGCGATCATATGGCGGAGGAGGAGCGCGAGGGGCTGACCGATTTCCGCCGGCTGGCACCGCTGGCGCTGCGTCACGAGCTGGCGGTCGCCTTCATCGCCTATGAGACGAAGCATGTCGACGGAGTCCGGCCAGTCGACAAGGATCCGCAGAAGTGGGTCGACCGGCACGGGTGAGGACGGCCGCCGTCTTCGGCCTATGCGCCGCCACCGAAGAACAC
>NZ_JAQGLC010000030.1 GCF_028293085.1 Sphingomonas bacterium
TCACGCGGAAATTCCGCAGGGGCCGCGACGATCGCCTCGAGCGTCGCACGGACATAACGGTCGCCAAGGGTCTGGCTGCCCGTCAGGGCGCGGCCATCGCGGCGAAGGAACGGAAGGTGGGGGGCAAGCTGCTGTCCAAGCGACATGGCTGTCGAGGTCTCCTCCATGAAAACAGGGGACCTTGTGGAAGCGGCCCCCCGCCTTTGCAACGCGTTTTACCAGCCCGCGCGCAGGTGCCGGGCTTTTTCGCATCGGGCATGGAACAATCGAGGTCATCTTTAGTTTCATGCTTTCGTCGCGGATTGTATGTGCGACGCACCCGGCCGTATTCCTCGGTCGGGTTTCCGTATATGCCCGGCGACAACCGGATGCTCAGGGGGGACGATTTTGCGTTCGGGCGACGAGTCTTCGAAAAAGCCGCGGGTTGCCAAGGCAGCCAGGGTCCAGAGCAAGGACCGCGATATGGGGGCCGCGCTGCGGACCGTGTATCAAAAAACCGTGGACGAAGTGATTCCGCCCGATCTGCTCGACCTTCTGAGCAAGCTCGACTGACGGCCGTCATGGCGGATACCGCCGACGCCCTCGAGGCGCCCTCGCGCACACCCACTTTCCTTGCCCAGATACCGACCGGCGCCAAGATCTTCCTGATCCTGAGCGCGGCGCTGCTGCCGCTCGCGATCATCGCCTTTTTCGCCACGCTGAAGACGACCCAGACCGCCGACGAAAGCGCCCGCGCCCAGCTGCGCGTCGCCTCGGCCGAAAGCGCGCGCAAGCTGGCGATCGAACTGGTCGGCGACATGACCGCGCTCCGCGTCGCGCTCAACGCGCTCGACGCGGACAAGGGCGACGCGCCGAGTTGCGCGCGCGCGCAGGGCGTGTTCGCGCAGCAGGCGGTGAGCGGCACGCGCTTCGTCATCACGGATCGCCGCGGCCGCGCCTTGTGCGGTACCGGTTTCCCGCCCGACCTGGCTCCAGCCGACCAGATCGGCGACGAGCCGATCTCGGCGCGGGTCGTTCCCGACCGCGGCGTGGTCCTCGCCATCGTCGGCGCCAGCGGCACGACCAGCGCCGCCGCCTTCTTTCCAGCCCCCTTCCTCGCCGAAACGAGCAAGCCGAGCGATTTCACCCCGCCCTATGAGGCGCGCCTGATGCAGGGCGGCGACACCCTGACGCTGACGCAGCTCCCGCCCCGCGGCGCGCTCGAACGGCGCGAGACGTTGCGCATGGCGCTCGGCATCGGCGGCCTTGCGCTGGAGACGAGCGTGCGCAGCGCGCCGATCACCTCGCCGCTGATCATCGCGATGCTGCTGCCGATCCTGATGTGGGCGGCGGCGGCGGGGATCAGCTGGTTCGTCGTCGATCGGCTGCTGATTCGGCCGCTCCGCCGCCTCAACGCCAGCGTCGCCGCCTATGTGCCTGGCGAGGAGATCGACCCGGCCGAGGTACGCGCCCTGCCCGCGCAGGAGATCCGCGAACTCGGCGACACCTTCCGCACGATCAGCCGCACCGTAGCCGAGCACGAGGCCGGCCTCGCTGAAGGATTGGTGCGCCAGACCAAGCTGACCCGCGAGGTCCATCACCGCGTCAAGAACAACCTCCAGGTCATCTCCAGCCTGATCAACTTCCACGCCCGCGGCGCGCGCAGCCAGGAGGCGACCGCCGCCTATTCCTCGATCCAGCGCCGCGTCGACGCGCTGGCGGTCGTCCACCGCCACCATTTCGCCGAGCTCGAGGAAAATCGCGGGCTGTCGCTCCGCTCGGTGATCGGCGAGCTCGCCTCGAACATCCGCGCGACCGCGCCCGAAGGCCCCTCGCAGCTGAGCATCGCGATCGATATCGATCCCTATCTCGTCAACCAGGATATCGCGATCGCGGTCGCCTTCCTGATCACCGAGATCGTCGAGCTGGCGATGACCTTCAATCCGATGGCGCAGATCCGCATCTCGGTGAAGCCGGCCGAGGACGACACCAGGGCGCTCCTCCGCGTCAACTCGCCCGCTTTGGTCGATAGCGATGCGCTCCGCGTGGTCGTGGCGGAACGTTATGGCCGCGTGATGGAGGGGCTGTCGCGGCAGCTGCGCTCGCGCCTTCACCACGATCCGCTGGTCGGCGCCTATGAGATCGCGATCGCGGTCACCGGGCGCGATTGATTCAAGCGATTCAAAAGAATCGAAAAAATTTTCGAATCCCTGGAACCGGTTCGCCGGAGTGACGTTCTTAGCCTCGGATAGTGAATTTATGCCCCCCCGCTCTCGCTATCCAAGACATGGGCCCGGCAGCGTCAACCCTCCCCCCCGGTGACGCTTCCGGGCCCAAATTCTTTTTCGCTCAATGATATCGCGCCGTTTCCTTAACGGAACGAACGCGCGTGCCGATCATTGAACCTTGTGGCAAATGCCCCATCTCAGGAGATAGTCGATGCGTAAGCTCGTAGGATTGGCCCTCGTCGCCGGAGCGCTTCTGGTCAGCGCGTGCAACACGGTCGAAGGCGTCGGCAAGGACGTTTCGTCGGCCGGCAGCACCGTCGCCAAAACGGCGGACGACGCGAAATAAGCGACCTGTCATTGCAGGCGCGAAAGGCCCTCTCCCGCACGGGAGGGGGCCTTTTTGCTGGAGCGTTTTCGAGCTGGCTGGAACAGCCAGCGGCTCGGAAAACGCGACACACAAAAAAGCTGGAGCGATTCGACCTTGGTCGAACTTGCTCTAGGCGTCCTCGGAAGAGTCCGCCGGCGCCTTGGCGCGCTTGCGCTCGGTGAACCAGATGCCGATCAGCGCGACCTCGTAGAGCAGGCAGAGCGGGATCGCGAGCAACAGCTGCGATCCGATATCGGGCGGCGTCAGCACCGCGGCGATCGCGAACGCCGCGACGATCGCGTAGCGCCGCGCGCTCACCAGCTGCTTGCGCGTCACGATGCCGGCCCGTTCGAGCAGCATCAGCAGCACCGGCAGCAGGAAGGCGAGACCGAACCCGAACAGGAACTGCATCACGAAGCTCAGATAATTGCCGACCGCGGGCAATGCCTCGCGGTGCACGCCGCCGACATCGCCCTGGAAACTGAGCAGGAAATGGAGCGCCATCGGCACCGCGATATAATAGGCCATCGCTGCACCGGTCAGGAACAGCAACGGCGTCGCGAGCAGGAAAGGCAGCAGCGCCTTTTTCTCCTGGCGATACAGGCCGGGCGCCACGAACTGCCACAGCTGGTTCGCGATCACCGGGAAGGACAGCATCATCGACGCGAAGAAGGCGACCTTCACCTGGACGACGAACGCCTCGAAGATCTGGGTATAGATCACCGTATTCTGCCCCGCCCGCAGCAGCGGCTGCAGCAGGAACGCGAAAATCTGCTCGGCGAAATAAAAACACCCGGCGAACGCCACCACCAGGGCGGCGATGCAATAAAGCAGCCGCCGCCTCAGCTCGATCAGATGATCGAGCAGCGGGGCCCGGCTCGCGTCGAGATCGTCCACCGGGGCGTTCACGAGGCGGCCTTGTCGGCAGGCTGATCGTCCACAGCCGGGGCCTTCGCCCGGGATTTCCTGGGCGCCCTGGGTTTGGGCGCGACCACCGGCTGCTCCACCATCACCGGAGCCGCATCTTCATCGGCCGAGGCAGCCTCGCCGACGCTCCCCTGCTCGCCCTGTTGCGGCACCATCGCGATCATCTGCGCCGGGGTGGGCGGATGCTCGCGCATGATCCGCTCATTCTCCGCCGCCCATTTCTTTTCCATTTCCTCGAGCTCGGCCTCGCGCACCATGGCGTCGAAACCCGACCGGAACTGGCGCATCACGCCCCGCGCCTTCCCGACCCACTGGCCGAAGAAACGCATCGCCTTGGGCAGGTCCTTGGGGCCGATCACCACGATCGCCACAAAGGCGACGAGCAGCAACTCGGTAGGCGCGATATCGAACATCAAATGGCCTGTCGGTCCGGCGCTTGGCGCGCGGGAGCGGTAGAGGGGATCAGCGGTCCTCGCGGACCTTTTCGGCCTGGGCATCGATCACCGGCTCGGCGGCCTTCTTGGTCTCGATCCGGCTAGGCTCACGCACGGGCTCGTCCTCTTCGGACATGCCTTTCTTGAAATTCTTCACACCCTTGGCGACGTCGCCCATCATGTTGGAAAAGCGACCGCCACCGAGCAACAGGATGGCGACAATCGCGAGCACGATCAAATGAACGGGGCCGAGACCCATGATTCTTCTCCTGGATTACCCCCCCTATCTAGGCGTCATCATCGGCTTTTTCTACCTCGACGTTGTCCTCCTCGTGCTCGCCGGCATGTTCGAGCGCGAGATCGATCGGATCGAGCAGCCCCGCGGCCTTCAGATCGTCGATTCCCGGCAGGTCGCGCCGGCTGGCAAGGCCGAAATGCGCCAGGAACTCCTGCGTCGTCGCGTAGAGCAGCGGCCGCCCGGGCACCTCGCGTCTTCCCGCGGGGCGGATCCAGCCCGCCTCCATCAGCACGTCGAGCGTGCCCTTGGAGATCTGCACGCCGCGGATCGCCTCGATCTCCGCCCGAGTCGCCGGCTCGTGATAGGCGATGATCGCCAGCGTCTCGATGCCGGCGCGGCTCAACTTGCGCGGCTCCTCGCGGTCGCGGCGCAGCAGATGCGCCATGTCGCCCGCGGTCTGGAAATGCCACCGGTCGCCGCGCCGGACCAGCTCGATTCCCCGCCCCGCGAAATCGGCCTGGATCTCGTCCAGCACGCCGCGGATATTGTCGGCATTGCCCAGATGCGCGCGGATCGCGTCCACCGTCATCGGCTCGGTCGCCGCGAACAGCACAGCCTCCACCGCGCGCGTCAGGTCGTCGGCGCGCTTCATGCCGCGCCCCTCAGATAGAGCGGTGCGAAGGCCGATTTCTGGCGAAGCTCCACCTTGCCCTGCCGCGCCAGCTCCAGCGCGGCGACAAAGCTCGAGGCAAGCGCGGATTTGCGGAAGATGCCCGACGCGGCGTCGGGCAGGAAGGTTTCGATCACGCTCCAGTCGATCCGCTCGCCGACCAGACGCGATACCCGCTCCAGCGCTGCCTCCAGCGTCATCACCGGCCGATTGGCGACGATGTGCATCACTGGCCGGGTTCGGGCGTTGATCTGGCCATAGGCCGCGATCAGATCATAGATCTCGGCCTGCCACAGCGCCTTGCGCACGGTCCTGAGCCCCTCGGGCGCGCCGCGCAGGAACACGTCGCGGCCGATCCGGTCATGCGCGATCAGCCGCGCACCCGCCTCGCGCATCGCGTTCAGCCGCTCGAGGCGAAGCTGCAGCCGCAGCGCCAGCTCCTCCGGGCTCGGCTGCTCCTCGGGATCGCGCGGCAGCAGCAAGGCGGATTTGAGATAGGCGAGCCACGCCGCCATCACGAGATAGTCCGCCGCCAGCTCCAGCTTGATCGCCTTGGCTTCCTCGATGAAGCGCAGATACTGATCGACCAGCGCCAGGATCGAGATTTCGCGCAGATCGACCTTCTGGTTGCGCGCGAGCGCAAGCAACAGGTCGAGCGGGCCTTCCCAGCCATCGATATCCAGGTTCAGCGTTTCGGGATCGGAATCCATCAGGCGATGTAGGCGGGAGAAGCGCCCTTGTTCAATCCTCCGCCTTGCAGGGGAGGATTCAAGCCAATGCCAGCAGCGCATCCCTTTTCGCGATCAGGTCCGCCATGTCGCCTTGCGGCGGGGTGCCGGCGATCGTCGCCATTGCCCGCTCCAGCCGCGCCAGCGAGCGCTCCGAGATATCGCTCAGCCGCGCCGCGATATCCTCCATCTCGTCCATCCGCCCCCAGCAATCGAGCACCAGGTCGCATCCCGCCGCGATCGCGCCCGCCGCCTTGTCGCCCGCGCTGCCCGACAGCGCCTTCATGTCGATATCGTCGGTCATCAACAGCCCGTCGAAACCGATCCGCCCGCGGATCACCTCCTCGATCACGATCGGCGAGAGGGTGGCGGGCCGCTGCGGGTCCCATGCCTCGAAGATGATATGCGAGGTCATCCCCATCGGCGCGCCCGACAACGCCCTGAACGGCGCAAGATCCACTTCCAGCTCTTCGTCGGACGCGGTCACCGTCGGCAGGTGATAATGGGTGTCGACCTTCGCCCGGCCATGTCCCGGCATATGCTTGACCACGCCCACGACGCCGCCCGCACGCAGGCCGTCGATGATCGCCCGCCCCATCGCCGCGACGCGCATCGGCTCCGATCCCAGCGCCCGGGTCGAGATCGCGTCGGTGGTATCCGGTTGGGAGACGTCGAGCAGCGGCAGGCAATCGACCGTGACGCCCACCTCGGCGAGCATCAATGCGATCGCCTGGGCGTTGGCCCGCGCCGCCTCGATCGCCGAGATCGGCGCGATCTCGTACAGCGCGTCGAACGCCGGCCCGGCGGGAAAGGCCGGCCATTCCGGCGGCCCCATCCGCGCCACCCGGCCGCCCTCCTGGTCGATCAGGATCGGCAGGTCATCCCGGCCTGACAGCGCGCGCAGCTCGTCGGTCAGCGCACGCACCTGCGCGCGGTCCGCAATGTTGCGCTTGAACAGGATATAGCCGACGGGATCGGCCGCGCCGAAGAACGAACGCTCGTCGGGTGTGAGGGTCAGGCCGGACAGGCCGAAGATAACGGGCTTCATGCCGCGCTACCTACCAACCTGTTCGGCGAATGGCGACGCTCAGTTGTTCGCGACGAAACAGGCCTCGCCCGCCACCTTCAGCTTGCCGCACAGCTCCGTCGCC
>NZ_JAQGLC010000031.1 GCF_028293085.1 Sphingomonas bacterium
GCCGCCATCGGCCGACGGGTCGACCGATGCCCCCGGAGCGAGGGCGAGCAGGATCAGCGCGGGAATCAGCGGTTGAGACATTGCCTTCCGCCGTTAACCGAAATGCTTGAACAGTGGATGAATTGGCGCGGCCGATCGTGCGTGATAGGTGACGCGCCCATGACGCCTGCCCAATCAAGCCTGGTCGACTCGGTCCGCGTGATGCTCGGCCCGAAAGCGGTAATCACCGACGAATCGGCGATCGCGCCGTGGCTCAG
Source organism: Sphingomonas bacterium (assembly GCF_028293085.1). Taxonomy (GTDB): domain Bacteria; phylum Pseudomonadota; class Alphaproteobacteria; order Sphingomonadales; family Sphingomonadaceae; genus Sphingomonas. The sequence continues at coordinate 258 of NZ_JAQGLC010000031.1, forward strand.
CGACTGGCGCGGCCGCTATCACGGCGCGGCGTCCGCGATTCTAGCGCCCGAGGACCGTGATGGCGTCGCCGCGATCCTCGCGCTGGCGCACGCGGCGAAAGTGCCGCTGGTGCCGCAGGGCGGCAATACCGGCATGGTCGGCGGCGCGACGCCGCCGGCCGACGGCTCGGCGCTGATCCTGTCGCTGCGCCGGATGAACCGGATTCGCTCGATCAAGCCCGCCGACGGGCTGGCCATTGCCGAGGCGGGCGTGATCCTCGCCGATCTCCACACCGCGGCGCTGGAGCAGGGCATGCGCTTCCCGCTGACGCTCGGCGCGCGCGGCAGCGCCACGATCGGCGGCCTTTCCTCCACCAATGCCGGCGGCACCCAGGTGTTGCGCTTCGGCACGATGCGCAGCCTCGTCGCCGGGGTCGAGGCGGTGATGCCCGATGGCAGCGTCCATGACGGCCTCGCCGCGCTCAAGAAGGACAATCGCGGTTACGATCTCAACCAGCTGCTGATCGGCGCGGAGGGCACGCTCGGCGTGATCACCGCGGCCACGCTGCGCCTCGTGCCGGCGATCGTGTCGCGCGCCGTCGCCTGGATCGGGGTCGCCGATCCCGAGACGGCGCTCGCGCTGCTGCGGCGGCTCGAATCGGGCACTGACCGGATCGAGAGCTTCGAAATCGTCCCCGGCACCACGCTCTCGCTGGTGCTGCAGCACATTCCGGGCACGCGGGCGCCGCTCGCCGGCGCGCACAAATGGCATGTGCTCGTCGAAGCGGTGATCGACGATCCGGCGGACGAGCCGCCCGCCGCGATCCTCGAGCGCCTGCTCGCTCCGGCGCTCGCCGACGGCCAGGTCGCGGACGCCGTGATCGCCGCGAGCGAAGCCCAGGCCGAGGCCTTCTGGCACATCCGCGATTCGATCTCCGAGGCCGAGCGTAATAACGGCCCGGCGGTGCAGCACGATATCTCGGTGCCGGTGTCGGGCATGCCGCGCTTCATGATCGAGGGTGGCGCCGCCGTCGAAGCGCGCTTCCCGGGTACCGAGGCGATGGCGTTCGGTCATCTCGGCGACGGCAATGTCCATTTCCATGTGCGCGCGCCCCGCGGCGTCGATTCCGCGCGCTGGTATGCCGAGGAAGCGCCGGTCGTCACGCGCTTCGTCAACGATCTCGTCGTCGCGGCCGGCGGCTCGATCTCGGCCGAGCACGGCATCGGCCAGATGAAGCTTGCCGAGCTCGAGCGCTTGTCCTCGCCGGCCAGGATGGCGGCGCTCCGCGCGATCAAGGCGGCGTTCGATCCCGGGGCACTTATGAATCCCGGCAAGCTCGTGGCGCTTGCGCCGGGGACGCGCGCACCATAGAGCCGGGCGCCGTCCGGCACGCACAAGCCGTTACGTTAGTTCCGATGGAGAGTTTTCATGGCCAGCGCGCCGCAAAATCAACTTCCGCTTTTCTATAACGCGCTCGAGCCGCTTTCGAGCGAGGCTCACGCCAATTTCAAGATGCGCCAGATCACCCAGGCGAAGTTCCTGGTCAACCAGCACGCCATCCCGATCACCGTCGACGAATTCCCACTCGTCCAGCGCCACATGCCGATCGTCTTCACCGATGGCGACGACGCCGTGCCGCTTGGGCTGATGGGCCTGAACGAGGGCGTCAACGTGTTCATCGACAAGGATGGCACGCTGACCGAGAACCAGATGTACGTGCCGGCCTATATCCGCCGCTATCCCTTCATGCTCGCGCGGCTGCGTCCGGGCGCGGAGGAGCTGTCGCTCTGCTTCGATCCGACCTCGGAGGGCCTCGGCGCCGATGTGGAGGGCGAGCCGCTGTTCGATAACGGCCAGCCGAGCGAGGTCACCAAGAGTATCCTGCAGTTCAACGAATCGTTCGAGCAGGCCGGCGCCCGCACCGCCCAGTTCATGCGCGACCTGATCGAGATGGACCTGCTGATGGACGGCGAGACCACGATCACCACCGACGGGGTCGAGCAGCCCTTCATCTATCGCGGCTTTAAGATCGTGAACGAGCAGAAGCTGAGCGAGCTGCGCGGCGATCAGCTGCGCAAGATCCACAAGAACGGCATGCTGCCCTTGCTGTACGCGCACCTTTTCTCGATCTCGCTGATGCGCGAGATCTTCAGCCGGCAGATGCAGCTCGGCCTGGTGCCGCAACCGCAACTGGTGTCCTGATCCGACGATGCGCACCGCGCTCGCTCATGCCGATCGCTACAGCCGTGGCGCGATCTGGTTTCACTGGGCGATCGCGGTGCTCGTCATCGCCAATTTGCTGATCGGGCTGTTCCACGAATCGCTGCTCGATGGCGTGCAGGCGGCATTGCCGCTGCACAAGGCGATCGGGATGACGGTGCTCGTGCTCACGCTCGGCCGGATTGCCTGGCGACTCGGGCACCGCCCGCCGCCGCTTCCCGCGACGATGACCGGCGGGGCGAGGTTCGCGGCGCACCTGTCGCATCTGGCGCTCTACACGCTGTTGCTGGTGATGCCGCTGACCGGCTGGCTTCAGGTTTCCGGCGCGAAAACGCCGCATCCCTTCTCCTGGTTCGGCCTGTTCGACGTGCCCCTGCTGCCGGTCGCCCGGGCGACCGGCCGGGTCGCGCACGAATCGCACGAATTGCTTGGGTGGCTCATGCTCGCGCTGGTGCTGATCCACATCGCTGCGGCGCTGCGGCATCATTTCCTGCTGCGCGATTCGGTGCTTGCGCGCATGGCGCCCGGTTTGTCGGTGCGCCGCTAGGCTTCGCGCCAAACATATTCATACCGGCGCAATTGCCCCTTGAAGCCCGAAAACCAGCCACCTATATCGGTGTTGCGCGATCTCGTGTCCCCCCTTTCGCGGGGTCGTGCGGCACACCTTCGGGTGTGCCTCCTCCCTGAACCTTGGCCACCGCGTGCTGCATTGCACGCGGTGGTTTTTTTTGGGGTGCGAGCGTTGCCCGGGCCGATCGAGCAACGCCGAGGGCCGATTCTATTCCGCGGCGATCGCGCCGGGCTGGGCGAGCGCCTCGTCGGCGACCGCGTCGATCATCCGCCGCAACAGCATCGCCGTCGCCGCCAGCCCGTCACCCGGTCGGTCGAGCGCGGCGTCGAGATAGAGCGCACGGTCGAACTCGATCTGGATCGCATGAATCCCGGCCGCCGGTCGCGCCTGGGCATCGAGGATATGGCCGCCGGCATAAGGCGCGTTGAGCGCGGTGACGAACCCGGCCGCAAGCGCCTCACCCTCCAGCCGATGGACGAAGCGCGCCGCTGCCGACCGTCCGAAGCGATCGCCGAAGACGATCCCCGCCGCCCCCTGCGCCGGAGACAGCGAGGGCATCGAGTGAAGATCGAGCAGCACCGCGGTGCCGAATCGCGCTCGCGCCCGCAGCAGCGCCTCGGCCAGGGCGGCATGATAGGGGCGGTGATCCTGCGCGATCCGCGCCATCACCTCCTCGCCGTCGAGTCGCCGCCGCCAGATCTCGCCCGCGCCCGAAACGCGGCGCGGCACCAGGCCCAGCCCGCCGCGCAGCCTGGCCGATTGCTGCGGCATCGCCTGGCGGTTCGCGCCGTCGTCGATACCCGGATCGCGCTCATGCTCGGCACGGTTCAGGTCGATCCAGGCGCGCGCGACGCGCTGCACCAGCATTGTCTCGCGCCCCTGCGCGGCGAGCGCGACGGCGTCGACATGTCGGTCCTCCAGCGGCAGCAGTGCCGCGACCGGCACGCGAAGCGCCGCACGGAGCGCCAGCGGATAGTCGCGCCCGGCATGCGGGACTGACAGCACCACCGGGCTCGCAGGGTCGTCAGCGCCGTATCGATCGAAGGAAAGGGCGCTCGCGGCCATCATCGCCAATCTAGGCGTGCGGCCGTCCACGGGCAATCAGGGTTTGCGCCTTAAGCGCGCGCGGCGGGCAGGAAAGCTGGAAAATCTTAAGAGCTTCACGCATAAACAGGCCGCACAAGCTGGGCGGGACCGATGATCAGGATATTGCTGGCCGAAGACGACAAGGTGATGCGCGAATATCTGACGCGGGCGCTCGAACGTTCGGGCTACGCCGTCAGCGCGGTCGACCGCGGGACCGAGGCGATTCCGCTGCTCGAATCGGAGCCCTTCGACCTGCTGCTCACCGATATCGTCATGCCCGAAATGGACGGGATCGAGCTTGCGCAACGCGCGGGCGAGATGTGTCCCGATCTGCGTGTCATGTTCATCACCGGCTTCGCGGCGGTCACGCTCAAGGCCGGCAAGACGGTTCCCCAGGCCCGCGTCCTCTCCAAGCCCTTCCATCTGCGCGATCTCGTGATGGAGGTCGATCGCATGTTCGAAATGGAGAACGCGACCAGGGGTCTCTGACCCCCGTTGGTCGATTTTGCGGTTGCGTGCTTGCGCGGGTGAATAACCCTCGCTAGAGCGCGCAACTCTCGTGGGCGTGTAGCTCAGTGGTAGAGCACTGTGTTGACATCGCAGGGGTCGCAAGTTCAATCCTTGCCACGCCCACCATTTTAAAAAGCCCGCGGAGCCGACCGGCTCCGCGGGCTTTTTATCGGCTTGGGCTCAGCTCCGTGCCTTGCCCCTGCCCAGGGCGATGGCGCGCAGCATTCGCGACCGGAATTTGACGCGCTGCCAGAAGGTCGCGTCCTGCAATCGCCTTTCCTTGATGGCCTCGCTGGTGAGCGAATCGAGCAGTGCATCGCTCGATTCGGCGGGCTCCCGCGCAAATTGGCTGGAAACCTCTTCGAGCCGCTCGCGCGCATCCTCGTCCGTGAGCGGCGCGTCAGGAACCTCGATCTTGCGTGCGATGTTGGATCGCCCGGTCATTTCACTTCCAAAATCTTGATCCAGATCAAACGAACGATGGGCGAGTTACGTTCCGGCAGACGGCGGTGAACCCAGCAACGGTGATTCATGCTGCTGTTGCCGCGATGGGCGCCGCCGCTTGCCTCTCCGTCGCCGCGCCGGTAAGGCCGCGTCCGTGACGGGTTCCCGGCAACGGGAACAATAGGGAAGTCGGTGCGCGGAACCTTCCGCAACTCCGATGCTGCTCCCGCAACTGTGACCGGATAGCCGGCGCCTCATCATGCCACTGGGTATCAACCCGGGAAGGCGAGGCGTTCAGCGAAGACCCGGAAGCCAGGAGACCTGCCCGCCACGGTCGATCCATCGCGCGGGCGGGATGCACCGGGCGGACGAGGGCATAGCCTCGAGTGAGCGACATGAACCGGGCCGTCTGGGCCGGGTGTCGCCCGAGGCGCGCCCGGATCCGCGGCCCCCATGCGAAGGGGTATATCATGTCCACCATTTTCAAGACCAACCGGGTCCTTCCCGCCATCCTGCCGACAGGGGTCGAACGCCATTCCGGAATGTTGCGTAAACGCGCGGCGTTGCTTGCGGCGACTGCCGTTTTGTTCACCGCTGCCTCGGCTCATGCGCAGGAAACCACGTCCGCCTCGGCCGACGAGTGCGCCGTCGAGCTGAACAACTG
>NZ_JAQGLC010000009.1 GCF_028293085.1 Sphingomonas bacterium
GCGGGCCGCGCACGGTCTTCCAGCGCGACCGCGACCGTATCGTCCATTCGATCAGTTTCCGTCGCCTGCGGCACAAGACACAGGTGTTTGTCGCCCCCGACGGTGACCATTTCCGTGTCCGCCTGACCCACAGCCTGGAGGTCGCCCAGATCGGCCGCACCGTCGCCCGGGCACTGGGGCTGGACGAGGACCTGACCGAGGCGTTGTGCCTGGCGCATGATATCGGCCATCCGCCCTTCGGCCATGCCGGCGAGGATGCGTTGAAGGCGGCGCTGACGGGGCAGGGCGGCTTCGACCATAATGGCAACACGTTGCGTGCGCTGATGGAGATCGACAGCCCCTATCCGCGCTGGAACGGGCTGAACCTGACCTGGGAGACGCTGGAAGGGCTGGCCAAGCATAACGGGCCGATCACCGAACCCGCCTGGGCGCTGGCCGAGGCGGACGCGGCGTTTCCGCTCGACCTGGCGCGCTGGCCCTCGCTCGAGGCGCAGGTCGCGGCGATCGCCGACGATATCGCCTATGACAATCACGATATCGACGATGGCCTGCGCGCCGGATTGCTGACGCTCGACCAGATCCTCGAGGTGCCGGTCGTCGCGAAGGGCTGGGCGACGACGCGGGCGCGCTTTGCCGATATCGCGCCCGAGCGACTGACGGGAGAGCTGGTCCGGTCGCAGATCGGGGCGATGGTCAACGACCTGATCGCGGAGACGCACCGGCGCGTTACCGAAGCCGGAGTGGAGACCGCGGAGGATGTGCGGGCGGCGGGGGTGTGCCTTGCCGGCTTCTCCCCCGAGATGCGCGAGGCGGAGCGGTCGCTCAAGCGCTTCATGTACGCCAATCTCTACCATCATCCGCGCCAGCTGGAGGCAGCACGGATCGCGGGGGACCTCGTGGCAGGGCTGTTCGCGGCCTATCATGCCGACCCAGGGCTGATGCCGGCGGACTGGTCCGGGCGGCTGCCCGCGGAGGAGCCGGCGCGGAGCCGGCACATCGCCGATTTCATCGCGGGGATGACCGATCGCTATGCCGTCACCCGCTATCGCGAAGCGGTGGGGCCGATCGACCTACCGGAAGGCTTTTAGGCTCGGCCGGCATTTCCCCGTTATCCAGGAACAGGGAAATCGCAAAGGCGGAACAGGGAAAAACAGGGAAATCACGGCCTGATCCCGTTTTGCCGACGAGGAGAAAGAACCGGCCCGGATCGCATCCGCAATCCGAGCCGGTCATGACATAATTTCATCGCGGGAAAGTTGAATCAACCTGTCCGGCGGCAATCGATCGCGTTCGGCGTCAGCGCGACGCCAGCGCCGTCGGGGTAAGCTTCTTCTGCGCGTCGCGGACGGTGAAGGCGACCGGCACGCCGCCCGAGACGCCGGTGATGCGATCGCCGCGCACGACCAGCTCGAACGCACTGCCCGAAGGATAGCGACGGCCGCTGAGGACGATGTGGTCCGCCGTGGCGACCTTGGTATAGACATAGGTCTGGCCGTCGCGGGTGAAGCTCTGCTCGGCGGCCGCATCCCTGGCGACAGCAGGCGTGGCGAAGGCGACAAGAATCGCTGCGGCGGTGAGGAAGTTCCTGGTCATGATCTTTCCTTTCGTTGGTCGAAAGCCAGATCAGCACCCCCTCGATTTTCTGCTGTGGGTCCAGGATATTGCAGTGCAGCAAAATCCCAACCGCAAAGATTGCGCGGCCGATTGCACGAAACGAACGATGAAGCGTAGTTGCAGGGGCAGCTGACACACTCTTGCGACAGCTGAAGCGTAGAAAAGCGTCAGGCTACCGGGAACGAGACAGATCATGGTGGATACGAGCATCGCGCTCAATCGCTTCGGGCTCGGCGCACGCCCCGACGAAGCACCTCCGGCGAATCCGCGGAAATGGCTGCTGGGACAGCTTGATTCCTTCGACCCAAAACCCGCCGCGCTCGCTACGCAGCCGACACGGGAGAAGGTGGCGGGCGAGCTTGCCGACTATCTGGAGCAGGTGAGGGCGCTGCGCCAGCAGGAGGGCGTGCGGCCCGGTCAGGCGCGTAGCGCCCAGGCGGGCGCGACGGGCGTGCGACCCGGCGCCCAGATGGCCGCGCCGGCGCAGATGGGCGACCAGGCGATGATGGCGCAGGGCGGTGCAATGACCGGGGCGACGCCGGGCAAGCCGGGCGACAAGGCCAATCCGGCAATGGCCGCTCCCCCCGAGGACCCGAACGATCCGGTGGTGCAGGCGCGCCGCTTCGCGCAGCGCCAGGCCCGCGATTATTATGTCGCGGCGGTCGGCGCGCGCGCCGATGCAGCGCTGGTGTCGCCCGCGCCGTTCGTCGAGCGGCTGGTGCATTTCTGGGCGAACCATTTCGCGATCTCGATCGACAAGGTGCCGGTGGTCGGGCTCGGCGGACTGCTCGAATTCGAGGCGATCCGGCCGAACGTGCTCGGCACGTTCGGCGACATGCTGAACGCGGTCGAGCGACATCCGGCGATGCTGCTCTATCTCGACCAGGCGCAATCGGTGGGGCCGAACAGCCCGGTCGGCGCGCGGGCCGGCCAGCGCGGCAACCAGCGGCTGGGGCTGAACGAGAATCTCGCGCGCGAGATCATGGAGCTGCACACGCTGGGCGTGCGTACCGTCTACGACCAGGCCGATGTGACCGAATTCGCCCGCGCCATGACCGGCTGGACCGTCGCCGGCCTGAGCCGTGGGCTGCGCGCCCGCTTCGCGGGGACCGAAGGCGTGCCGGGCGATTTCATCTTCGCGACGCCGCTGCACGAGCCCGGCGTGCGCACGATCATGGGCAAAAGCTACGACCAGGAGGGCGAGCGCCAGGCGCAGGCGGTGCTCAGCGATCTCGCCACGCATCCGGCGACCGCGACGCATATCGCGACCAAGCTCGCGCGCCATTTCGCCGGGGATACGCCACCGCCGGCGCTGGTGCAGCGGATGCAGACGGCCTTCCTGAAGACCGGCGGCGACCTGCCGAGCGTGTACCGCGTGCTGATCGATTCGCCCGAAAGCTGGGTCGCACAGGCGCCCAAGTTCAAGACGCCGTGGGAATGGTCGATCTCGGTCTACCGTGCGCTCGGCACGAAGAATGTCCAGGCCGGCACGGTGTCGGGCTTGCTCAGCCAGCTCGGCCAGCCGACCTGGAAGCCCGGATCGCCGGCGGGGTATGACGATATCGCCGCGAGTTGGGCCGGGCCCGACGCGATCCTGCGTCGGGTCGAATCGGCCGAGCGGTTCGCGACGCGGGCGGGCGCCCTGATCGACGCGCGGGCGCTCGCACCCAAGCTGTTTCCCGCGGTGTCGCCCGCGACCACCCAGGCGCTGGCGCGCGCGGAGAGCCCCGGACAGGCGCTCGCTTTGCTGCTCGTCGCCCCCGAAATGATGCGGAGATAGGCCCGTGATCGACCGTCGTTCCTTTATCGGTGCCGGCGCGGTGGGCGCGCTGGCGATGGGCTTCGCGCCGAAGCTCGCCTTCGCCAAGGCGGAGACCGACAAGCGCTTCGTCTTCATCATCCAGCGCGGTGCGGCGGACGGGCTCGGCACGGTCGCGCCGGTCGGCGATCCGGCCTTTGCCGGCGCGCGCGGCGCGCTGGCCGCGGACTTTGCGGGCGCGGCCAGGCTCGACTCCATGTTCGCGCTGCACCCGTCGCTGACCAGCATCGGCGGGCTCTACACCCAAGGCCAGGCGCTGTTCGCGCATGCGGTGGCCTCGCCCTATCGCGACCGGTCGCATTTCGACGGGCAGAATGTGCTCGAGACCGGCGGGGCGGGCGCGTACCAGATCAAGGACGGCTGGCTGAACCGGATGCTCGGCATGCTGCCGCCGACCCAGGCCAAGGCGATCGCGGTGGCGGCGACGGTGCCGCTGGCATTGCGCGGCAGTCATGACGTGTCGTCCTACGCGCCTTCGGCGCTGCCGCGCGCATCGGACGATCTGCTCCAGCGCGTTTCGATGCTGTATGAGGGCGACAGCCAGCTCCATGCGCTGTGGAGCGAGGCGATGGGCACGCGCGCGCTCACCAGCGACATGGCGGACGATAATGGCCGCAACGCCGCCGCGACCGGCGCGCTTGCCGCCAAGCTGCTCACGCCGGAAAATGGTGCGCGCATCGCGATGATCGAAACCGGCGGTTGGGATACCCATGCCGGGCAGCGCACGCGGCTTGGCCTGCAATTGCGCGGGCTCGACGGGCTGGTCGGTGCGCTGCAAACCGGCCTCGGGCCGCTCTGGGCCGACACGATGGTGCTGGTCGCGACCGAATTCGGGCGGACGGTGGCGGTGAACGGCACCGGCGGCACCGATCACGGCACGGCCAGTTCGGCGATGCTGCTCGGCGGCGGCGTGAAGGGTGGACGGGTGCTCGCGGACTGGCCGGGGCTGGGCCAGGCGGCCCTGCTCGAAGGGCGCGACCTGAAGCCGACATTGCAGCTCGATGCCTTTATCGCCGGTGCGGTGGCGGAGCATTTCGGCGTGGACCCGGGCCGGGCCATGAAGGCGCTGTTTCCCGATTCCGGCAGCGTGCATCCGGTTCAGGGTCTCGTGCGTATTTGACGCGCATGAGTTCCCTCAGCGATGGGGGAGGGTCGGCGGGGCCAGGTTTTTCATAGGCTCACACCGTGTAACCGGGAGTTGTCCCGTCGGCCCAACCGCACCATTTGCCCAACCGCATTTGAGTGTAAGCGCGCCATCCGCTAAGGGCCGCGCTCGCTCTTACCGACCGGACTCATGATGACCCTGTACACCCGTTTCGCCGCGCATCTCGATGCGGCGCTCGATACCCTCGTTGCGGCAGGCGATCTGCCGGCGGGGCTCGACCGCGCGAACGTGACGGTCGAGCCGCCGCGCGATCCGAGCCATGGCGACCTGGCGACCAACGCCGCGATGGTGCTGGCCAAGCCGGCCGCAACCAATCCGCGCGCGCTGGCGGAGAAGATCGCCGCCGAACTGGGCAAGCTCGACGAGGTGGAGACCGTATCGGTGGCGGGGCCGGGCTTCATCAACCTCGCGCTGACCGACGACACCTGGCGCGCCGAGCTTTCCGCGATCCGTGACGACGGCGGTGACTATGGCCGCTCGACTTTGGGCAAGGGCTCGACCGTCAATATCGAATATGTCTCCGCCAATCCGACCGGGCCGATGCATATGGGGCATTGCCGCGGCGCGGTGGTCGGCGATGCGCTGGCCAACCTGCTCGAATTCGCCGGCGCCAGGGTGATCCGCGAATATTATGTCAACGATGCTGGCGGCCAGGTGGATACGCTCGCCCGCTCGGTGCATTTGCGCTACCGCGAAGCGCTGGGCGCCGATATCGGCGATATCCCGGAAGGGCTGTATCCGGGCGATTATCTCGTGCCGGTCGGACAGGCTCTCGCGGCCGAATTCGGCGATCGCTATGCCGACGCGCCCGAGGAGGAATGGCTCATCCTGTTCCGCACCCGTGCGGTCGCGGCGATGCTGGTGCTGATCAAGGAGGATCTGGCGCTGCTCGGCATCCATCACGATCTCTTCTCGTCCGAGGCGGAGCTGCAGGCTGCCGGCAAGCCCGAAGAGGCCGAGGCCGACTTGCGCGCGCGGGGCCTGATCTATGACGGCGTGCTCGAAGCGCCCAAGGGCGAGACGCCCGAGGATTGGGAGCCGGTGGTGCTGCCGCTGTTCCGCTCGACCCGGTTCGGCGACGACCAGGACCGGCCGATCAGGAAGTCGAACGGGCAATGGACCTATTTCGGCGCCGACCTCGCTTATCACTACCAGAAGGCGCAGACCGCCGACGCGCTGATCGACATCTGGGGCGCCGACCATGCCGGCACGGTGAAACGGATCGTCGCGGCGGTGCAGGCGCTGACCGGCGGCAAGACGCGGTTTGACGTCAAGCTCGTCCAGATGGTGCGGCTGATGCGCAACGGCGAGCTCATGAAAATGGGCAAGCGGTTGGGGAATTTCGTGACGCTTGCCGAAGTCGTGGAAGAAGTAGGCAAGGATGTCGTCCGCTTCACGATGTTGACGCGCAAAGCCGACAGCCAGATGGACTTCGATTTCGCCAAGGTTGTCGAGGTGTCGAGGGAAAATCCGGTCTTCTACGTGCAATATGCACATGCCCGGATCGCTCGGTTACATCAGAAGGCGGCCGACGCCGGAATAGCATGCGGTGCGGTGGACCTGTCCCAACTTGACACCATCGAGCTAGAGCTTGTGAAGCTGGCCGCGCAGTTCCCACGCGTCATAGAAACGGCTGCAAGCGCACGTGAGCCACACCGTGTCGCTTTCTATCTCAACGACTTGGCCGCCTCCTTCCACTCCCTGTATAATCTCGGCAACGACCAGCCGGAGCGTCGCTTCGTCATCGAGGGCCAGCCTGATATCACATGCGCGCGGCTTTTCTTGGCCGACGCAATCGGGCAGATCATTCGCAACGGACTCGGCATCATGGGGGTGCAGGCGGTCCAGGAGATGAACTGATGGCGACGTCGAGCGACTATGAGGTCCGCGACGAGGATCGGCTGCCCTGGCTCGAAACCGTCGACGAGGATTATGACGAGGGGCCATCGGTCTTTCGCGTCATCCTGATGGTTTTGCTCGGCCTCGCGATCATCGCCGCGGCGATCTTCGGCTATTATTGGTACCAGAAGCAGCAGGGCGCGAACGGCAATGGCGCGCTGATCGCGGCGCAGGAAGGCGATTACAAGGTCAAGCCCGACGATCCCGGCGGCATGAACGTGACCGGCGAGGGCGACACCGCGATCGCGACCAGCGACGGGGCGGGGGGCGGCAACGCCTCGATCGACCTGAACGCGACGCCGGAAACGCCGGTGGAGGGGACCAAGGCGGCGCCGACGGCGCCGACGACGGGCGGGGCGAGCAAGACGGTCGCGGCGATCCCGGCATCGGGCGGCAAGCTGACCGCGACGACGCCGTCGGCCGCGCCGGCGGCCGGGCCCAGCGCGGGCGGCGCGCTGGTGCAGCTCGGCTCCTTCCCCGACGAGGGATCGGCCAATGCGGCCTGGGCCAAGGCGGCGAAGCGCTTCACCTATCTCGCGCCACTCGGCAAATCGGTGCAGAAAGCCGATGTGAACGGGCGGACGGTCTTCCGGCTGCGCGTCAACGCCGGCAGTGCGAACCAGGCGACCGAGCTGTGCGGCAAGCTGAAGGTCGCGGGCGAGGCCTGCTTCGTCGCGAACAACTGAGCGTCGCCATTCGCCGAACAGGTTGATAGGTAGCGCGGCATGAAGCCCGTTATCTTCGGCCTGTCCGGCCTCACCCTCACGCCCGACGAGCGCGCCTTCTTCGGCGCGGCCGACCCGGCCGGCTATATCCTGTTCAAGCGCAACATCGCGGACCGTGCGCAGATGCGGGCGCTGACCGACGACCTGCGGGCGCTGTCCGGCCGGGAGGATCTGCCGATCCTGATCGACCAGGAAGGCGGGCGGGTCGCGCGGATGGGGCCGCCGGAATGGCCCGCTTTCCCCGCCGGACCGGCGTTCGATGCGCTTTATGAGACAGCGCCGATCTCTGCGATCGAGGCGGCGCGCGTCAATGCGCAGGCGATCGCGCTGATGCTCGCCGAGGTAGGCGTGACGGTCGACTGCCTGCCCCTACTCGACGTGTCGCAGCCC
>NZ_JAQGLC010000052.1 GCF_028293085.1 Sphingomonas bacterium
TGCGACGCTGCATCCTAGAGCGGTCGCCCGATGAGCATGCGTGAAGGCGGATGCGACTGCGGCGCGATCCGGTACCGGCTGGTTTCCGAGCCGTACGACGCCGGTTATTGACACTGCCGGATCTGCCAGCTGAGCAGCGGAGCCACGGTGATGGCGTTTGCCACCGTGCCGCGGGACGACCTCGTCGTCATTCAGGGCACGCCTGCGACGCGTGCGTCTTCGGAAATCGGCGAACGCTGGTTTTGCCCTGACTGCGGGACCCCGCTCGCCATGTCGGTGGCGCATCAGCCCGACACCATAGACTTCACCATCGCCACCCTCGACGAGCCGGAGGACGTGGCGCCAGGATTTCATATCTGGACCCGGAGCCGGATCGCCTGGTTCGAGACCGCCGATCGGCTCGACCGGCATGAGCGGTTCCGACCGGACACCGTGGGCTTGACCGAAGCCAATGCAGCGGGCGCATCCGACCGCCCGACACAGGAGCATGTCACATGACCAACGACAGGGAATCAGCAGCCACGCCGCCAGACGCCGAGAAGCCCGGGAAATCGCCTGGAGCCGGCAACGGGCAGGCCGATGCATCGGTGGTCGCCGATGTCGAGCAGCCCGACGCGGATGACGTCAATCCGCTCGCGCCACCGATCAATACCGAAGCAGGCGCGTGACGCTAGCGGCGTCGGATAGCACCAATCACGGTGGCGGCATCCTGGGTTTGAGGGTGTAGAGATAGGCCGCCATGTCGCGGGCGTCCTTTTCGGACACGCCCAGGTTCGGCATGCCGTTGCGGGGCGCTACCCCTTGGGGGTCGCGCAGCCAGCGGATCATGTTGGCAGGGTCGTTCTGGAGATGACCCGCCAGTTCGGTGCGCACCGCGATCCCGCTCAAGGATGGTCCAACTCCGCCGTCCGCGCCTGCCACGCCCTGGATCTCGTGGCAGCTTCCGCACCCGTAACGCTGGATCGCCTCCTCGCCCGCGACGCTGTCGCCGTGCGTCAGTTGCTCGGCGACAATGCGGGTCTCGTGCTGCTCCTGGCGATGTTGCACATATCCTCCGCCGATTGCGAGCAAGGCGGCAGCCACGAACAGTCCAAACAGGAAACGCAGGCTATGCGGCATGGGCGGCGGCCTTTGCCGGTTGGTGTCCAAGCATGCCCGCGACGAGCGCGAGCGCGGCGACCGCATGGACCAGCCCACCGGGGACCCACATGATCAGGCCGGCGAGCTGCTGATCCTCGGCCGAGGTCAGGCCGAACGGCGCCATGCCGAGCCGGGCATAGCCTGCGTACCAGGGGCTGACAGAGAACGCCATCAGGGCGCCGAGCGCCCCTGACACAAGCGAGGTCGCGAACAGGCACAGCGCGGCAAGGCCGCGTCGTCCGCCCGGCGTCCGCTGCGATCTGGCGCCAAGCATCGCGCTCCAGAACAGGAGCGCGCTCAGCACGAAGCTCAGATGTTGCGCTGCATGCCAGCCCTCATTGCCGAGCGCGAGATCGAACAGTAGCGGCGCGTGCCACAGCCACAAAGTTGCTGCCTGGACGAGGGTCGCCGTCACCGGCGTGGTCAGCCGGCGCCAGACAAAAGCGACGGGCCGGGCACGCACCACCGTACCGATCGCCTGACGTCCCGAAGGGGGAAATGCCCACAGCATGATCGCCAGCGGCTCGGAGAGAATCAGGAACGGCGCAGCAGCGAGCATGATTAGCTCATGCTCGAACATATGGGCGGCAAAGCTTCGTTCTCCCGCCTCGTGCAGCGGCGATACGAGCGCGGCGGCAAGCGTCGCCCAGCCGATCCCGAACAGGATTGCACGCTTGCGGAATCCGGACTGGCCCGCGCGCGCGCTCAGGCGGGTCAGACCGACCGCGAAAAGCAATGCGGAGATCGCGATCGGGACGGTGATCCAGGGATCCCAGGTCCAGCCGGGTAGCGGATCGCCATGGCCGTCATGCGCCAGCGCCGCGCCCGGCGCCAACAACAGGATGCCTCCGATGCCGGCGGCCGCTACCGCGCGCATGGCGGCACGATCAGTGTGGCGAGGGTCTGGAAGGCGATGGCGAGCGCGAACAGTCCGGCGCCGAGCAGGGCGAGGCGCGGGAGGAATCGGTCGCTCGCGGTGCCGCCGCTGAGCCGCGACCAGGCGAGGCGCGCCGCGGCACCACAGACCGTCAGGCTCAGCACGCCCCAGAGCGGTCCGAGCGGAATGCCTGCCGCACCGCATCGGCCCCGCAAGGTCATGGAGAGTCCCTGCTGGAACACGAACCACGCGACCGCTGGCAAGGTCAGGGCGGCCCAGGGCCTGAGATGCGCGGTGATCTTCATACCCAGCGCGGCAACCAGTAGAGGAGCACATAAAGCGGCAGCCATGCCAGGACGACGAAACTCCAATATTCCGTATTGTCCTCGACGTCCGAAAACTGATCCTCCTCGATCTTGTGCGTGTAGAGCCATGCCGACTGGACGATCGTGTCGCCCAGATCGGTGATGAGGTGAGAAGTGTGGAGGATCATCAGCATCCACACGACCGAGCCATAAGCATCATGGTCCCAGCGTATGTTGAGATGGGCGAGCTCGAACCCGCGAAGCCCGACCAGCACGAGCCCGAGCACGACCATGAGCAGCGTACCCTTGCGCACGCCGCGCGCATCCTTCTGCCGGGTCTTGCGCGACACCCACAGGTTGGGCAGCTCGCTCGCCAGCAGGCAGACGGTAAAGACGGTCGACCAGAACAGGCCGGGCAGGGCATCGCCGCGCGGTGGCCATGACGGGCTCATGCTCTGGAGATAGAGATAGGCGCCGATCGCCAGCGCGAACGCCGTTCCCTCGATCAGCATGAAGCCGATATTGCCCCACCAGACGACATTGCGCGCGCCCATCGCGCCGTTCGGGAGGCTCGACAGATCGCCGACGATCGTTTCGCGGAGCGGCGCCGTCATGGCTTGCGCTTTGCGAACGGGCCTTCGGTGGCGCGAGGCCGGTTGGGCCAGAACCAGATGGTGAGGGCAATGGCCACGGGTACTGCCCCCCACACCAGCGCCCAGGGCGTGAAGATGCTCCCGACGAACAGGATCGACGTCGCGATTGCCGCTATGAGCGGCCAGATCGAGGGGCTTGGGCTGTGTTGCCGGTAGAGCGGCTTCGCCTCGACCGCGGTGGTGATCAGCACCTCGCGGCAGTCGCTCGCCAGGCCGGCCATAACCGGGCGGTCTTCGCGGTCGCTCCACATCGGCGCCGCGCTGTCGACGACCGGCATAAAGTCGAAATTGTGCGCCGGCGGCGGCGACGAGGTTGCCCATTCGAGCGTGCTGCCACCCCAGGGATCGGCCCCGGCGGGTTCACCGTGCTTCATGCTGTAAAATGCGTTGGCGACGAAGACCATTCCGCCAGCTGCGGAGATCGCCGAGCCGATCGACGCGATGAGGTTGAGCGTGCCCCAGCCCATCGCGGCGTCATAGGTGTAGATGCGCCGCGGCATGCCCTCGAGCCCGAGCAGGTGCATGGGAAAGAAGCCGATATTGAAGCCGATGACGATCAGCGCGAAGCTCACCACACCCCAGCGCTCCGACATCATTCGCCCGGTGGCCTTGGGGTACCAGTAGCAAAAGGCCCCGAAGAGCGGGAACATCGCGCCGCCGACCAGCACATAGTGGAGATGCGCGACGACGAAATAGGTGTCGGTGAGCTGCAGGTCGAGCGGCGCCGAGGCGGTCATCACGCCGGAGAGCCCGCCGATCACGAACGTCACGATGAAGCCGATCACCCAGAGCAGCGGCGTGGCGTAGCGGGGCCGGCCGTCCCAGATGGTCGCGATCCAGCAGAAGATCTGGATGCCCGCTGGGACGGCGATCGCCATGCTCGCGGCGGTGTAGAAGGAGTTGCCGAGCTTGGGCAGGCCGACCGCGAACATGTGATGGACCCACAGGCCGAAAGCGAGAACCGCGAGCCCCAGCATCGACAGCACCATCGGTACATGGCCGAAGACCGTACGGCGCGAGAAGGTCTCGACGATCGCCGAGACGAAGCCGAGTGCGGGCACTAAGATGATGTTGACCTCGGGGTGCCCGAAGAACCAGAAGAGATGCTGGAACAGCAGTGCGTCGCCGCCGCCGACCGCCGTGAAGAAATGGGTCGCGACCATGCGATCGGCGATCAGCATGCTGGTGACCAGCATCACCGAGGGGAGAGCAAAGATCGTCATCAGCGAAGCGATCAGCATCGCCCAGATGAACAAGGGCATCCTGGCCAGGGTCATGCCCGGCGGCCGCATCTTGATGATCGTCGCGGCCATGTTGACCGAAGCGGAGAGCGCCGCGACCTCGCTGAAGGTGATCATCTGCGCCCAGATGTCGGCGCGGTGTCCGGGCGAATAGGCAGGGCCCGAGAGCGGCGGATATTCGAACCAGCCGAGGTCGGGCGTGATGCCGAGCGCATGCGGCACCCACAGCATCAGCACGCCGCCGAGATAGAGCCAGTAGCTGAAGGCGGTGAGGCGCGGGAAGGCGAGGTTGGGCTGTCCGAGCATCAGGGGAACGAGCCAGATCCCCATCGCCTCCATCACCGGCACCGAGACGAGGAAAAGCATGCTCGATCCGTGCAGCGCAAAGGCCTCATTATAGGATTGCGGACCCATGCGGGTCATGCCGGGCTGGCTCAGCTGCAGGCGCATGTCGACCGCGAGCATGCCGGTCAGGAACAGGACGCCGATGGCGGTTAGCACATAACGGGCGGCGATCCTCTTGTGGTCGACCGTGGTCAGGAATCCCCACCATCCCGGCGGGTCGCCCCAGGTCGCCATCAGCTCGCGATGAAGCGCGTCGCGTGCTTCCATGTCCGGCGTCATTTGAGCGATTCCAGATAGCGCGCGACCGCGTCGGCGTCGGCGGGTTCGAGCGCCACGGGCGGCATCATCGTCCCCGGCTTCAGGGCTTGGGGTTGCGCAATCCAGCCCTGCAGTCCGCCGCGGCTGAACGGCAGGGTGCCCGCGGAGATCGAGCGGCGCGAGCCGATATGGGTGAGGTCGGGTCCGGCACGGCCCGCCGCCGCGGTGCCGCGCACGACATGGCAGCCGGCGCACTGGCCGCCGGTGACGATCTGCATGCCGCGCGTGAGAACAGGATCGGGCGGCGCCGTGACATTCCGCGCCTGTCCGGCAAGCCAGGCATCGAACGCGGCCTGGCTTTCGACCTTCACGTCGAACGCCATATGCGCATGTTGCAGACCGCAGAACTCCGCGCACTGGCCGCGAAACCAGCCGGTGCGGTGCGGGGAGAGGTCGATCACGTTGATGCGCCCGGGAATGACGTCCATCTTGCCCGCGACAGTGGGCACCCAGAAGCTGTGGATCACGTCGGCCGAGCCGAGCTCGACCCGGATCGTACGCCCGACGGGCAAGTGCAGCTCGTTCGCGGTTTCGATCCAGCTTCCGGTAGCGGGATCGCGGTACTGGAGGCGCCACCACCATTGATGACCGGTCACGCGCACCTCCAGCGCTTCGCGCGCGCGGCCGGCGGCGAGGCTGCGATCGACGAGGAAGCTCGCGACGATCAGGACGGTCAGCCCGACCACGATGATGGCGCCCCAGGCGATCAGGCTCCGTCCGAGACCGATATCGGCGGGATTGACCATCGGCGGGACGTCGGCCAGCTTACGGCGCGAGCGCCACAGGCTTACCCCGAGAAACCCGATGACCAGCAGATACATGATCCCGCAGACCCAGCTCATCAGGGTCAGCAGGCCGCTCAGGCTTTGCGCCTGGTCGCCCGCCGGGTTGAGCGGCGACTGGATGCCGGCACAGCCCGCCAACGCAAGCAGGAAGATGAGCGGCAGGCGTCTCAAAGCACCGGCCCCGACCAGTTGCCGGCCTGCGGCTCGCCCCGCTGATCGACATCCTGGCGACGCCGCTTCGCCGGATCGAGCGTGGCCAGGCTGCGCACATAGCCGGTGATCTGCCACAGCTGTTCGACCGGAATGCGGTCGGCATAGGATGTGTCATGGCCGGTCGCGATCGCGCCATAGACCTGCTCGAAGGCGCCGCCGCGCCGCCACTTTCCATCGCCCAGGTCCAGATAGCCCTGCGCTCCCTGGGCATGGCAGGATCCGCATCCGTACCAGGTGAAGTAGCGGCTTCCCTGAGACACTTGATAGACGTTGTTCTCGATCAGGCTTATCCGGGGATCCGACGGGCCGTTGGGCGGTGTCCGGGGCTGATCCGGGCCGACCGCGCGCTTTTCCGCGCTGCACGCTGAAAGCAGCATGGGCATCACCACGAGCAGGCCCGTTGGCCGAGCCATCAGCGGCGGCTGGGCGCTGGCACGGCCGGGGCGTCCGGCGCGCTCGACAGGGTGTCCGCTTCAGCGGTGTCGCCGTCCGGCGCGCTGCCATAGACCCGGTCGAGATAGAGGTCGGCCAGCACGCAATGTGCCCTGAGCGCCGCCGGATGCGTTGCGCGCTGCGCCATCTCCAGCTCGACCTCCGCCCGGTATTCGAAATAAGACAGGATTTTCTCGGCCATCTCACCGCGCCTCTTGGAGCCCGTGGCCGGTATCGCGCAGTTCGACCGGTCGCGCGATCACACAGATCAAACTGATGGCACTGCGCATCGGGGCGCAGCGGCAACGTGTTCGAGCCCGGCCTGACGGCGTCATCGGGCAGGCCCGCAGAGGATGAAAGCGATCGGGCATCGTACGATTCTCGGCCGGCGTCGTTGATTCAAGCTTCGGGCTCTGCATCGGGATCGAAATCCTTGCGGCCCGCCTTGGTCAGTTCTTCCGCCTTGTGCGGGTCATCCTTCCCGGTTCGACCGGCAAGGTCGGCCGTGGTGGTTTCGCCCGGATTCTGCTCGGCGATGTCCTTGCTCGGATCGGCGCCCTCATCGGCATTGGCTGGTTGTTCCATTTCTTTTCTCGCTCCTGCTATTTGCGTTGCGGTCATGGGGAATTCGGCTCGCCCCTCGATGGCGACTTCTGCTCCACGTGCGCGGGATCGTGACGTCGGGGTTCATGCCTCGCCCTTGTAATGAAACGGGCAACGCCAGTCGGGGTCGACCGCGCGCCCCGAATATTGACGCGCTTCGCTCGCGTCGCCGTGACGCGCCAGCATCGGGTTGCGCGAGCCCGCGAGCTGCTCGTCGCGCAGCAGGATCTTCTCGCGCAGGCCTTCATATTTGCCGGCCGCGCGAAGCATCTCGAACTGGTCGTGGAGGTTGAAGACCAGTGCGGGTCGCGCGAAGCGCCGCGCCGGCCGGCAGGCCCTGGGATGCAGGCCGACCACGAAATAGGCTTCGCCGCCAAAACTCAGCGAGAAGTGCGGATCGCCGGGATCGTCGCTCACCCGCCTGTCATAATCCTGTCCGCGCCAGACGTCCTTGTCCGACAGCGACTGGACCCGCTCCCACAGCGCGGCCTCGAAAGCGGATTCCGACAATCCGGTCGGGCCTTCGAAGATGACCGCATAGCTTCTGAACAGTCCGGGCTCGCGGCGATAGTGCTCGGCCCAGCGCAGCAGGCCGTCATGGATGCGCAGATCATCCCAGGCGCTGTCGATTGCGTTGCAGGCGAGCACCTCGAGCGTGCCGTGCGCAAGCGCCGATTTGGCCCCGACACAGGGAAAGTCGCCGGCACGGACGTGCGCCGCGAGCAGATCTTCGAGTTCGGTCTGGGCGGGATGCTCCCAGGGAAAGAGAGACGTCGTGGTTCTGTTCATGGTCGCAGACTACGCTCGGTCGGCACAGCGGTTCCGCCAAATCGCGTCGATCGAAAGCAACCGCACAGGGCGGTCGGCCGGACCCGTCAGCGCGTCTGCCGATAGATTACGGGACCGGTCGTCCCGCTATATCAACGAAGACCGCCGCCCTTGCTCGCAGCGCCTGCGCTGGTGATATCTATCACGCTTATCGGCTGGAACGCGGCGACGACTGACGCAAGCCGCAGGAACTACCGATGTCGGCGGCGCCAGCTCATGACGATCAGACCGCGATCCTCACAGGGACCGACTTGGCTGCGGGAACATGGCTCTGCTCGGCATGGTGCTCGACGGGCATGAGGACGTTGCACTCGGGGTAATAGGCGCCGAGACACCCGCGCGGAATGTCATAGGGCATCACGATCAAGCCCTCGCGGCGGCGCCGCTTGCCGTCGCCGGCATCGCTCTCAAGCGCGACGATCTGGCCTTCGCGCAAGCCGGCGTCGGCAATGTCCGCGGCGTGCATGAAGAGGACGTCGCGCGTCCCTTTCACGCCGCGGAAGCGGTCGTGATAGCCATAGATCGTGGTGTTGAACTGGTCGTTCGAGCGCAGCGTCATCAGCCGGTAACGCCCGCCCGCATCGGCGAATCCGGTCGCCGACAAGCCGCTCGGCACGAGGAACTCCGCCTTCTTGCTCGGCGTGAGCCAGATCCGCTCGGCCGCCTTGTTGCCCTTCCAGAAGCCGCCCGGCGTGAACAGGCGTGCGTTGAAGTCCTTGAACACCTCGGGATAGGTTTGCTCGATGGCATCGCGGATCACGGCATAGTCGGCGACCCAGGCGTCCCAGTCCAGCCTGGGGTTCTTCGGGAGGATCGCCTTTGCGATCCCGGCGACGATCGCCGGTTCCGACAGCAGATGCTTGCTTGCCGGCGGCGCCTTGCCGCGCGAGCCGTGGATGCAGCTGGTCGAATCCTCGACTGAGACCGCCTGCGGTCCGCTTGCCTGCACGTCCTCCTCGATCCGGCCGAGGCAGGGCAGGAGGTAGCTCACCTTGCCCGGGAACAGGTGGTTGCGGTTGAGCTTGGTCGCGATCTGGACCGAAAGGTCGAGCCGCGGCCAGGCCTCCTCCATGGCCGCTGTCTCGGGCACGGCGCGCAGGAAATTGCCGCCCAGCCCGATAAAGGCCTTCACCGATCCGTCGATCACGCCGCGACAGGTCTCGACGGTGTCGAGGCCCTTTTCGCGCGGCGCGGTGAAGCCATATTGCTCTTCGATCCTGTCCACCGGGACCAGCTCGGTCTTCTCGGTAATCCCGACTGTGCGCTGGCCCTGCACATTCGAATGGCCACGCACCGGCGTCGGCCCGGCGCCCGGCTTGCCGATATTGCCGCGCAGCAGCAGCAGGTTGACAAGCATGCGGACGTTCTCGACGCCCTTCACATGCTGGGTGAGGCCCATGCCGTAAATAGCGAGCACCGCCTTGGCCTTTGCGTAGATCCTGGCCGAGGCTTCGAGCTCGCTCCTGGCGAGGCCCGACTCGCGCTCGATGTCGTCCCATGCGGCTGCGCGTACGGCATGAACGAAGGCGCCAAAGCCGCTGGTATGCGCCTTGATGAAATCGAGATCGAGCACCGGTGTCTCGCCATTGGCGACCGCGGCGTCGTTCCATTCGACCAGGAACTTGGCGATGCCCATCATTGCCGCAATGTCGCCGCCGGCCCTGACCTGGTGATATTGGGTGGAGATCGCGGTTTCTTTCAGCGTCGCCATCTCGAGCGGATTTTGCGGATCGGTGAACCGCTCGAGGCCACGCTCCTTCAGCGGATTGAAGGTGACGATCTCGACCCCGCGCTTGCGGCAGGTGCGCAGGTCGTGGAGCATGCGCGGTGCATTCGATCCGACATTCTGGCCGAAGAAGAAGATCGCGTCGCACAGCTCGAAATCCTTGAGCTGTGTGGTGCCGACCGGCACGCCGATCGCCGCCTTGAGGCCGACCGAGGTCGATTCATGGCACATGTTCGAGCTGTCGGGCAGGTTCTGGTTGCCGTACATCCGGGCCATCAGCGCGTACATGTAGGAGGCTTCAAGGCTGGTGCGCCCTGACGAATAGAAGACCACCGATTTGGGATCGAGCGGCCGCAGCCGCGCACCGATCTCGGTAAAAGCCTCGCCCCACGAGCAGGCGACATATTGATCGGTCGCCGGGTCATAGCGCAGCGGATGGGTCAGCCGGCCGTGCTGCTCGAGGTCATAGTCGCGCCAGCCGCGAAGTTCGGTGAGCGTGTGTTCCGCGAAAAACGCCGGCGTCGTGCGCAGCGTCGTGAGTTCCCACGCCGTCGCCTTGGCACCCTCTTCGCAGAACTCGGCCGGATGATGGTCGGCGGGTTTTGCCCAGGCGCAGCTGACACAGGCAAAGCCGTCGGGCTTGTTCTGCCGGGCCAGCTCGCGCAGCGCCTCGGGAGAAATGCGTTCGCGCGGCAGGATCTCGGCGAGCGAGCGCACCGAACCCCAGCCGCCGGCCGGCCCGCCAAAGGGCGCGATATGGGGCTCGTTCGACTTCTGGTCAGCCATCTCATCTCCTGTCGCCGTCCGCTCCGACCGCGCTGTTGCCCGCCGGTGGGTTCGCAGCGCCGGAACGAAACCGCATTCCGGACTGTAGGGCGACGCTATCCTGCTCGGCGCGACGCGACCTTATCCCCGGTTAATGGTTGAACACGGCGTGGGCCCTGCCGCCGCGGCTCCGGTCACCGGCAACCGGGCTTCAATCCCGTTGTCCGGCGCCGCCCGCACCGGCGCCGCTGCCATGGACGTCACCCGAAGGACCGAGGGCATGCCTTTCCCGCTCCTCGCGCCATGCCTGCTGGCCCCGGCTGTCATATTAATGGCCCGAATAGCCGTCTCCGGTTCCGACCTCGCCGATACCGGTCGCGCTCCTGGCCTGTGGCGGCCGCTTGCCGGCCTCGGGCGGCTGGCCGACCATATCCGCCTTATGCTCTCGCCAGGGTTCTGCTGTCGGATTTCGTTCGAGGGATCGGCACCTTCACCGGCATTCGGTGCGTCAGCTGATTCCGCCATAGCCATCTCCTTCCCGGCGCCAACGCATGAACGGCGGAAACGATCATGGCCGACAGGGCGTGGTGCGCGCCAGTCGGGGCGGGCGGGTCCCATCGGGAGTTGGGGGATGCACACCCGTCGGCGCGGGGGCGCGTGTTACACGGTTTGGGACCTGGCCTCACCAGTGCCGCATCCAACGGTCAGCGCGCGCAACGCGGCGTTGGTGAGCCGCGCGCCCGATACCGCGCCGGCGGTCCATATCACCGAATTGGCGTAACTGACGGGCAGCTGGTTGGCCTCGGCAAGGTATCTCACCGCAAGCATTGTCTCGCGCAATTCGGCAGCCCTTGCCTGGGGCGGCGTGAAGGCGCCGCGCTCCTTCCAGCGCGCGAAATCGACCAGCGACCATGCGCCGACCGCGCGCAGGACATGCCGGTCGGGCTTGCACAGATCGAGGCCGAGGTTGCGCAGGGCCTCGGCCGCGAGCGCGATGCCGAAGCCCGGCAGCTTCCAGGCCTTGGAGGTTGCGAGTGCGACGGCAAGATCCTCGGGCGACCCCGTCGTACTGGCTCGCGTGTCAAGGAGATAGCGGTGGGCACCGCCTTGGTGACGGGCGAGCTTTGCGGCCGCGGCGCGGAGCCGTACGAGGCTGGCGCGCAGGCCCGGCGCGCCAGCCTTGCGCTCGCGGAACCAAGGCAGGATGTTGCGCTCAATTTCCTCGTCCGAAACCGACGCAAACCGGGGCAGATCGAAATCGGCAAAAGGATCCCGCAGCGCGCCGCGGACTCGCGCGATCCGGTCCCAACGGGTGTTGCCCGACAGCAGCGCAACGGTCAGGGCCTCGAAGATCACCTCATCGGGCAGCGGGGTCGCGCCCTGTGTGAGCCTGTCCTTCCCGGCAGTGGCGGCCGCGTCCACGACGCCCTCCCAGTCGGGACGCCAGGTGGCCAAGCGGGCCTTCAAATGGCGCCAGAGGCAGGTCAGGTCCATGCGGGGGGTGCGTCCGGCAGGCCTCGTCATGACAGGAAAGCAGATCCTAAAGGAGTTGCCGGCAGGAACGCTCCGCGTCGAACAGATCGTTGACCCGGTGCCCGACGAGGTCGAGTCTTTGGGGGACGCGTCACCGGTCGCTGATTCCGCGGAGTTTTGGTTGACCCCATAATTTGACGCTGGGGAAGTCGGCAGCCGGTCAGGATTTTCCAATTTCGCGCCAGCTCTTCTCGCTGACCTCAACGCCAAATTCCTTCGCTGCCTTCAGGATATGGTTCCAGGCGGTGTCGCGTTCATCGTCGGTGACACCCTCAACCTGGTTGAACCGCGCGATCGCGTTGCGGACATGGCTCGCATTCTCGATCGGCTCTTTGCGTTGCTTGGGAAAGGCAAACTTGCGCTTGTCGAGATCGTCACGGAGTTCCTGATCCAGTTTGCTCATCGGGCGTCCTTCTCCTTCCCGGCAGCTTCATCCCTGCCGTGCCGCTCAAACGAGAACGAGGGAGCGCGGTTCCGCCGCGATGACGTGCGAAAGGAAATGGCCTGGCTAGTGCCTCTCCACATCGGCGGCGGTCAGCAGGATCGGCGGTTCGCCGCCGAGCCGCTTCACGAATTCGAGCAAGGCGATGCGCTGGATGTCGGCTTCGAACTCGGCGAAGATCTCGAGAGCATATTCGCCGTCGATCCCGTCGAGATCGGGATTGAGCATCTGCTCCAGCGCCTCGCTGGTGATCAGGAACTCGACCTCGCCGAGATCGGTCTTGCCGGTGAACCCGACGCTTTGCCGCTCTGCGACCCAATAGCCGCCGCCGAGCTCGAACATCACGCTAGGCCGCACCATTGCCGGTTACCCCTGTTGGGCGTGCCGTGCTGGCAGGCGTTCCGACAGTACAGCGATGCCCTCGCCGGTAAAGGAGGCGGTCGCGACGCCATCGATCTGCACAGCGCGCTCCGGCGTCAGCAGGGCTGCTGTTCGATGCTCGGGGTCAAGCTCGAGCCATGCGCGGACCGCGCCCGCGAGGCTGGTGACCTCGGCCATGTCCCCATCACCGCGCTCGACATTCTCCAGCGAGGCGCTCATCCGCCAGTCAATGGTTGGTGTCTTGGCGGCGTCGCCCCAGCTTGCTTCGCTCATTTGATTCACCTTCCTCGGTTGGCATGCGGCCGAACCGTTCCACGCCATAGCGCTCGCGCCGGGCGGGATGTTCCCGAAATTGCCGTTGCCTGTGCCCGAGCACGCATTCCGGTGGGGACCGGACGGTCGCGGTCGCGCGGCCAGCGAGGCGACCCTCAGCTATTTTGCCAGCTGCTCTCGGCATCGTCGACGGCCTGGAAAGTGTCGCCGTCGGCTTGTTGCTTGCGCAGGTGCATCCGCACGGCCTCGGGGTCGCCGTCCTTGGGAAATGTTCGATCGACCCGGGCTGCATCCGCCAGGCCATCGACCCAGTCACCGCGATCGCGCTGGGTCAGGAGCCAACGACCGAATGACAAGGTGCATTGTGCGTAGCGATCAGCCTGTTCGGTCATGCCAGCATCCCATCCGGTTGAAGCCTGGCATTAGCACGTTCTATTTATGTTCCAAAGCGGTCATGGGAGGAGCGGAGTCATGCGCCTATTTCCGTTAGTCTCGGTCGAAGGTCGGCACCGGTTTCGATACCGCCGAACTGTTCCGGCTGATGGAGAGCATGGCGCCGCTCGAACACGACGCCCGCACCCGTGAAAGCGCCGCGCGCCGAGGTACGCGGCGCGCATTGGCTGAGGCCGGCCCTGGTCCCCGAGATCGCCTATACCGAGATGACCAATGAGGGCACGCTGCGCCATCCGAGCTATCTCGGCCTGCGCGAAGACAAGAAGCCCGAAGTAGTCGTGCTGGAGATCGAGGCATCGGTCGCGACCGTCACCGCGCAGGCGACGAGCAACGTCAAGATCAGCAACCGCGAGCGCGTGATCTTCCCTGAATCGAGCATCACCAAGGGCCAGCTCGCCGACTATTATGCGGCG
>NZ_JAQGLC010000092.1 GCF_028293085.1 Sphingomonas bacterium
GTTCCTGAGCAACCCGAAGACGATCGAGGTGGCGCGGCCCGCGACTGCCAACGTCAACATCAAGCAGTGGCTGGTGCCGGTCACCGCCTCGAAGAAGCGCGACAGGCTGATCGAGCTGCTCCGCCACGAGGACGTGAAGACGGCGATCATCTTCTCGAACCGCAAGACGACGGTGCGCGATCTCAACAAGGCGCTGCAACGTGCGGGCTTCCGCTCGAGCGAGATCCATGGCGACATGGAGCAATCGCAGCGCATCGCGGAACTCGACCGCTTCAAGGTCGGCGACGTCAACATCCTGGTCGCCTCCGACGTCGCGGCGCGCGGGCTCGACATCAAGGGTGTCAGCCACGTCTTCAACTTCGACGCGCCGTGGCATCCGGACGATTATATCCATCGCATCGGCCGCACCGGCCGCGCCGGGGCGACTGGCGTGGCCTTCACGCTGGCGACGCCCGACGATGCCGAGAACATCGTCAATATCGAGAAGCTGACCGGCCTGAAGATCGAGCGCTACGAAGGCGCCGCCGACGAGCCGGCGGCGCCCCGCGCCGAGCGTGCCCCGCGCGGCCGGGCCAAGCCCGCTGCAAAGGCACCCAAAGCCGAACGGGTCGCAGACGCCGAGGCATCGGTCGAGGCCGAACGCCCCGCTCGCGCGCCGCGCGCGCCACGCGAAGCTCGCCCACCCCGTGAAGAACGGGCCCCGCGCGAGGAGCGCGCGCCACGCGAGGAGCGTCCGGCACGTGAGGAACGGCCCGCCCGTGAGGAACGGCCCGCCCGCGACAGCCGGCCGCCGCGCCAGGAGCGTCCGGCACGCGACGAGCGGCCTGCGCGGCAGCAACCGGACGACGGCCCCGACGAGGGCTGGAACGGGCCGATGCCCGACTTCCTGATGGCGAAGCTGACCGACTGACGCGCATGGACGGGATCGTCGAGCCGGTGCCGGTGCGCATGATCGACAGCCCGTGCGTCAATATCTGCGTGATGGACGATGCGACCGGGCTGTGCACCGGCTGCGCGCGCACGATCGACGAGATCGCGGGATGGACGAGCGGCAGCGCCGCCTGGCGGGACGCGGTGATGGCCGACCTGCCGGGGCGAGTGGGCAGCCGCTCCTGAGCCCCTCCCCTTCAGGGGAGAGGCTTATTTTCAATCCGCCGACACAGGCTCCGGCGCGGGCATCAGCGCATTGTCCTTGTCGTTGGCGCGCTGGTAGGCGTCGCGCGACATGATGCGGCCGAGATAGCTCGCAAAGGCGTCGCGCTTCGGCAGCGAGCCGAACTGCGTGCCCCAGCCTACCTGCGACCCGACATAGACATCGGCCGCGGTGAAGCTGTCACCGGCGATATAGGGATTCGCCGACACCGCCTTTTCGAGCGTGTCGACCGCCAGATCGTAATTGCCATAGCCGGCCATGCGCTGCTGCTGCTCGTTCGGCGCGAAATTCATCGACTTGTTGGTCACCGCCTGCTCGACCGGACCGGCCGCGTAGAACAGCCAGCGATAATAATCGGCACGCTCGGTGGTCGGCGGCGCCAGCCCGGCCTCCGGGAACGCGTCGGCCAGATAAGCGCAGATCGCCGCGCATTCGGTCACGACATGTCCATTGTGGACGATTGCCGGCACCTTCCCCATCGGATTGATCGACAGATACGGCTCCTCCTTCATCGTCGAGGCGTAATCGAGGATCACCGTATCATAGTCGGCGCCCGTCTCTTCGAGCATCCAGCGGATGATCCGCCCGCGCGACATCGGGTTGGTGTAGAAAGTCAGGTTCGCCATCACGTCCTCCCGAATCATGTTCTCAGAACATAAGTGGAACACGATCCGGCGCGGACGTCAAGCGGCGGGCGCGGTATCAGGCAGGGGACCGCGGCCTTCGGATCGGTGGGCCTTGCGCCTCAGGCGGAGACGATCGTGACCTTGCCGCTGCCATGCGCGAAACGCTTCAGATTGCCGGCGGCTTTCACCATCTGGGCGACCATCGCCTCACGGTTGCCGCCCTTGAAGGTAGCGCGGAGATCGGGCGCGATCGCGTAAAAGCCGGCCTGGGCATAGCGCCGCGCGGTCGCTTCCGCTTTCGCGTCGAGCACGTCCCGATCGGGAAGCACCACGACGACATCGAGATTGTTCCTGCCCCGGGGGCCCGCGAAATAGCCGTCAATCACCTGCCCGCCGCAGATGGCGTAGCGGAGTTTGCGGGCATTCAGACCGGCATCGGTGGCGGCGAAGGCAGAGCCGGCGAAGCCGAGAATGCCGGTGCCGGCGATGGCAGGCGCCACCGAAATCGCAGCCATACGACCCAAGGCGCTACGGCGGCCGACAGGGGCGCGGACCACATTGCCAAACCCTGCGGGCTGCTCATTGATGTCTGACATTGTAACTCCCCCTGAAGCCGCGAACGCTGCGGTTAGAGAAAGTGTAACAATTCGGACACGCAGATACAACCAAAACGAAGATATTTTCCGCCGATCCGGAGAAAGAGGGCGAACCGGCCGGAGACGCGCCGTAGCGAGGTGCGCGGAGAGCGAGGAAGCCGCCCCACCCCGGGCAGTGACGCCGCCACGTCGCTGGACCGCGCCCTTATTGTACCATTATCGAACGCGCGATCGAAGCCGTCGCGCATAACGGCCCGTCCATTCTCGCTTGCCGCCAACCCTCAGACGGCGCGGTACCACCAGACGCCGTCGCGACTCTCCTTCACCGCCCTGCCCTCGACCTCGAGCCGGCGGAGATGCGCGAGCGCTTCGCCGGTCGCCATGCCCAGCATGTCGGGGCCGATCGCCCGGCGGAACAGGCGGCCGAAACAATCGACCGCGCGACGCGGCTCGGTGATGAAGACCTCGAGCTCGTCGAGGCGTTCGCGGTGCTCGCGGTCCATCGCGTCGAGGCGCGCATGAAGGCCGGTGAACGGATCGCCATGCCCGGGCAGGACGAGCAGGCCGTGCGGCAGGAGCTGCAGCTTCGCGATCGAGGCGAGCCACTCGCCGAGCGGGTCGCTCTCCGGCTCGGTCACGCCGAGCGAAACGTTGGGGCTGATCCGCGGCAACACCTGGTCGCCCGCGATCAGGACGCCGACAGCCTCGTTCAGGAGGCAGGCATGCTCCGGGCTGTGGCCGGATCCGACCACGATCCGCCAGTCGCCCGTGCCGATCCGCAGCATATCGTTATCGGCGATGCGCCGGAAGCCGAGCGGCATCGGGGTCACGATCCGGCGAAAGCCGGCCCAGCCGCGCTGGCTCGCATGCGCGACCTGCTCGTCGTTCCAGCCGGCGCCGCGCCAGAAGGCGATCATCTCGTCGGGCACCGCATCGCGTGCGTCGGCGACGAGCATGCGCGCCGTCAGCCACTCGCCCCGCGTCATCACCAAAGGCGCATCATGGTGCGCGCACATCCAGCCGGCGAGGCCGATATGGTCGGGATGGAAATGGGTGCCGATCATCTGCGTGACGCGCGTGCCGGCAAGCGGCCCGCGAAACACCGTCTTCCAGGCCGCCCGCGCATCGGGCAGGTTCATGCCGGTATCGACCAGCGCGACCCCGCCGTCATCGTCGATCAGCCAGCAATTGACGTGCTTGAGCGGGCCCGGGACGGTCAGCCTTACCCAGCGGACGCCCTCGGCCACGGTCATCACGTCGCCCGACGCCGGCTCGCGGCCGCCGAACGGATAGGTCAAGCCCTTGTGGCTGGTCGGGACGAAGCTTTCGTCCGCGACGAACGCGGCATCGGAGCGGGAGACGGTGGCCATGAGTTGCGGATAGCAACGGACCTGCCTGCAAGTCACGCGACAAATCGTCGCGAACGGCTAGCTCAAGCCCCTCCCCTTCAGGAGAGGGGCCTGGAAATACATCAACGCCGGAAGAGATTCTCCGCGGTCGGCTCGGCCGATACCGGGCTCTCGCCGGCTTCGGCCGCCTCGGCATCGCGCGCGAGCTGATCGCGCTGGGCGCGCAGCTCGACGATCAGGGCCTCGCGATCGCCTTCGAGACGCGTGTCGACAGGAGCCTCGATGCCGGCTGCCTTGGCCGCCTTGGCCACCGCGGCGTCGAGCTCGCGCTGCGTCGTCAGGCCAAGCGTGACCGGATCCTTGGGCGTGATGTTGGCGATGTTCCAGTGGCTGCGATCGCGGATCGCGGCGATCGTCGTGCGGGTGGTGCCGATCAGATTGCCGATCGCGCCATCGCTGATTTCGGGATGGTTGCGGATGATCCAGGCGATGCCGTCGGGCTTGTCCGACCGCTTCGAGACCGGCGTATAGCGCGGCCCCTTGGTACGGCGGACCTGATCGGGGCCCTTGAGCATGACGAGGCGATGATCGGGATCGGCCTGCCCCTTGTCGATCTCCTCCTGGGTGATCTCATGTGCGCGGACGGGGTCGCGGCCGGTCAGCTTGGTCGCGGCGGTATCGTCGGCGATCGCCTGGATCTCCAGGATGTGGAGGCCGCAGAACTCGGCGATCTGCTCGAAGCTGAGCGAGGTATTGTCGACCAGCCAGGACGCGGTCGCATGGGGCATGAGCGGCTGGGCCACTGGGAACTCCTCAAAAACAGAAAGGGCCGCCCCTTTCGGAGCGGCCGTGATATGAGACCGACTTAGTCCTCCTTGCGCGGTGAGGCAAGGCGGGAGGAATGCGGAGGCCCTCAGGCCGCGATCGCCTCGTCGGATTCGACCGGCACGAGCGCGCTCAGGAACTGTCGGGCGCTCGCTTCCCAGGTGAAGGTCCGCCCATAGTCGGCACAGGCGGCATGATCCTTCGTCAGGGCCCGGGCGATCGCCGCGGTCAAATCCTCGTCCATCGCCCCGACCGCGTCGGTCAGGATGTCGACGGGCCCGGTGACCGGGTAGGCAGCGACCGGCACGCCGCAAGCCAGCGCCTCGATCATCACCAGGCCGAAGGTATCGGTGCGGCTGGGGAAGACGAACACGTCCGCGCTGGCATAGGCGGCGGCGAGATCGGCGCCGAAACGGGGCCCGAGGAATTTCGCCTCGGGATAGCGCGCCTCCAGCGACGCGCGCGCCGGGCCGTCGCCGACGATCACCTTCGTCCCGGGGTGGCCGCTCTTCAGGAACGCCTCGATATTCTTCTCGACCGCGACGCGGCCGACATAGAGCTGGATGGGGCCCGGCAGCGCGGCGAGCGCGGGATCCGGCGCGATATCGGTGGAGAAGGTCGCGAGATCGACGCCGCGCCCCCAATGGCGGACATTGTCGAGGCCATGTTCCTTGAGCGTCGCGGCGATCGACGGGGTCGAGGCGAGGATCGACTGCGCCGGGGCATGGAACCAGCGGATATAGCGCCAGATCCATTCGGGGTTCATGCCGGTTCGCGCCGAGACATAATCGGGGAACTGGGTGTGATAGGCGGTGGTGAAGGGGAATTCGTTCATCAGGCACCAGCGCCGCGCGGCGAGGCATACCGGCCCCTCGGTCGCGAGATGGATCGCCTGCGGATTGAAGTCGGCGAGCATCTTGCCGACCGCGTTGGTCCGGGCAAAGGCGAGCCGGATCTCGGGATAGGTCGGGCAGGGCATCGAGTAGAACAGGTCGGGTGAGACGACCATCACCACATGCCCCTGCCGCTCCAGCTCGGCACGCACGGCCTGAAGCGTCCGCACCACGCCGTTCACCTGGGGGGTCCACGCATCAGTGGCGATCGCGATGCGCACGCTCGTCAGGCCGCCAGCATCTCGATCTTCGCCATGTCCCGTTCGGCGATCTCGTCGGCCCAGTGGAGCAGCTCCATCCGCCCGTCGAAATGCTCGACGAGCGCGGTGCAGCCCTCCACCCAGTCACCGTCATTATAATATTCCACGCCGCCGATGTTGCGGAACTCCGCGGTGTGGATGTGGCCGCAGACCACGCCGTCGACGCCACGCGCCCCGGCTGCCTGTGCGATCACTTCCTCATAGTTGGAGATGAACTCCACCGCGTTCTTCACTTTCGCCTTGGCGTGCTTCGACAACGACCAATAGGGCAGCTGGAAGAAACGGCGATATGCGTTCACCAACC
This sequence comes from Sphingomonas bacterium, assembly GCF_028293085.1. Lineage (GTDB taxonomy): Bacteria > Pseudomonadota > Alphaproteobacteria > Sphingomonadales > Sphingomonadaceae > Sphingomonas. The sequence goes on from NZ_JAQGLC010000092.1 coordinate 6,007, forward strand.
TATTGAGCGCCATCATGAACTCATACGCCGCATCGCCGACATGGGCGAGCCATTTATGGGTCAGCGTGATCATGTCGAACTCGTCGCCGTGGAGGACGAGCAGCCGGCGGCCATCGGCGGTTTCGTGGATCGCCTTGCGGCGAATCGAGACGCCGCCGAAATCGAGCCCGGTGAACTGGCGCATCACCTCGTCATGATTGCCGGGGATATAGATCACCTCGGTGCCGCGCTTGGCGCGCTTCAGGATGCGCCAGACCACGTCGTTATGCGCCGACGGCCAGTAGAATTTCTTCTTGAGCCGCCAGCCGTCGATGATGTCGCCGACAAGGTACATCCTCTCGCTGTCGACATGATCGAGAAAGTCGATCAGCATCTCCGCATTGCAACCGCGCGTGCCGAGATGGATGTCCGAAATCCAGATCGTGCGATAAGCGCGCCGGCTGGTGACCTCGCGTTCCGGAATGACCGGTTTCGAATTCGCGAAGTCCGCGAAATCGGCGATGCTGTTGTCCATCGCGATTCTGGTGACAGCGTCCATCTTGGCATCGTCCCGCAAAGCCTCTGATGGACCCGCGCTATGGCGACCTTATGTTACAAACAGAATCGTGCCCTTTCATAGGATTGTAACAACCGGCCCTTTTTGGGCCCGGTTCCGGCCGGTCACGCCATCGCGATATGGCCCGGAAGCGCCGCGACCCGGCCGAGCCAGGCCGTGACCGCCGGATAGCGGCCGAGATCGAAACCGCCATCCTCCGCGACATGGGTATAGGCGTAGAGCACGATATCGGCGAGCGTCAGCCGGTCGCCGATGAAGAACGGCGTCTGCGCCAGATGCTCGTCCATCAGCGTGAGCGCCGCATCGCCCGCCGCCTGCTTGATCGGCAATTGGGCGCGCTGGAGATCGTTCAGCCCCGCCTCGCCGATGAAGAAGCGCCAGAAACGCAGCGTCGCGACGTTCGGCTCATGGTTGTACTGCTCCCAGAACATCCAGCGGAACATGTCGGCGCGGTCGTAGCGGTCGTGCGGGATCAGCGGCGATCCGTCGGCGAGGTAGAGGCAGGCGGCACCGCTTTCGGGAAGATAATCGTCGCCGACCTGCAGCACCGGGATGCGGCCATTGGCGTTGACTCCGCTCAGGAACGCCTCGGTGCGTGTTTCGCCCTTCATGATGTCGTACTCGCGCCGCTCGAGCGCGATGCCGAGATGCGCGGCGGTCAGGCGGATCTTGTAGCAATTCGCCGACGCGGCATATTCGTGCAGGATCAGGCTGGACATCGGCGGCTCCCCGTTTCGCCCGATTCCTGAAGGCGTCGGGGCACCGCGGTCAAATCAAATCCGCGGCGCGATCGACAAGCCATGCTTATCGATTCAGATCAGCCCCAGCGCATCGCGTTTGCGGCGCAGCGCGCCGAGCTCGAACCAGACGATCCCGAGCGCCGCGATCACGAACAGCCAGCCCCACAGATGCCGCCACCAGCCGAAGCCCCAGGCCGAAAGCGGCTTGGACGGGATATGGATCTGCCTGAGATAATCGTCGGTCGCCGGCGCAATGACGAATTCCTCGGGCGTTTCGTAATAGATGACATGGCCATATTCGGAGCGCGGGACGAAGGGCATGCCGAGAATGTCGGTCTCGAGGATCGAATAGCCGAAATGCAAGGGGGTTGGACCGGGCGCCACGGGCGCGCGCTTCATCAGCTTCAGTTGCTGGTCGAGCAGCGACGGATGGCCGATCTTGATGATGTGAAGGCCGAATCCGTCGATCGAATCGCGGAAGCGGGGCGGGCCGACTCCTTCCGGCAGCGGATCGCCCGCCATCACCCAGGAACGGTCACCGATGATGCCCGCGCGATGGGTCAGGAAGCCGACGACCGTCAAGGCGACGACAAACAGGACGAGCAGCACGGCACGGATCTTCATGTCCCGCACGATCACGGGATGCTTCGCGGCACGCATCGGTCTCTCCCCCTTCGCGCCGTCGAAACAAGCGCCCCCCGGGAAGCGATGCTAACCGCGCAGGTGGTTGAAAGACAAGGGCGGCTGCCGTCCCCCTTCCCTCACGCCCCGCCCTCACTCCATCGTCAGCACGATCTTCCCGACATGGTCGCCCGCTTCCATGCGCGCATGCGCTGCGGGGGCCTCGGCGAGGGGATAGGTGCGGTCGATCACCGGCTTCAGCCGCCCCGCCTCGACATGCGGCCAGACGGTGCCGGCGAGCTCCTCCGCGACGAGGCTCTTGAATGCGGTGCTGCGCGGCCGGAGCGTCGAGCCGGTGAGCGTCAGGCGGCGGCGCATGATCTCGAAGATCGGGATCGTCGCCATCAGCCCGCCCTGCACCGCGATCGAGACATGGCGGCCATCATCGCCGAGGCATTGCAGGTTTCGCGGCACATAATCGCCGCCAACCATGTCGAGCACCACCGCGACGCCCTTGCCGCCGGTGAAGGCCTTCACCTCGGCGACGAAATCCTGCGTCTTGTAATTGATCGCATGATCCGCCCCCAAGGCCCTGGCGGCGGCGCATTTCTCGTCGGAACCGGCGGTGACGATGATGGTCAGGCCGAACAGGTTGGCGAGGCCGATCGCCATGGTGCCGATGCCGCTGGTGCCGCCATGGACGAGCACCGTGTCGCCTTCGCTGGCATAACCGCGCTCGAACAAATTGGTCCACACGGTGAACAGCGTCTCGGGCATCGCCGCGGCCTCGATCATCGACAGCGCCTCGGGCACGTGCAGGCACTGGCCGTAAGGCGCGACGGCATATTGGGCATAGGCGCCACCGGCGATGAGCGCGCAGACCGGCTGGCCGATCAGTTCGGGCTGAACATCCTCCCCCACCGCGACGATCGTGCCGGACACTTCCATGCCCAGGATCGAGGGCGCGCCGGGCGGCGGTGGATAGAGGCCCTTGCGCTGCATCACTTCGGGCCGGTTGACCCCGGCGGCGGCGACGCGGATCAGCACCTCGCCCTCGCCGGGCCGGGGCACTGGCCGCTCGACCAGGCGCATCACCTCGGGCCCGCCCGGGGCTTCGGGATCGATCGCCTGCATCACGCTTGGAATGTCGCTCATCGATCCGCCGCCCCCCAGTTGCGGAATAGCAGGGGCCTTATTGACATCGCGGCCTGTCGGGTCAACGTTCCTGCCATGGACCCGGACGAGATTCTCGCGCGAAAAGCGGGCGATCCGCTCACCGAGCTTGCGCGGCAAGACCTCGATCCACTGTCGGTCGAGGAGTGCCAGGCGCGCATCGTGGCGCTGGAAGCGGAAATCGTCCGCACAAAGGCACGATTGACCTACGCCGTTAACCATCGGGCAAGCGCCAACGATCTATTCAAGCGATGAGCGCGGAGGCTCCGGCACGCCGATCAGGCCGGAGTATTCGTCAAGAGCTTGATGCGGGCGCCTCGCCTTCCGACATAGAAGGAAAGGGCCGTCCGTTCCTCGCGGCCCGCATGGAGTTACCGTAATGCCCTCTTTCGCCTCCGCGTTGGAAACCACCCTCCACAAGGCGCTCGAAGCCGCATCGTCGCGGCGCCACGAATATGCCACGCTGGAGCATCTGCTGCTCGCATTGGTCGACGACGAACACGCCTCCAAGGTGATGACCTCCTGCGGGGTCGACCTCGAGGAGCTCAAGGCCACCGTCGCCCATTATCTCGATACCGAGCTCGAGGCGCTGAAGGTCGATGCCGCCACCGACCCGTCGCCCACCTCGGGCTTCCAGCGCGTCGTCCAGCGCGCGATCCTCCACGTCCAGTCCTCGGGCCGCGACGAGGTGACCGGCGCCAATGTGCTCGTCGCCCTGTTCAGCGAGCGCGAGAGCTAGGCCGTCTATTTCCTCCAGCAGCAGGACATGAGCCGCCTCGATGCCGTCAGCTTCATCTCGCATGGCGTCGGCAAGGGCGGCGCCGCTCCCGAGCCCCGCGAAGTGAAGGGTGCCGAGGAGGAGAAGTCCGCCAAGAGCGAAAGCAAGGGCAAGAGCGAGAGCGCGCTCAAGCAGTTCTGCGTCGATCTCAACGAGAAGGCCAGGAACGGCAAGGTCGATCCGCTGATCGGCCGCGGGCCCGAGGTCGATCGCACCATCCAGATCCTGTGCCGGCGCTCCAAGAACAACCCGCTCTATGTCGGCGATCCGGGCGTCGGTAAAACGGCGATCGCGGAAGGCCTGGCGCGGAAAATCGTCGAGGGCGACGTGCCCGAGGTGTTGTTGCCCGCAGTGATCTATTCGCTCGACATGGGGGCGCTGCTCGCCGGCACGCGTTATCGCGGCGATTTCGAGGAGCGGCTGAAGGCGGTCGTCAACGAGCTCGAAAAGCTGCCTGATGCGATCCTGTTCATCGACGAGATCCACACCGTGATCGGCGCCGGCGCGACCAGCGGCGGCGCGATGGACGCGTCGAACCTGCTGAAACCCGCATTGTCGGGCGGCACGATCCGCTGCATCGGCTCCACGACGTACAAGGAATTCCGCAATCACTTCGAGAAGGACCGCGCGCTGCTGCGGCGCTTCCAGAAGATCGACGTCAACGAGCCGACGATCGAGGACACGATCAAGATCCTCACCGGCCTGCGCAGCGCGTTCGAGGACCATCACAAGGTCAAATACACCCCCGACGCGATCAAGTCGGCGGTGGAACTCAGCGCGCGCTACATCAACGACCGCAAGCTGCCCGACAAGGCGATAGACGTGATCGACGAGGTCGGCGCGATGCAGATGCTGGTGCCGCTCAACAAGCGCAAGAAGACGATCACCACGCGCGAGATTGAGGCGGTGATTGCGACGATGGCGCGCATCCCGCCGAAATCGGTCTCGACCGACGACACCAAGGCGCTCGAAAGCCTCGATACCGATCTGAAGCGAGTCGTGTTCGGCCAGAATGCCGCGATCGAAAAGCTCAGCTCGGCGATCAAGCTGAGCCGTGCGGGCCTGCGCGATCCCGACAAGCCGATCGGCAATTATCTGTTCACCGGCCCGACCGGCGTGGGCAAGACCGAGGTCGCCAAGCAGCTTGCCCTGATCATGGGCATCCCGCTCCAGCGCTTCGACATGTCGGAATATATGGAGCGCCATTCGGTCAGCAGGCTGATCGGTGCGCCCCCGGGCTATGTCGGCTATGATCAGGGCGGGCTCCTGACCGACGCAGTCGACCAGCAGCCGCATTCGGTACTGCTGCTCGACGAGATCGAGAAGGCGCATCCCGACCTGTTCAACATCCTGTTGCAGGTGATGGACAACGGCAAGCTGACCGACCACCACGGCAAGACCGTCGATTTCAGGAACGTCATCCTGATCATGACGACCAATGCCGGCGCGTCCGACATGGCGCGCGAGACATTGGGCTTCGGCAACCTCACCCGCGAGGGCGAGGACGAGCAGGCGGTGCAGAAGATGTTCACGCCCGAGTTCCGCAACCGGCTCGATGCGATCGTGCCGTTCAGCTATCTGCCGACCGAGGTGGTCGCGCGGGTGGTGGAGAAGTTCATCCTCCAGCTTGAACTGCAGCTCGCCGACCGCAACGTCCACATCAACCTCGACGAAGAATCGAAGCAGTGGCTGACCCAGAAGGGCTATGACAAGCTCTATGGCGCACGCCCGATGGGCCGGTTGATCCAGGAGAAGATCAAGCAGCCGCTCGCCGAGGAATTGCTGTTCGGCAAGCTCGTCCATGGCGGCGAGGTGAATGTGAAGATGAAGGACGGCGCATTGTCCTTCGAGATCACGTCGGCCCCGCCGAAAAAGCCCAAGAAGAAGGGCAAGGCCGAGGCTGCCGAGGCGAAGTAAGGCTCAGGCCTGGAACACCGAAAGGGGCCGAGGCGGAAACGCCGCGGCCCTTTTTCGTGCCTTCTATCCCCTGACCCAGCCGATCGCGGGATCGTCCATGTCGACCGCCTCGCCCAATTCCCAGACCTCCTTGTAACCATAGCCGACCAGGTTGACGAAGGTCTGGATGTTGAGCGCGAGCTGCACCGATTTGGTCATCACCGGCGCCACGTTGTTCCGGAAATTATTGTTGCAATAAATATAGATCGGCCGCGTGCGATCCGGCCCGACGACCTGCGCCAGGCTGTCCGCGGTGAAATCGGTGAAGGGCAGGTTGATCGCGCCCTCGATATGCCCCTGCCGGAAGGCGTCCGCGGAGCGCGCATCGAGCAGCAAGGCGCGGGGCTCGGCCGCCCGCGCGCGGAAATCGGCGACGCCGAGCAGGCGCCTGGCACGATAGGGCCGGACCTGCTTCGTCAGCGCGACGAAGCCCGAATAGTCGATCAGCGGATTGGCCGCCGGCGCGACGGCTTTTTCGGGTCGCGCCGAGGCAGGGGCGGCGGCAACAAGGCAGGAAGCTGCGGCGACGAGGAACAAGGATCTACGCATGGCGATCTCTCCCGGAACATGGCTCCGGACCGGGCGTGCGCCGCGCCGGGTTGATCGGTGCTGAACGGTTTTCCGCGTCGCGCGGCACGGTATCGCGGGATCGGCTGCAGATGGCCCTTATCCTTTACCTTCTGTTCGGCATCTCAGGTTTAGATGTGTTCCATGCTCAGGGGGTGGTTTTTCAATCTGTTGGCGCCGATCGGCGCGACGCTCCTGCTCGCGCTGGCGGGTACCGCGCCGGCCGCGGCGCAAACCGGGCTTGCCGGGCGCGGCGTGCCGGTATGCATCGCGCGCGCTACGGCCGGCATGGAAGCGCGCGAGCTCTTTGCCCAAAGCAGCCGCTTCGATTGCAGGACGCGCCAGACGAAGTTCGGCTCGGGCGACTATTGGGCCCTGTCCGCTCCCGTCAGCGTGACCGGACCCGCCGATATCCGCATCGGCAGCCTATGGCAGCAGCGCGTGACGCTCCATGCACTCTATGCCGACGGCGCGATCCTCTCCGCCGTCACCGACGGCCGCTCCGCCTCGCGCCATCTTCAGCTCGGCGCGATCATCGAGCGCGGCCTGCCCGCCCGCAACGCGCCGCTCGTCCGATTGCTCTGGCATGTCGAAGGCGCGGCGAATTTGCGCGGCATCCTGAACGGCGCCCGCATCGCCACCCCGGCGGAAAGCGCCGACGCGAACCTGATCATGGGAGTGATCTATGCCGGGTTCGCCGGGCTGTGCATCGCGCTGTTCGTTTATAATCTCGCGCTCTGGGGCGCGCTGCGATACCGTTTCCAGCTGGCTTATTGCGGCATGCTGCTCGGCCTGCTCATCTATGCGACCTCGTCCTCGGGCGCGCTCGCCTGGGCCTGGCCCGACATCGTCAACAATGATCGGCTGCGGATCAACTACGCGACCCTGGGGGTGGCGGCGGTATCGGCGATGCTGTTCGCACGCAGCTTTTTCGAGCCGCGCGTCTTCGCCGGCTGGCTCAGTCGCGCCTGCAATTTGGTCTGCGTCCTGATGTTGACGACGGTGGTGATGCTCGCGACGCTCGCGCCGTGGCAGGTCACCTTGTTCGACCGCTTCTTCTCCTTCGCCTTCATCGCCCAGCTCGCGATCGTCGTGCCGATCCTGTGGCGCGGCTGGCGCACGCGCAGCAATTATCTGTGGATGTTCGCGATCGCCTGGGCCGCGCCGATCGTCTTTGCCTGCTTCCGCGTGGCGAACTCGCTCAACTTCATCGGCTGGAACTTCTGGCTCGACAATTCGACGATCGGGACGATGACGGTCGAAGCGCTCTTCTCCAGCCTCGCCATCGCCTATCGCATCCGCCTGCTCAGCCGCGAGCGCGACGAGGCGCGCGAGCAGGAGATCGCCGCGCGGCTGCTCGCCGACACCGATCCGCTGACCGGGCTGTTCAACCGCCGCGCCTTTCTGCGCCACGCGATCGGGCGCGAGGGCGAGCAAACCCTGCTGATCGTCGACCTGGATCATTTCAAGCGAGTCAACGAGACGATCGGCCATGACGGCGGCGACGAGGTGCTGCGCGTGCTCGCGCGGACCTTGCGCCAGTCGGTGCCGCCCCAGGCGCTGGTCGCCCGGATCGGCGGCGAGGAATTCGCGATCGTCACCCCGATCGGCCTCACGGTCGAGCCCGAGGACATCCTGGCGCGCCTCCGCGCCGCCCGCATGCCTTATGATCTCTCGGTCACCGCGAGCATCGGCACCTGCGCGGGTCCGCTGGTGAAGGAAA
>NZ_JAQGLC010000098.1 GCF_028293085.1 Sphingomonas bacterium
GCCGCGCGTTGATCAGGCGGATCACCGCATCGGTGAACTTCTCCCAGCCGCGGTCGCGGTGCGAGGCGGCCAGGCCCATCTGCACCGTCAGCACTGCGTTGAGCAGCAACACGCCCTGCTGCGCCCAATGTTCGAGGAAACCGTGGCGCGCGGGCGGGATGCCCAGATCGCTCGCCATCTCCTTGTAGATATTGACCAGGCTCGGCGGCGGCCGCACCCCCGGTTGCACCGAGAAGCACAGGCCATGCGCCTGCCCCTCGCCATGATAGGGATCCTGCCCCAGGATCACGACGCGGACATCCTCCAGCGCGGTCAGGTCGAGCGCGCGGAACCACTCGTTTCCCTTGGGGAAGATGCGCTTCCCCGCCGCCTTCTCCGCGACGAGATAGGCTTTCAGCGCGGCCATATACGGGCTGTCGAACTCGGCGCGCAGCGGCTCGAGCCAGCTTGGATGCAGTTTGACGCTGTCGCTCATGAGCTCCGGCATGTCCGAACCCGGCCGCGCCTGTCAATCACCACCCGACGGCGCGCGCCCTAGCGTTTGCGCACGAACTCAGCGCGCAACACCAAGCCCTTGATGCCGTCGTAGCGGCAATCGATTTCCTGCGGATCGCCGGTCAGCCGGATCGACTTGATCAGCGTGCCGCGCTTGAGCGTCTGGCCTGCGCCCTTGACGGTCAGATCCTTGATCAGCGTCACCTGGTCGCCGTCGGCGAGCAGGTTGCCGACCGAATCGCGCACCTCGACACGATCCACGCTCGCGGCGCTGGCGCGTGCGTCGGCCGCGTTGATCCACTCGCCGCTCGCCTCGTCATAGATGAAGTCGTCGTCGTCGCCGGCCACAGGCTCAGCTCTTGATCGTCGTCATCTCGACGGCCTTGCCCTTGCTGGAAGGGTTGGCGGCGATCGTCTTGGTCTTTTCCGCCTTGGGCTTGCGGACTTCCTTGTTGGATTTCTTCTGGCTCTTGGCCATGGCGGCGGTTCCTTTTTGGGCGGGGGGTCGCCCGGCGGGGAACGCTACACGCTTCGCTCCCGCCGCGCCCGCATAATCGCTGCGGGCGGCGGGGCGCTGCTCAGCCGATTGCGCCGATAGCGGCGTATTGGCCGAGGATGAGGAGAGCGGTCGTCGCGAAGGACGCGAAACCGATCACGAAACTGCGGGTCATCTTGCGGGTCTTTCGATTGAGGGGTTCGTCCCGGTCAGACGACCGGGACGACGGGGACTGCTGCGCTGACCATCACTGCGGTGAACAGCAACGCACCGAAGAAAGAGAGCGCGAGGCGCTGGGCATTTTCGAAACGGACCGACATGATTTCATTCCCTGATCTTTGGCGTTCCGGACCATCCGGCCGCCGATGCCAGGGTGATTGCAGGGAGCGTGCCAAACGCGCAAAGCCTTGGAATTGCTGGATATGGCAAACTATGCAGCATCGAGGTAGCAAGTTCATCGGGAGAAGTTTGGGAATTTCCGCCAATATTTGGCGTCACGAAGCGCCCAGTTTCAGCTGATTCCGCCCGGCGTCCTTGGCGGCGTAGAGCAGCCGGTCGGCCCGCCCGAACGCGGCGCCCAGCGCTTCGTCGCATGACGCCTCGGTCAGGCCGGCCGAGAAGGTGACCGCGCCGAGCGGCTCGTCGGACTCGCGCAGCCGGTATCTCTTGGCAGCGACGGTGCCGCGCGCTTTCTCCAGCGTCGCCATCGCGGCCTGCGACCCGATACCCGAGAACAGCACGGCGAACTCCTCGCCGCCATAACGGGCGACGAGATGGCCTTCGCAGGCCTCGGCCAGAGCTTCGCCCACAGCCTTCAGGACGCGATCGCCGACGGCGTGCCCGAACCGGTCGTTGACCAGCTTGAAATGATCTATGTCGCACACCGCAACGCAGAGCGTCGCGCCGGCTGCAGCCTGCGCGGCATAGGCTTCCTCGAAGGCGCGTCGATTGGGCAGGTCGGTCAGCGGATCGCGTCGGGCATTGTCGCGCGCTTCCTCCAGCTTGGCGCGCAATTCGGTCGCCTCGCTGGTCGCCGCGTCCAGCTTGGTTTCTGCGGCGCGGACCCGCTCGAGCATCACCCCGGTAAGCCGCACGACCTCTTCCACCCCGTCATGCGACCCGCGAATCGCGTCGGCGCTCGCGGCGAGATCGCGCCCGAAACCCTGGGTCTCGGCGCGCATCGCCTGCATCATGTCGGAGAAGCCGTCGACCTGCATCTGGGTCTGGGCAACCAGCCCATCCGCGGCCTTTTTGGCGGTCTCGGGGGTGTCAGCGGTGTTCAGCGATCCGATCTCGCCGCCAAGCGATTCGATGTCACGGCTCGACAGGCGGAAGCCGCCATCGGTCAGCGACGCGACCGCCTGGGCCAGCGGGCCGCCCCGATCGGTGAAAACGCGATAGGCAAAGGCATAATGGCGCGGATCGGGGCTCAGCCGGTGCTCGGCGAGGAAGCGGCCGATGCTGTCGAACAGGCGTGCGCCGCCGTCCTCCACCACCGCCAACCGTGCCGCGCCTGTTCCCGCCCTCACGATCCGTTCGCCTCCCGAAGTCGATACACCCACGTATCGAGCGTCACGATGTGACGAAGGGAGCGATAAGGGCGAACTGCTAAGATACGGTGACCGTTGCTGTCAGATAGGCCAGCGATACTGTCCTGTATACATTAGCGGGTGAAGGCGATGCCAAGTCGCGCATGGCTGGCGCGCCGGTTATAGTCGCTCAATGCTTCGCCGTACCCTGTAAAAGCCTGTCCGAAGAGATAGATATGCGGCAATCCGCTCCAGATCGCGGCCAGCGGATAGGAAAGGAACGCCTCGGCTGCGCCCTTGCCCGTGCCGGGATTACCGCGGCCCGTGACCGACAGCTTGATGCCGTCCTGCTGCCCGATCGAGGCGGTCAGCGACGTGAAGCCCCAATATCGATCCAGATCGGACGCGATTCCCTGGCGGCCGACATAGAACCAGGCTTCGGGCGCCAGTTCGGCGCTCCAGCCATCGCCCAGCGCGAAGCTCTTCGAAACGCGCGCAAAGACGCGGTTGACGTCGATCGAGCCCGACGTGCCGAGCCCGTTCGAATCGTGGCGATAGCCCAGGCCGGCCGTCGCGGTCGGGTCGATCGGCAGGTCGACGAACAGCTCCGGGCTGTAATTGGTCGCGCGGAACGGGCCCGATGGCTTGTCGAGCGCCCAGAACATCGTCTGGGTATAGGCGAAATTGAGGCTCGGCCCGTCCTCATGGCCCAGCGCGCGGAACGCAAAACTCAGCTGCAGTTTGCCGCCCGCATCGTTCAGCCCGAACGCGCCATAGATCGGTTCGTGCGGCCGAAAGCGGTCGAAGAAGCCGCTCGACGTGCCGGACGAATCGGCCACATCCTGCTCGGAAGGCGAGGGCGGGGCCGCTTGCGCGACCTCGATCGGCTGCGGTGCTTGCGCCGGCGCAGCGGCAGCGAGCCGGTAATGGAGCCTGGCGAAGGCGCCGGGCTGGACGGTCAGCACTTCATCCGGGGCCACGATCAGGCGAAGTCGCGTCCCGTCCTTCGCTACCGTCTCGATCTCGGCCGGTCCCTGCGCGGGCACGGGCGCGGACCCCTCGTTGAGCAGGAACACGTCGACACCCTGTTGCGCGGCCTCGGCCGAGGCGGGCGGCTCGACGAGTGGGCGGAGCTGCGCGGCGGCGGGAGCGGCCAAGGCCAGCATCGCCGCGCCGGCGGTGAGGGAAAGGATGCGCATCGGCCAGGTGATGCCAGTCGATTGTTACGGAGGCGAGTCCGAAGTGCGGGCTGGCGTGTCGCGGGACGCGCGGCTAGTCGGATGGCCATGCGTGTCACCGATGCCGAAATCGCCTTTGCCGAAAACCTTGCCGGCCTCGCCGGCGCGGCGATCAAGCCCTATTTCCGGGGCAGCCACGGGCTGGAGGCGAAGGCCGATGCCTCGCCCGTCACGCTTGCCGATCGCGCCGCCGAACAGGTCATGCGCCAGGCGATCGAGGCGCGCTTTCCCGACGACGCCATCATCGGCGAGGAATATGGCGTGCGCGAGGGCACCAGCGGCCGCGCCTGGGTGCTCGATCCGATCGACGGCACGCGCGCCTTCATTTCCGGCCGCCCGATCTTCGGCACGCTGATCGCCCTGGTCGCCGATGGCTGGCCGGTGCTCGGCGTGATCGACCAGCCGATCCTCGGCGAGCGCTGGACCGGCGTGATCGGCCGCCCGACCCTGTTCAACGGCAAGCCCACCGCAACCCGCCGCTGCCCCGATCTCGGCAAGGCGCTGCTTGCCACCACTTCGCCGGCCCTGTTCGGCGACGATCAGCTCCACGCCTTCGAGCATCTCGACGCTGCGGTGATGAGCACGGTGCTCGGCGGCGATTGCTATAATTATGCCTGCCTCGCTTCGGGCTGGCTCGATATCGTCGTCGAGGACGGCCTCAAGCTCCACGATTTCGCCGCGCTCGTCCCCGTGGTCGAGGGCGCCGGCGGGCGGATGTGCGACTGGGCCGGCGATCCGCTGACCGCCGACAGCATCGGCGAGGTCGTCGCCGCGGGCGATCCTGCCCGGATCGAGGATATCCTCGAGGCGCTGGCCTGCCGCGGCCACTGAGCAGGGTTTTCGTGACGGGAGGCGGGCCTAGAGCTTGATCCCGAGGAACTTCTTCTTCTGTTCCCTGCGCTCCTCATGCGTCTTCTTGCCGCTCTCGGCCTTGGCGGTGGTGCCATGGCCGACATCGTCGCGCGGCTGGCCCTTGGTGGTGCGCTGCGCCCGGGCGGTCGCGCCCGACAATACCGGGCCGCACTGCGTGCCCTTGGCATCGCCGACATCGACAAAGGCGAGAATGCCCGCGATCGGGCTCGCAACCAGGGTCAGCCCAAGCCCGACGCCCCCGCGCCCGATCAGCTCCGGGCTGATCACATTGATCGCCGGCTTGGCGAAATAGCCGTTCACCGCGACCGGCGACTGGGCCGAGAACAGGCTGAATTTCTTGGCGTCCGCGCGCACCGAGAAATCGAGCGATTCGTTCCTGAAGCTGAACCCGCCGCGCCCGAGGATCACATTCTTCTTCGTGTCGATCAGGATCGGGTCCGCCGCGGCGACGCCGTTGCGCACGGTGAAGGCGATCAGCCCGCAATTGATCTGCACCGGCTCCTTCAGCTTATGCTCGAACATCTTCTGGACGAAGGTGCCGATATCGAGCTCGGACAGCTGGACGTTGCGCGTCCAGAAGCTGCCTTGGGGTATGATGATCGCGATCCGGCCGTTGGCGGTCGACAGCGAATCATGCACGGTATTGCCGTTACCCGCCATCTGCAGCCGGGCCTTCACCGTGCCCGATGTGCCTGCCTCGTCGACGCCATAACCCGCCAGGAGCACCCCCATCGGCGTCGGCGACAGGCGGATATCGTAATCGGTATGGACCAAAGGCCGGCGCGCATTGATCTTGATGTCCGCCGCGACATGCCCGCGCGCCATCTCGAAGGTCAGCGGCGAGAGCGTGAGCAGGCTGTCGTCGAGCCCCAGGGTGAGATCGATGTTCGACACCGGCAGGTTGCGCGCGCGCACGGTCCGCACCGTATAATGCAGGTTCGCGTCGAAATTCCTGAGCGCCTCGACGCGCAGCGGCGCATCGGGCAGCAGGCGCGGCGTGCCGTTGACCTGCTTGACGATGGCACCCTTGCCCTCGACCGCGACGGCGTCGGGATTATAGCCGATGAACGGCGCGATATCGACGATGTCGAGCGAGCGCGTCGCCAGCACGGCGTCGATCTTCAGGCGCGGCTCGAGCAGCCGCACCGTCAGCTTGCCGGCAATGTCGCTGTCGCCGAAATGGCCGCGCAAGCCGGTGAAGCGATATTCGTCGCCAGTCTTGGTCAGCGCCGAATCGAGCCGATAGGTCCGCGTCTCCGGCACCGCGACACCGATGATGCTGAACAGATCGGCGATATCGCTGCCCCGCGCGGTGACCTTCAGATCGGCGCCGTCGATCCGCGTCGGCGCGTCGAGCGTGCCCGCCACGTCGATCGACGTGCGGGCTGCCCTGATGTGCAGATCGAGCTTGTTCTTGCCCCCCACCACCGTGGCGTTCGGGGTCAGCATCGCGCCGTACAGGGTGAAGGGCGTGTTGCGTTCGAGGCCCTTGCCGGTGAACTCGATCGAACTGGCGAAGCGCGTATCGGTGGCCTTGATCGTCTTGAAGGCGATATCGGCCGACAGCTGCAGCCTGGGGTCGACATAACGCAGCGTGGTGCCGGAGACGGTCGCCTGGCGGATCAGCGGCATCTCGAACGGCTTCCCCTTCTCCTCGCTGAAGGTCCAGCTATTGCGCTTGCCCGCCTTGTCCCATTCGAGATCGAGTGCACCGTCGAGCATATCGAGCCACTTCACCCGGCGGTCGCCGACGATCAGCGGAAAGGTGGAGATGCGCGTATCGATTCGCTTCGCCTCGAACAGATTGGGCCTGGACGCCCAGTCCGGGTTGGAGATCGTCATCCCCTCCGCGACGAAGTGGATGTTGATATAGTCGAAATAGAGCTGGAAATCGCCCGGCACCTTCACCTGCCGGTGCGTCATCGCCGCCACGGTGCGTTCGAAGGGATGCTTCAGGAATCGGCCCTTGGTGATGTAGAGAATCAACCAGGCAAGGAAGAGCGTCCCGACGATGCCGAGCACGATGTTGCGCGCGATTCGCCACGGACGCGACAGGCGGTGCCGCGGTTCCTGTTCGGGCGTTGCCGATTCGGTCGCGGCCGGCGCCTCCTCGGGCGTCTCGGCGGCGTTTTCTGCAGGCGCAACTGTGCTGAGCGGTGAATCCATGGCGTTCTAACCGTTCGCGCGCGCGCCAAGTTCCGAATCCCAGGTTCCCGCCTCCTTGCATTTGCGCCCGCGGCCCGTTATGGGCCCGCCTTTCCGCGAGTAAGAGGAACTGCCCGGCCGGTATGGGCTGCCGTGGCCGTTCATAGATCGTCGCGAATACAAGGAGACGAAAATGCCCAAACTCAAGACGAAGAGCGGCGTCAAAAAGCGCTTCAAGCTCACTGCAACCGG
>NZ_JAQGLC010000102.1 GCF_028293085.1 Sphingomonas bacterium
GACCGACCGCCTCGCCGAGCATCATGGCCAGAACCGGCGCCACCCGCACCGTCACCGGATTGCCCCGATTGATCGCCACCCGGATCACGCCGCCCGGCGCCAGCTCGTCGACCGCGTCGCTCATGCCCGGAACCGCGCGGCGAGCGCATCGGCAGCGCGCGCGAGCAACCCGACATCGATCCCGACGGCGGTGAAGATCGTGCCCAGCTCGATACAGCGCCGGGCGAACATCGGATCGCCGGTCAGCACGCCCGCAGGCTTGCCCGCCGCCACGATCCGCCGGATCGCATCCTCGACGGCGCCGACCACGACCGGATGACCGAGATCGCCGATATGCCCGAGGCTCGCGGCAAGATCGCCGGGCCCGACGAACACGCCGTCGACCCCCTCGACCGCCGCGATATCCTCCAGCGCGTCGAGCCCGGCCTGGGTCTCGACCTGCACCAGCAGGCAGATCTCCGCCGCCGCGCCTTTCGCATAACCTTCGACCCGCCCGAAGCGGGTCGCGCGGGTCAGCGCCGACACGCCGCGGATACCGTCGGGCGGATAGCGCACCGCCGCCACCGCGGCGCGCGCCTCATCGGCGCTCTGGACATAGGGGATCAGCAGGGTCTGCACCCCGATATCGAGATAGCGCTTGATCAGCACCGCGTCGTTCGCGGCAGGGCGGACGATCGGCGACAACGGATAGCCCGACAGCGCCTGCAACTGGCCGAGCACGGTCAGCACGTCGCCTGGAGAATGTTCGGTATCGAGCAACAGCCAGTCGAAATTGGCACCCGCCACCACCTCGGCCGCGAACGCCGTCGAGAGTGTCGACCACAAGCCGATCTGCTGGCGCCCCTCGGCGATCGCCGCCTTGAAGCGGTTGACCGGAACGCGGCTCACAGGAAGGACACGCCGATGGCGCCGAGCGGTCCGTAATCGGCATGGATCACGTCGCCCGCCGCGATATCGACCGGCCGGGTGAAGGACCCGCCGAGCACGATCTGCCCCTTTTTCAGCCCTGCCCCGACCTCGTGCAGCTTGTTGACCAGCCAGGCGATGCCTGCGGCGGGATGCCCCATGATCGCGGCGGAAACGCCCGATTCCTCGATGATCCCGTTCTTCGACAGGGTCGCGCCGACCCAGCGCACGTCGATGTCCATCGGTCGCACCGGCCGGCCGCCGACGACGATCGCACCGAATGCGGCATTGTCGGCGATCGTATCGACGATCGCGCGCGGCACCTCGGTGCGATAGTCGATGATCTCCAGCGCGGGCACGACGAACTCGGTCGCGCGCATCACGTCGTAGATGCGCTTGCCCGGCCCGGCGAGATCTTCTCCCATGACGAAGGCAAGCTCGACCTCGAGCCGGGGTTTGAGGAAGGCGTCGGCCCGTATCTGCGCGCCATCATTGAAGAGCGCGTCGTCGAGGATGCGCCCGTAATCGGGCTCGGTCATCTTCGACGCGATCTGCATCGCGCGCGAGGTAAGGCCGATCTTGTGCCCCGCGAGCCGCGCGCCCTTCGCCATCCGCGCCTCCGCCCAGAGATCCTGGACGCGATAGGCGTCGGCGATCTCCATCTCCGGATAGAGCCTGCTCAGCTGCGGCGTGGGAACCTTGGTGGCCTCGGCCTTGAGAATGGCGTCGGCCGCGGCACGGTGCTGTTGTTCGCTGAGCAACGGATATCCCTTTACTTGATCGGGGCGCGGGGCAGCACGGTTTCGCCGGGCTCCATCACATAAATATAGTCGAGCGAGTACCAGGGCGCGCCGACGTCCGGATCCGGGCTGGCCTCTTCGTGCCGGACGAAATCGCCGACCAGCGCCTCGGTCACGCCGAACTGGACATCGCTGTCGATGCGCGGGTCGGTCGGATCATAGACCTGGCTGATCAGCACCTTGAACCCCGGCTTCACGATCAACGCGTGGAGATGTGCCGGCCGGTAGGGATGTCGATCCTGTGCGGTGAGGAGCCGACCGACGACACCGTCGGTCGGGATCGGATAGCCGATCATCTTGACCGTCCGGAACCAGAAGCGCCCATCGCGGTCGGTGGTGAACTTGCCGCGCAGGTTCATCTCGGCCTGTTCGGGATCCTGGTTCTCGTACAGCCCGATCGGCGAAGCGTGCCACACATCGACCTCGGCACCCGCGACCGGCCTGCCCTGCTGATCGAGCACCCGTCCGTTCACGAACAGGGCATCGCCCGCCGTGTCCGACCGCACGATCGACCCGCCATTCTCGACGCGCGGCGAATGCAGCCGCCAGAACGGCCCGAGCAGCGATTGCGACGTCTCGGTCTGCCCGGCATCGCCATTGTTGAGCAGGCAGACCAGCGAGGACACGCCGAGCGAGCCGGCCATCAGCACCGCCTCGTTATGCGTGTCCGACGCCAGCTTGCCGATCTCGTTAAGCACCGCCGTCGCCTCGCGGAACTCGGCCTCGGTCAGGCGCACGTCACGCACGAAGCCATGCAGGTGCGTGACGAGCGAAACCATGATCTCGCGGAGCCGCGGATCGCGGGTCCGCTCCATCACCGCGAGCACCGCCGGCGTGACATCCTCCTGCCGTCGAATCACCCGCCTCAGTCCCGCACCGTTCCCGGGCGCAGCGCAGGCGGTATCATCGCGACCGGATGCGCCGCCTGCCAGTCGAGCCGCTTCGCATCGAGCTTCACCGTTTCGACGCGGTCGCCGAACAGGATCTTGCTCTCGCTCGCCGGCTTCCATGCCGCCCATGGCATTGCCGGCGTGTTCGGATTGCCGGTCGCTGCGAAGGCGATCAACGCGTCCATCATCTGGGTCGAGAGCGTGCGGTCCCACGGCGTCCAGTTCCTGGTCGGACGGAACATGTTGTATTTGTCCTGGGTGCCGAACCAATAAGGAATGTCGGCGGTGTGATAGGCGCCGACAATTGCGATATCCTGGTCGGCGATCCGGACCCCCGGCACATAAGGGTGCACGCGGGTATATTCGTCGATATAGGCGGCCTGTCCCGCCTTGGTCTCGGCCTGGGCGCAGAAGCGGGCACTCGCCTCCAACCCCCCCTCGGTCGCCGCGCGGCGCGCGACGGCATGGACTTCGGCGTCGCTTTTCACCGGATAGAGCTTGAGGAACGCCTCGGCGTCCGCGCCGTACAATTGACGCGCGCCTGCCTGGAACTGGGCGATACTGGTGGCGGAAAGGATCGGCTCCATGCCGAAGCTGATGTCGTTGCTATTGTAATTGGCGATGATCGGGACATGGTTGAAGCCGCCATCGGCGAGCATCGCCGCCTTGCTCCGGGGCAGCACATAACCGTCCACGATCGGCCCGCTGATCCGCACGCCATCAACCCGCGCGCCGAGCTGAAATTCGGACTGCGCCGCAAGAATGCGATCGGCCGGAACATCGCGCAGCGCCGCGAGACTCGCGGCCTTCATCCTCTCCTGCAGCTGGAGCCCGACCTTCTCGGCGGCCGCCAGCGGCTGGCCATCACTGTTGAAATTGCAGCCGCTCGACATCACCGCGGCGCGGAACAGCCCCTTCGCCGCCGGCGAGAAGATCTGCGCCACCACGGAACCGGCGCCGGCCGACTGGCCCATGATCAGCACCTTGTCCGGATCGCCGCCGAACTTCGCGACATTGTCGTGGATCCAGCGCAGCGCCGCAGTCTGGTCCATGATGCCGTAATTGCCCGAATGACCACCCTGCTCGGCGGTGAGCTCGGGGTGCGCGAGGAAGCCGAACGCCCCGACGCGGTAATTGAAGTTGATGAAGATCGCGCCGGCTTTGGCCATCGCCTCGCCATCGTAATTCGCCATGCCCGACGATCCGACGGTGAAGCCGCCGCCATAAATGAAAACGATCACCGGCAGCTTCGACGCCGGGCTTGCGGCCGCGGGAGCCCAGAGATTGAGGTAGAGACAATCCTCCGAGGTCGGCTCCTCGCCGAAATAATGGTTGATGTCGTGCGGGCGCAGGATCTGGATGCAGGCGGCCCCCTTGCGATCGGCGTTCCACACCCCCTTCCAGGCGATCGGTTGCGGCGCTGCCCAGCGCAACGGCCCGGTCGGCGGCGCGGCAAACGGGATTCCGAAATAGGCCCGCACGCCCGAATCGAGCTGAGTCCCGGCGATGCGGCCGCCCGCGGTAGCGATCGGATCGCCGGCGATCGGGGTCATCGACCGGTCGATCGGCGCCGCTCCCATCAGGGCGGTAGCGCCAAGAAACATGCCCAGCAATTTGTGCATCCGCGTGATCATCCATCCATCTCCGATAGAGCGCGTTAGGCGCCTGCTGTATTTATATGTACTAGTTCGTTACATAACAGCCGGCGACGGCTTTGCAAACGGGATGTTCGACATTCCGGGTTGGCGGGATGGGAGGATCAGGGTCCGAAATGACGATCGATCGATTGAGGCGACGGCCGGTCGTCAAGGCCGCGCTCGCGCTGATTGCCCTTTGCGTCACGCCGGACATGACCGTCGCCCAGCCTCAAAAACCTGCGCCGCTGATGCTCTGGCGGCTGGATTGCGGGACGGTCGAGGTGCCCGATCTCGATTTCCTGTCGGACAGCTTCGCCTTTTCGGGCAAGGCCAGGACGGTCTCGGTCAGTTGCTATCTCGTCCGCGACGGGGACCGCTATCTGTTGTGGGACACCGGCCTGCCTTTGTCCCGACTCGGCGCGGGCCAGACCAGCGTCGGCGGCGGCAACGCGAGGCTCGCCCGATCGATCGTCGACCAGTTGCGCGATATCGGCCTGGGCCCGGCACAGATCTCCATGGTCGCGCTCAGCCACTATCATTCGGATCACAGCGGCCAGGCGGCGAGCTTTCCGGGCGCGACCTTGCTCATCGGCGTCGAGGATATCGCTGTAGTGCGCAGCTCGGCGAAAGCGTTCAACCTGTCGCGCGACGAGTTCGCCCCGTGGACCACCGGCGGCGGAAAGGTCGACGAGGTCTCCGGCGACCGCGACATATTCGGTGATGGGCGGGTGATGATGCTGGCCACGCCCGGCCACACGCCCGGCCATCATTCGCTGCTGGTGCGGCTTGCCGGCGGGCCGATGATCCTGACGGGGGACTTGTGGCATTTCACCGAACAGCGGCCGGAAAACGGCGTACCGAAGATCAACGTCAACCGGGCGGACACGCTGGCGTCGATGGACCGCATCAACAAGGTGGCCAAGGCGTTGCACGCCCGTATCATCATCGGCCACGAACCGCGCGATATCGGCAAGCTGCCGGCGTTCCCGCGTTTCGCCCGCTAGGCAAGGAGCATCATGATGGTACCGACCGCCCTTAACCGCCGCCAGGCCGGAACGGCCTTGCTCGGCGCGGCACTGACGACGGCGATGCCCCGTTCGGCGCTGGCCGATAGTGCGAAGGCCCCCGCGCCGCCGACCCTCGACTTTGTCTTCGAGGCGGTGATCCTGCTCGCCCCGCCGGTCGAGCTCGGCACGATCGACGGAGAGCGCAGGCGGCTGGTGCCGATCACCGGCGGCACGGTGGATGGGCCGCGGCTGCGCGGTATCGTCCTCCCCGGCGGCGGTGACTGGCAGGGCATCGGCAAGGACCGCACCGTCATCCACGCCCGCTACACACTGGAGGCGGCAGACGGCACGCGGATCAGCATCGACAATCCCGGCGTCCGGGTCGCCTCGCCCGAGATCATCGCACGGCTGACCGCAGGCGAGGATCTAGATCCCAGCCTTTATTATTTCCGCACCACGCCGACCTTCGAGGTCCAGGCGGGGCCGCATGACTGGATGACCAGGAGCGTGTTCGTCGGGCAGGGAATCCGTCATCCCGGCAGCGTCGTCATGCGGTATTTCCGGGTTACCTGAGGTGGGCGATCACGCGTCTCTCAAGGGAGACCTCAACCCACGACCTCTTCGGGCCAATAGAGCCGCATCGGATTGGCGACGAGCAGCTTGTGCTGCAACGTCTCCGTAGGGGCGATACGGGGGATCACGTCGACCAGCCCGCCATCGTCGGGAATGCGGTGCTCCATATTGGGGTGCGGCCAGTCGGTGCCCCACAGCACGCGGTCCTGATAGTCCTCGACCAGCGGCCGCACCGCCGCGACGAAATCGTCATAGGGCTCGCCTTGGGGCGACAGGCGATCGGGGCAGGTCACCTTGGTCCAGATGTCGTCGCGACTGTCGAGCAGGGCGCGAAAGGCGCGCATGTCGGGGCCGTCCGGCCCCTGGGTCACGTCGGGCCGGCCCATATGATCGATGACGACGGGAACCGGGATGGCGGCGAGGAAGGGCTTCATTTCTTCGAGGATATCCGCCTCGAAATAAACGACGACGTGCCAGCCCTTGGGCAAGCGGTGCGCCACGTCGAGGAACTTGTCCTTCGGAGCATTGTCGACCAGCCGCTTGAGGAAGTTGAAGCGCACCCCGCGCATGCCGCCTTGGTGCAGGGCCTGCAGCTCGGCATCGCTGATCGCAGGATCGACGACGGCGACGCCGCGCGCCTCGCCGTTGGACCTGGCGATGGCGTTCAGCGTCGCGGCATTGTCGGTGCCATGGCAGCTCGCCTGGACGATCACGTTGCGCGCGAAACCGAGATGGTCGCGGAGCGCAAACAGCATGTCGGGCCCGGCATCCTGGGGCTGGTATTTGGCGAGCGGACTGAACGGGAAGTCGGCGGCCGGGCCGAAGACATGGCAATGCGCATCGATCGCGCCGGGCGGCGGCACGTAAAGCGGCTTCGAGGGGAGCTCGGCCCAGCTGCGGATGCGGCCATTTGCGTCCGTGCTCATGCGAACACCTCTCCGTCCATCAGCTTGCGCGCCGTGCGCAGTAAAGCCGCCGTCGCGACCTGGCCGGCAGCATCCAGCTCCAGCACGCAGCTCATCTCGCCGGTGGGATGCTCGACCGACAGGGTCTTGCGCGGACCATCGGGGATCGACGCGACCTCGGCCGCCGGCGAGCCCTCGACCAGGCAGGCGGTCGCGACGCTGACCGCGCCGAGCACGCCGATCGTGGCGTGGGCGCGGTGCGGGATGAAGCTGCGCACCGTCACCGCGCCGCCATGCGCCGGCGGGGCGACGAGCATCATCTTGGGCACCGATTTTTCGGTCACATCGCCCAGGTTCATCATCGGTCCCGCCTTCAGCCGGATCGCCTCGATCCGCGCCTTGAGATCGGTCGCCGCGTCGAGCGTGTCGCGATCCTCATAGCCGGTTGCGCCGACATCCCCGGCCTTGAACACGACGCAGGGCATGCCGTTGTCGATCAAGGTGCAAGCCACCCCTTCGATCATGTCGACCGCATTGCCGGTGGGTAGCAATGCCCCGCACGACGACCCGGCGGTATCGCGAAATTCAAGCGGGATCGGTGCGGCACTACCCGGCACCCCGTCGATCCGCGCATCGCCGGCATAGGTCGGCACGCCGCCCGGCGTCTGCACCGTCGCCACCGCGATCTGGCCGGTATTGACCATGTAGATCGACACCCGCGTTTCCTCGCCCGACGCGGCGAACAGCCCGCGCTCGATCGCGAACGGGCCGACGCCCGCGAGCATGTTGCCGCAATTCTGCGCATCGGTGACGATCGCCTGATCGACGAATATCTGGAGGAAAAGATAGTCGACATCGACCCCTTCCCGCATCGATCGCGAAACGACCGCGACCTTCGAGGTAAGCGGATCGGCACCCCCCATACCGTCGATCTGGCGCGGATCGGGCGAGCCCATCACGCGCAGCAGAAAGGCGTCGCGTGCGGCGACATCGGCGGGGAGATCGTCGGCGAGGAAGAAGCCGCCCTTCGACGTGCCGCCGCGCATCCACATGCAGCGAATGCCGTCACTCATAGGTGAGCCCCAGCTCGGCGAGCTTGCCGCGCATGTCGTAGATGTCGAGGCCGAGCTCGCCGGCAGCCAGGCGTTGGCGTTTCGATTCCTCGTTCGCCTCGCGGGCCTGGGCTTTCTTCAGTATGTCGGCCGCATCGCCGCGCTTGACGACGCAGACCCCGTCATCGTCCGCCACGATCACGTCGCCAGCGTCGATCGCCGCGCCCGCACAGACGATCGGCACGTTCACCGACCCGAGCGTCGCCTTGACCGTTCCTTGCGCGAACACCGCCTTCGACCACACCGGAAAGCCCATCTGGGTCAGGTCGCGCACGTCGCGTACGCCGGCATCGATCACCAGCCCGCGACACCCGCGCGCCATTGCCGAGGTTGCCAGCAGGTCGCCGAAATAGCCGTCTTCGCAAGGGCTGGTCGGCGCCAGCACCAGGATGTCGCCGTCACGCAATTGCTCAATCGCGACATGGATCATCCAGTTGTCACCCGGCGGCGCCGAGATGGTGACGGCCGAACCGGCGATCCGTGCGCCGGGATAGATCGGCCGCAACCGACCGGCGAGCAGGCCGATCCGTCCCTGCGCTTCATGCACCGTGGCAACCCCGGCTGCGCCAAGCCCGTCGATCACCGATGCATCGGCGCGTTCGATAGTGCGAATGACCCGACTCGCCATGCTGACCTCCTGATTGAAGCATCCGCCCTAGGCAGCAGCCGCGCTACGCCCCAATCACAATTGCACCCTCCCGATAAGTTTTTGCTATAGATACGTTGATGGTCACGCCCTTCGACATGAACCTGCGCCACCTGCGGGCGCTCTCCGCGATCGCTGCCCATCGCAGCATGAACGCCGCGGCACAGGCAGTGAACCTGTCCCAGCCGGCGCTCACCCAGGGCCTTGCCAAGCTCGAACGCCAGCTCGGCGTGCCGCTGTTCGATCGCCATCCCGACGGGGTCAGCCCGACCGAGGCCGGCGTGCTGATGGCCGATCGGGCGACGACCGCGGTCGACTATCTGACGGTCGCGACCAAGCCGGCGCTGCGGCGCGGCGGGCGCGGGTTCGCCCGGCCGGAGCAGCTCATGACGGCGAGCCAGCTCCACGCCTTTCTCGCTCTGGCCGATGCTGGCAGCTTCGTCGGAGCCGCGGCGGCGACGGGCCTGTCCCAGCCGGCCCTTCACCGAGCGGCGCGCGATCTGGAGCAGATCTGCGGCGTCGCCCTGGCCGAGCGACGCGGACGAGGCGTGGTCCTCACCACCATGGGGCGGCGGCTGGCGCGCGGGGTGCGGCTGGCCGCCCGGGAACTGGCAGCCGGCATCGCCGAAGTGGCCGGCGAGCAGGATAGCGGCCGGATAGCGATCGGCGCGATGCCGCTGTCGCGCGCGTTGATCCTGCCCGCCGCCATCGCCGCCTTCGTCCAGGGTTCGCCGCGCGCGCTGGTCGATGTGGCGGAAGGGTCCTGGCGCGAGCTGGTGGAGCCGCTGCGCGACGGCGTGATCGACCTGATGATCGGGGCATTGCGCGAGGAGACCCCGCCCGGGCTCGACCAGCGCGCGCTGTTCACGGACCGGCTGGTCGTCATCGGCCGGGCGGGCCATCCGCTGGCCGCCAAGCCCCGGGTCACGCTGGACGACCTGTCCCGCTATGGCTGGATCGTCGGTCAGGCCGAGACGCCGCTCCGGGGCCATTGGGATGCGCTGTTCGCCGGGCGTCCGACACCCGACGCGCCGATCGAATGCGGATCGGTGATGGTGATCCGCGGCATCTTGCGCGGCAGCGACCTGCTGACCCTGTTGTCGCCGGACCAGGTGGCAATGGAAGTGCAGGGCGGCATCCTCGCCATGATCGGCCGGCCGTTCGATCAGGGCGTGCGCACGATCGGGATCACCACACGGATCGGCTGGCGGCCCACCGCGGCGCAACGCCGCTTCGTCGCACTGCTCGAAACCGCGGTCTCCGACACAAGAATTAGGGAAAATCAATAGCCGGGTCGACAATTGGATTGGCGGATTCGGGCGCGTGTCTCCTAGGCCCGATCCATGGATGCGGCATTCGCCTTTATCGGTTTCGGGGAAGCGGGGACGGCCTTTGCCGGCGGCGCCCCCGCGCGCGGCTATGACCGCAAGACCGACCAGCCTGACCTGCGCGCCGCAAAGCTCGACGATTTTGCGAAAGCCGGCGTGACGGCCTGCGCTGATCCCGCCGAAGCAATCGCGCACGCCCCCGCGACCCTTTCGCTGGTCACCGCCGATCAGGCACTCGCCGCTGCCCGATCGGGCGCGCACGCTATGGAGGCCGGCGCCTTCTGGTTCGACATGAACAGCGTCGCGCCCGACACCAAGCGCGCGGCGGCGAGGCTGATCGAAGCGGCCGGCGGCCGCTATGTCGATGTCGCGGTGATGGCGCCCGTCCATCCCGCCCGGCGCGCCGTGCCGCTGCTGCTCAGCGGACCGCATGCCGGGATCGGCGCGACGGTGCTGGCAGAATTGGGTTTCACCAATGTCACGGTTCTCGAAGGCCCGGTCGGCGCGGCCTCCTCGATCAAGATGATCCGCTCCGTGATGGTAAAGGGGCTCGAGGCGCTGACCGCCGAATGCTTTCTCGCCGCGGAGAAGGCCGGCGTGGCGGACGAGGTCGTCGCCTCGCTCAACGCGAGCTGGCCGGGCATCGATTGGGCCGACAAGACCGACTATAATCTCGACCGCATGATGGTCCATGGCCTGCGCCGTGCGGCCGAAATGGAGGAGGTCGTGAAGACGCTCAACGCGCTCGGCACCGGCTCCGCCATGACGCGGGGCACGGTCGAGCGCCAGCGCGCGATCGGCCTGCTCGGTCTTACGCCACCGGACGGCCTCAAGGCCAAATTCGCCGCCCTTTTCCGTTCCATGATCCCGGACCAGGCAGACGCAGCATGACCATGATCATCGATTGCCATGGTCACTATACCACCGCACCGCCGCAGCACGACGCGTGGCGCGACGCGCAAAAGGCGGCGTTCAAGGCAGGCGAGACGCCCCCGCCCTACCCCGCCATCTCCGACGACGAAATCCGCGAGACGATCGAGGCGAACCAGCTCAAGCTCCTGAAGGAGCGCGGCGCCGACATGACGATCTTCAGCCCCCGCGCCTCGACCATGGCCCACCACATCGGCGACGAGGATGTCAGCAAGGCGTGGTCGCGCGTCTCGAACGATCTGATCGCCCGCGTGTGCGATCTCTATCCCGAGACTTTCGCCGGCGTGTGCATGCTGCCGCAATCGCCCAAGGCCGATCTGCAGGGTTCCATCGCCGAGCTGGAGCGCTGCGTCACCGGGCTCGGCTTCATCGGCTGCAACCTCAATCCCGATCCGGGCGGCGGGCATTTCGCCTTTCCGGCGCTGACCGATCGCTATTGGTATCCCTTTTACGAGAAGATGGTCGAGCTCGACGTGCCGGCGATGATCCACGTCTCAGGTAGCTGCAATCCCGCGCTCCACGCGACCGGCGCCTTCTACATCGCCGCCGACACCATCGCCTTCATGCAGCTGATCCAGGGCGATCTGTTCAAGGACTTCCCGAGCCTGCGCTTCATCATCCCGCATGGCGGGGGCGCAGTGCCCTATCATTGGGGTCGCTATCGCGGCCTCGCCGACATGCTCAAGCAGCCGAGCCTCGACACACATGTGATGAACAACGTCTGGTTCGACACCTGCGTCTATCACCAGCCCGGCATCGACCTGCTCGCCGAGGTGATCGACACCAAGAACATCCTGTTCGGCAGCGAGATGGTCGGCGCGGTGCGCGGCGTGGATCCGCAGACCGGGCAGTATTTCGACGACACCAAGCGCTATGTCGATGCCCTGCCGGTGACATCTGAGCAGAAGCACGCGATCTTCGAGGGCAATGCGCGGCGCGTCTTCCCCCGCCTCGACGCCAAGCTCAAGGAAAGAGGCCTGTGACCGAACCACGCGATATCCATGCCTATCTTGCCCAGTTCGATGATATTCCCGGCACGCGCGTGTTCACCGCGGCGCGGGCGCGGCAGGGCTATCACCTCAACCAGTTCGCGATGAGCCTGATGAAGGCCGAGAATCGCGAACGCTGGAAGGCCGACGAGCGCGCCTATCTCGACGCATGGAAACTCAGCGACGACCAGAAACAGGCAGTGCTCGACCGCGATTACAACCGTCTGCTCGATCTGGGCGGCAACATCTATTTCCTGGCCAAGGTCTTCTCGACCGACGGGCAGAGCTTCCTCCAGGCGGTCAGCACGATGAGCGGGATGAGCCTCGAAGACTATTCGGCGATGATGATCGCGGGCGGGCGCTCGCCCGAAGGCGTGCGGTCGATCAAGGCCAATGAAAAGGGCGACACATAATGGCGCGCATCACCGCCGGCGTGGCGACCAGCCACATCCCCGCGCTTGGCGCCGCGGTCGATCTCGGCAAGACCGGCGACGACTATTGGAAGCCCGCCTTTGCCGGATACGACTGGACCAAAAAGTGGGAGAAGGAGGCGAAGCCCGACGTCGTGATCCTGGTCTATAACGACCATGCCTCCGCCTTCGACATGAAGATCATCCCGACCTTCGCGATCGGCTGCGCCGAGGAATTCAAGCCTGCCGACGAAGGCTGGGGCCCGCGCCAGGTGCCGACCGTCATCGGCCATCCCGATCTCGCCTGGCACATCGCGCAGAGCCTGATCCTCGACGAATTCGACATGACCATCATCAACGAGATGGACGTCGATCACGGCCTGACCGTGCCCTTGTCGATGATGTTCGGCCAACCCGACGCCTGGCCGTGCAAGGTCATCCCGCTCGCGGTGAACGTCGTCACCTACCCGCCGCCCTCGGGCAATCGCTGCTGGGCGCTGGGCGAGGCGATCGCCCGCGCGGTCGAGAGCTTCCCGGAGGATCTCGACGTGCAGGTCTGGGGCACCGGCGGCATGAGCCACCAGCTTCAGGGGCCCCGCGCCGGGCTGATCAACGCCGCCTGGGACAATGACTTCCTCGACGGCCTGATCGGCGACAGCGATCGGCTGCGCCGCATCCCGCACATCGAATATCTGCGCGAGACCGGCAGCGAGGGCATTGAGATGGTAATGTGGCTCGTCATGCGCGGCGCGCTGGGGAAAGCGACGAAGGTGCTGCACCGGCATTACCACGTGCCCGCCAGCAATACGGCCGTCGGGCACATCGTGCTGGAGCCTGTCTAACCTTTCACCCCTCCCGCTTGCGGGAGGGGTGAAGAAGGAAAAGCCCATGAAAATCGCCTTGGCCGGCGCCGGCGCCTTTGGTGAAAAGCATCTCGACGGACTCAAGCTGATCCATGGTGTCGAGGTCGTGTCGCTCGTCGGCCGCCGTCTGGAGCCGACCCAGGCGATCGCCGACAAATACGGCATCGGCCACGCCACGACCGATCTCGCCGACAGCCTCGCGATGCCGCACGTCGACGCTGTGATCCTCTGCACGCCGACCCAGATGCACGCCGACCAGGCGATTCAGTGCATGAACGCCGGCAAGCACGTCCAGGTCGAAATCCCGCTCGCCGACAGCCTGGCCGACGCCGAGGCGGTGCTCGCCAAGCAGCAGGAAACCGGCCTGACCTGCATGGTAGGCCATACCCGCCGCTTCAATCCGAGCCACCAGTTCATCCATGACCGGATCGCGGCGGGCGACTTCAACGTCCAGCAGATGGACGTCCAGACCTATTTCTTCCGCCGCAAGAACATGAACGCCAGGGGCGAGGCGCGCAGCTGGACCGATCATCTGCTCTGGCATCATGCGGCGCATACCGTCGATCTGTTCGCGTACCAGGCCGGCCCGATCGTCAAGGCGAACGCGATCGAAGGCCCGATCCACCCCGAACTCGGCATCGCGATGGACATGTCGATCCAGCTCAAGGCCGAAAGCGGCGCGATCTGCACGCTTTCGCTCAGCTTCAACAATGACGGACCGCTCGGCACCTTCTTCCGCTATATCGGCGACACCGCGACCTATATCGCGCGCTACGACGATCTGTTCACCGGCAAGGAAGAGCCGATCGACGTCTCGCAGGTCGCCGTGTCGATGAACGGCATCGAACTGCAGGACCGCGAATTCGTCGCCGCGATCCGGGAGGGCCGCGAGCCCAACAGCTCGGTCGCGCAGGTCTTGCCCTGCTACCGCGTGCTCGATGCGCTCGAAAAGCAGCTCCAGGCGTGAAGGCGCAACGATGAAGACGGGGGTTGCGATCATCGGCGCCGGCCCGGCCGGGCTGCTGCTCGGCCATCTGCTGCGCGCCGAGGGCATCGATTGCATCATCCTCGAACGCCAGACGCACGACTATGTCGAGAGCCGCATCCGCGCGGGCGTGCTCGAAACCGTCACGACCGGCCTGATGCGCCGGCTCGGCGTGGACGCGCGGATGAATGCCGAAGGCCTGATCGAACAGGGTTTCAACCTGGCCGATGGCGAGCGGCTGATCCGGATCGACATCGCCCGGCTCACCGGCAAGCACGTCATGGTCTATGGCCAGACCGAGCTGACCCGCGACCTGATCGCCGCGGCACCGGAACGCGGGCTGGAGATCATATTCGAGGCGAAGGACGTCGCGCTGCACGATGCCGATAGCGATCATCCGTCGGTCACCTATACCGTCGAGGGAGAGACGTTCACGATCGAGGCGGATTTCATCGCCGGCTGCGACGGCTTCCACGGCCCCTCGCGCAAGGCCTTTCCCGCCTCGGTCGCCCGCGAGTTCGAGCGCGAATATCCGTTCGGCTGGCTCGGCATCCTCGCCGACGTCCCGCCCTGCCATCACGAGCTGATCTATTCCAACGGCCCGCGCGGCTTCGCGCTCGCCTCGATGCGCTCGGCGACGCGCAGCCGCTATTATGTCCAGGTGCCGCTGACCGACAAGGTCGAGGACTGGCCAGAGGAGCGGCTATGGGACGAGCTCGCCCTGCGCTTCGACCCCATCTCCAGCCGCGGCGTCACCCGCGGGCCGGCGCTGGAAATCTCGATCGCCCCCTTACGTTCCTATGTCTTCGAGCCGATGCGCCATGGCCGCCTGTTCCTGGCCGGGGACTCGGCGCACATCGTGCCGCCGACCGGGGCCAAGGGCCTGAACCTCGCCGCGTCCGACGTCGCCTATCTCTCCGACGCGCTGATCGCCCATTACCGGCGAAACGATGAGGCAGGCCTGACCGGCTACCAGACAAAGGCCCTTGCCCGCATCTGGAAGGCGGAACGGTTCAGCTGGCACCTGACCAAGCTGATGCACCGTTTCCCCGAGGACGGCCCCTTCGAGCACCGCATGCAGATCGCGGAACTGGACTATGTCGCCTCGTCCGAGGCAATGCAGACCGCGATCGCCGAAAATTACGTGGGGCTGCCGCTCTGACATGATCTTGCCCGCCCGCCGGATCGGCCCCTTCTCCGTCTCCGCCATCGGCCTTGGCTGCATGGGGCTGAGCCATGCCTATGACGTGGCACCCCCGGTCGAGGAGGGTGCCCGACTGCTCAATCGCGCGCTCGATCTCGGCATCACGCTGATCGACACCGCCGCGCTCTATGGCGGCGGCCGCAACGAGGAGCTGATCGCCGGCGCGATCATGCACCGCAAGGCGGAGTTCACCCTGGCGAGCAAATGCGTGCTGGAAGTGGTCGACGGCAAACGCGTGCTCGACGGCTCGCCCGATGCGATCGCGCGATCGGTCGAGCGCTCGCTCGCTCGGCTCCGCACAGACCATATCGACCTGCTCTATCTGCACCGGCCGGACCCCCGCGTGGCGATCGAGGAGTCGGTCGGCGCGCTCGTCGGGCTGAAGGAGGCGGGCAAGATCGGCGCGATCGGCCTGTCCGAAATGGGTGCAGAGGCCATCCGCCGCGCCCAGGCGGTCCATCCGATCGCAGCGGTCCAGACCGAATATTCGCCGATCGTGCGGAACCCCGAAGTGGCAGTGCTGGAGACCTGCCGGGAACTCGACATCGCCTTCGTCGCCTTTTCACCCGTCGCACGCGGACTGCTCGCAGGTGGGATTCGCAACGCCGCATACGCCGCGGGCGACATCCGCGCCTTCATGCCGCGGTTCGTCGAACCCAATCTCACCCATAATCTCCACGCGGTCGCGGCGTTTGGGGCTCTGGCAGCCGAGATCGGCGTGACGTCGGCGCAGCTGTCGCTCGCCTGGGTGCTGTCGCGCGGCGACCATGTCGTGCCGATCCCCGGTACGCGCAACATCGCCCATCTCGAAGAAGATCTCGGCGCGGCCGCCATCATCCTGTCGCAGGAATCCGTCACCCGGATCGACGCGATCTTCGCCCCCGGCGCGATTCTCGGCGCCCGCTATCTCGCGCCGCTGCAGGCGCAGGTCACCACCGAGACTTTGCCCGGCGAAGAGCTGGCCTGACGCGCTCGCCGCCAACCGATACCCGCGGGCAAGGCGGGCGGTTGCGCGACCTACTTATTATGCTATGTACCATAACAATTAGGAGAGCAGATATGGTGACCGCGATTTCCCTGTCGATAGGCGGCGCGGCGCGTGAGACCGCCGCTACCTTCGATCGGCTGAACCCCGTCACCGGCGAGGTCGCGACGACCGCGCCGGCCGCGACCATCGCCGACGCGAACGCGGCATGCGACGCGGCGGCGGCAGCTTTTCCGATCTGGTCGGCGATGGGCCCCAATGCGCGGCGTGCCTTGCTCAACAAGGCGGCCGACGCGCTGGAGGCAAAGGCGCCGCAGTTCATCGAGGCGATGATGGGTGAGATCGGCGCGACCCAGGGCTGGGCCGGGTTCAACCTGATGCTCGCGGCCGGGATCGTGCGCGAGGCGGCGGCGATGACCACCCAGATCGGTGGCGAGGTGATCCCCTCCGACAAGCCGGGCTGCATCGCGATGGCACTGTGCGAACCCGTCGGTGTGATGGTCGGCATCGCGCCGTGGAACGCGCCGATCATTCTCGGCGTCCGTGCGATCGCAATGCCGCTCGCCTGTGGGAACACCGTCGTCCTGAAGGCGTCGGAGCAATGCCCGCGCACGCACGCCTTGATCGTAGAGGCTTTCGTCGAAGCGGGAATGGGTGGTGGTATCGTCAATCTGATTACCAATGCTCCAAAAGATGCCAGCGAAATCGTCGGTGCGCTGATCGATCACGCTGCCGTGCGCCGGATCAACTTCACGGGATCGACTGCGGTCGGCAGGATTATCGCCAAGCGTGCCGCCGAACATCTGAAACCGGTTTTGCTCGAACTCGGCGGCAAGGCGCCTTTGATCATTCTCGACGATGCCGATCTGGATGAGGCAGTGAAGGCCGCAGCCTTCGGCGCGTTCATGAACCAGGGGCAGATTTGCATGTCCACCGAACGGATCATCGTCGTCGAAAGCGTGGCCGATACCTTTGCCGAAAAGTT
>NZ_JAQGLC010000129.1 GCF_028293085.1 Sphingomonas bacterium
CGGAAATCGAACGCTGGGCGCACGACCAGCGCTTCGTACAGGTGTTGATCCTGGTGTCGGGCGACATGCCGCTCGGCAAGCGTCTGATGTGGCCGATCTATGAAGCGGCTGAGAAGCACGGCCTGCCGCTGGGCATCCATGCCGGCACCACCTATCGCCACGCGCCGACCGGCAGCGGCTGGCCCTCCTACCAGATCGAGGACGAGGCATCCTTCTCGCAGGCGTTCCAGCAGCAATTGCTGAGCCTGTTGATGGAAGGTGTGTTCGCCAAATTCCCCCGGCTGAAGGTCGTGATGCTCGAATCCGGCGTCACCTGGCTGCCCTTCTTCTTCTCGCGCATCGACAAGCTGTGGAAGGGCCTGCGCATGGAAACGCCGTGGGTCGATCGGCTCCCCTCTGAGATCGTGCGCGACCAGGTGAGGTTCACCTTGCAGCCTTTCGATGCGCCGCACGACGAGGACATCACCCACAAGATCGTCGATCAAATCGGTTCGGATCGCGTGCTGCTGTTCTCGACCGATTATCCACACTGGCATTTCGACGGCACCGAGGCCTTTCCGCCCGGCTTCGATGCCGCGCTCAGGCGTCGCATGACCGTCGACAACCCCCTCGAAACCTACATTCGCCTTTCGGAAGGGCTGGCATGACCACCGTCGTCCTGGAGAAGCTGGTCGCCAAACCGCCGGCCAAGCTCGGCATCGTCGATTGCGACATCCACCCGTCGCCGCAGTCGATGGCGAGCCTGTTCCCCTTCATGTCGGAGCGCTGGCGCACCCATGCCGAAACCTTCGGCACCTTCGCGCCGGCACCGTTCACGGGCCATTCCATGTTCGCCAAGTCGGCGCCGTCTATCGCGCGGCGTGACGCCTGGCCCGAAAACGGCCCGCCTGGATCCGATCTCGCCTTTATGCAGCGCCAGCATCTCGACCTTCTCGGCATCGAGCATGGCATGCTGACGCCGCTGTCGCCCAATCCCGGTGTGGAGCGTAATCTCGATTTCGCCGCGGCGCTGGCCAGTGCGGTCAATGATTGGCAGCTGGCCGAGTTCACCGACAAGGACAAGCGGCTGCACCCGGCCATCGTCGTCCCGCGCGAGGATCCCGAAGCCGCGGTGAAGGATATCGAGCGCTGCGCGAAGGACGGCCGTTATGCGCAGCTCATGTTGCGGCCGCATGGCCTCGAGCCGTTCGGGCGTCGGCGCTATTGGCCGGTGTTCGAGGCGGCCGTTGCGCACGGCCTGCCAGTCGGCGTGCATGCCGGCGGCTATGGCGCCTATCCGCTGACCTCGGCGGGCTGGCCCTCCTTCTATATCGAGGAACATCTTGCGACGACCGTCGGCGGCGGCCCGGCGCTTGCCACCAGCCTGATCTTCGAAGGTGTGTTCGATCGCTTCCCCGACCTGAAGATCGTCTTCATCGAGAACGGCTTCGCCTGGATACCGAGCGTTGGCTGGCGCCTCGACCGGCTGTGGGAACGCAATCGCGCCGAGGTGCCGCATGTGAAGCGGCCGCCGTCCGAATATCTGCGCAGCAATTGCTGGTTCACCACCCAGCCGATCGAGGAGCCGGCCCGGCCCGCCGACCTGCGCCAGATTTTCGACTGGATCGGCTGGGATCGATTGCTCTTCTCCTCGGACTATCCACACTGGGACTCCGACGATCCCGCCTATATGTTTCCGATCCAGATTTCATCAGCCGAGCGTAGTCAGATCATGCGGGATAACGCCCTGCATGTGTACGGTCACCGCTTCTGATGGCCCGGGAAACAGTCGCCCGCGCCGCCGAGATACCTCCCGGGACCAACAAGGTGGTCACCGTTCGCGGTCGTGAGATCGTGATCTTCAATGTCGAAGGCGAGTTCTTCGCCTTTCTGAACAAATGCCCTCATGAAGGCGCGAAGCTGTGTTTCGGCGTGCTCGTCGGGCTGACCGAGTCCAGCGGGCCAGGCGACTATCGCTTCCAGCGCAAGGGCGAGATGTTGCGTTGCCCCTGGCACGGCTGGGAATTTGACCTGCGCACGGGCGAGTCGCGCTGCGATCCCGAGCATGTGAAGCTGCGCGGCTTTCCCGTCTCCCTGGGCAGGGAACAGGCACCGGGTGCCCAGCCCGGCCCCTATGTGGCCGAAACCTTCCCCGTCACCACGGTCGATGACTTCGTCATCGTCGACGTTTGACGGCGCGGTGAGGTAGCGACCCTGATGAACAAGGACCTGAGATGACTTCCACACAGGACGAAGGCGAGTGGGTCGCCGTCATCGCCGCCGCCGACGTGCCGCTGGGCGCGATGGTGCCGCTTGAGATCGGCGACCTCAAGATCGCGATCTACAATGTCGACGACATCTACCTTGCGACGTCGAACGTCTGCACGCACCAGTTCGCGTTGCTTACTGATGGCTGGCTGGACGGCGTGATGGTGGAGTGCCCGCTACATGGCGGTCAATTCGATGTGACCGACGGGAAAGCCCAGGGTGGCACAGTGACTTGCGATCTGGCCACCTATCCCTGCCGCGAGGTCAACGGCTTGGTCGAGATTCGATTAACCGGCGTTTCGCCGTAGCGCCGGGATGACGTGCGTCGAGCCATTGGGTGCCGCCGCGCGGGAGAGCAACGTGAGTCAGGCGCGTGATCGACCGCAAACACCTGTCCTGCCGTTTGGAGCGTCGTCGATCGACGAGGCGGCCAAGGCGATCGGAAGCGGGCAGTGCGTCGCCGCCCCTTCAGAGACGGTCTACGGACTGTTCGCCGATGCGACCAACGCAGCTGCGGTGGCCGGCATTTACGCCGCCAAGGGTCGACCCTCGTTCAATCCGTTGATCGTCCATGTGACGGACCTCGCCGCAGCGGAGCGGATCGCGCAGTTCGACGACACAGCGCGCGACCTGGCGCGACGTTTCTGGCCTGGGCCGCTGACCATCGTTCTGCCGCTGCGCCCTGAAGCGGGCATTGCCACGCTCGTCACTGCCGGGCTGGACACGATCGCGCTGCGCGTGCCTGCCCACCGCGCCTGCCAAGCCCTGCTGCGGCGCACCGGCAAGCCGCTCGCGGGCCCCTCGGCCAACCGTTCGAATTCGATTAGTCCGACCCGCGCCGCGCATGTAGCAGCAAGCCTCGACGGTCGCATCGCGCTGATCATCGACGACGGACCGACTGCGGTCGGTCTCGAATCGACGATCGTGCACAAGGGGCGCGTGCTTCGCCCAGGCCCCTTGAGTGAGTTGGAGCTGTTTCCGACTGCAAACGATGATCCACGCACCGCCGACATTGTCGATCCGGCCAGGGTCGTCGCGCCGGGTCAACTGGCGAGCCACTATGCGCCTCGTAAACCGCTGCGCATCGCGGCTGCCCACGCAGACCATAACGAATGGATGATTGGGTTCGGACCGATGCGCTGCGACGACAATCTGTCCGTGACTGGCGACCTGATCGAAGCGGCCGCGAACCTCTTCGAAGCTCTGCACCGAGCCGACGCGTCGTCAACGCTCCGGATTGCTATCGCTCCTATTCCAACCCGCGGGATCGGCTTGGCAATCAACGATCGGCTGCGTCGCGCCGCGACCAAGCCATCAAACCTGCGATACGAGGATAATTGAGATGGCTGGAGCGTATCGGCAGGTCGCATTGTCGCTAGACACTCGAGCACCGGTTCTTGCGATTCGTGCGTTGAGCGGGCCTCAGACGATTGCCGACGTCATCCGCGTTTTCGAGCAACGCGGACTTGTGCCATCCTATTTCACCAGCCACCTTTGCGAACCCTATCTTTTGATCGAGGTCGAGCTCTCGCGCTCTGATGGCGCGATGCGGGACACGCTGCTCGAGCGCCTTCGAGCCGTGGCTTGCATCGATCGCGCAGAATTTATGGGCGACCGAGGCAGGATAATGGAAGCGTAAAGGCGCATCGCCACGGGGGAGTGGGCTTGGCCCGTAATCGGCCGAGAACCGCCCGCCTTCGTGGACGCATTCGGTACGACGCGGCACAGCTCAATGCTTGTCCTCGCGCGGATTTACGATGCCATTACAGCTTCGCCCCAAGCTTCCAGCAATTCGCGTCGGAGCGCCAGAAAAGACGTGCGTTTGTATGCGGCGATCACTTTGTCGGCCACGACATGGGCAAGCGCGGCTTCCGCGACTGGATCGGGAAAGGTCGGCATCATCTCAGCAGCCCAATCGCGAAATGAGCTCCGAAAGCCGTGCACAGTAAAAGGCACTTCCTCGTCTTTGAGGATTTTAGAAAGTGTCATGTCGCTAAGCGGTTTTCCGTTGCGCGCCGGAAAGATCAGGTCATTCGCGCTCGGGTGCGCACTCGCATGCCGTTTGCGCAGTAGGTTGAGCGCAGGCTTGTTCAGCGTCACCGTGTGAGCGAGCCGGTTCTTCATCAGCTCGGCGGGACGATCCCAGTTCCCCGTGTCAAGGTCGATATGCCGCCACCGCGCGTTGCGGACCTCGCCCGAACGTGCCGCCGTAAGCAGAAGAAACATCAGGGCATCGCGGCCAACGGTAGGCGTCTTCGCGCTGATCGTCTTCATCAGCCCCGGGACCTCGGAATAGGGCATAGCCGCGAAATTTCCCCGTTTTGCCTGCCGTGGAAGACCTATCGTGACAGACTTTGTAGGAGCGTCCTGCGTGCGCCATCCCTTAGACTGAGCAAAATTGAGAACGGTGCCTACACGCTGGCGCACCTTGCGTGCCGTTGACGGTATCAGCGTCCAAATAGGAGCCAGCATGTCACGGATGACCGTCGCATCGATCGTGTCAACGCGACGGTTGCCAAGCACGGCGAAAGCATGGTCTTCAAGTGTGGATAGGAAAGCCGCGGCATGTTTCGGCTCCCAACCCGACTTCAGTGCCGCATGGGTGGCCCGCGCTGCCTCTTTGAATGTCGGAATCGGGCCGCGGTCCCGATCACGCTCGGTTATTGGGTCACGGCCGTTTAAGACGTGCTTTCGCAGCTCTGCCGCCTTTTCCCGAGCCTTTGCCAGATTGAGAGCGGCGACCGAACCGAGGCCAATATCTCTTCGTCTGCCATAGCGCTGCACTCGCAGCACCCATGAACGAGCGCCGGATGGCTTCACCAGCAGGTATAGTCCAGCACCGTCTCCATGCCTGCCTGGCTTCGCGTACCGGACCCTGACAGAAGTTAGAATTCCCATAAGAATAGCTCTCACATTCCGCGGAATCGCTCCCACATTCGTTCCCTCGGAGCGGGCCGGATGCAATGAAACCGCATGGGAATCGATGGAGCCGTACCTTTGCAAAAAGGCGCGGTATCTCAAAGACTAAGGGTCATCCTCGGCCGTCCTGAGATGCGACGTTAACGATCACGGGGCATCCAGCTTTTCCAGAACAACCGTCCATCGTCTCAAGGCTTCCAGCCGGAGCCCCGGGCGTTGGCGCGCGGCGCGGGCGGCCGATCACGACCTGTTGGAGCGTGTGACAAATTTGCGCCGCTCCGGGCGCCGATGTTGGATTTCCACGAGAGGAAACGGCCCAAAAGCGGGCACGGAACGCCGGGAATTTTGTCACACCCCATGCCGGGGCTACAGGCACCCCAACATCGCCAGCCATCCTGCGATGGATGCTATTAAAATCAATCTATATCAATGACTTGGCTGAAGCGTCGTGCCGGAGGCTCAGATATCCCCGCGCCGCGCACCCGGAATCCTCGGTTCGGTCGGCGTCCGCGCAGCAATGCGCACCGATGCCTCCTCCATGCGGATACGCGAGCGCTCCAGATGGGTGCGCATCGCCGCTTCGGCCGCGGCCGGATCGCGCGCGAGCAGCGCGTGGATGATCTCGGCATGCTCCTGCCCGGCTTCCTGGGGCGCATTGGTGTTGAACAGGAAGCGGAAGATGTGGAGGTGCATGTGCAGCCGCTCGATCGTCTCGGCGATCAGATGGTTGCCGCTGCCGGTCGCGACCAGGCTGTGCAGCATCGCATCGGCCTCGGCGAATCGGGCATAAGCGACGCCGGTTCCCGCCTGGATCAGGTCCATCTCCTCTTCCATCGCCGCCAGCTGCCGCAGCGTCTCGTCGTTCATCGATTCGGCGGCGCGCGCGGCGGCATAGGGCTCGATCAGGCCACGCAGCACATACAGGTCGCTGACCTCGGACGGGGTCATCTGCGCGCTGGCGTGATAGCCGACATTGGGCACCTTGATGACCAGCTTCTCGGCCTCGAGCCGGCTCAGCGCCTCGCGGATCGGGGTCTGCGAGATGCCGAGCTTGCGCGCGACGGCGTCGATGCCGATCCGCGTGCCCGGCGCGATCTCCATCGAGACCAGCATCGACAATAAATGCTCGTGTGCCCAGGCGACCAGCGTCGGCACCGGGGCCGGCCGCGGCGAACGATAGCCCATCGGCGGGAATGTCACTGGAGAATCGCTGTTTTCCATCAAGATCTCGAATACCAACGGCGCCGAAGCGTCCCCTGCATTGGCCTATAGGATATCGTATCGGTGCGGGAAAGAACGATCGCGTCGAGACGGCGGCAATGATCTCACAATTGTAAAGCCGGACGCGACGACGGAATCACCCGTGCGATTCCGCCGCCGGAGCCCGGACTATTGCGCCGGCTTGGTGCCCAGGATCTTCGTGCCGGTCATCAGCTGCGGATCGGTCGGCAGCGCCGTCGTACCCGCCGGGAAGCCGTTGGTCTGGAAGATGAAGGCCTCGATGTCCGAGACGGTCTTGCCGCCGAGGCTGCCCGGATCGCTCGCCGGCATCGTATCATGGATGCGCGAGAACAGGTCGCCCGTGGTGGTGCCGTTCCAGTT
>NZ_JAQGLC010000162.1 GCF_028293085.1 Sphingomonas bacterium
CCGCGATCTTGCCCTTGATGTCCCAGAGCGCGGTGTCGACCGCGGCGATCGCCGACATGGTGACGGGCCCCCGCCGCCAATACGCGCCCTTGTAGAGATATTGCCAGATATCCTCGATGCGGTGCGCATCCCTGCCGATCAGGCACGGCACGACATGGTCCTGCAGATAGCTCGCCACGCTCAGTTCGCGACCGTTCAAGGTCGCGTCGCCAAGGCCGTAGACGCCCTCGTCCGTCTCGATCTTCAGCGAGACGAAATTACGGCCCGGACACGTGACGATGACGCGCGCATTGGTGATCTTCGGCATGATATTTCCAGCTATGCGATCGCGAGGATCGCCGATTGTACCTTGGCCGAGCTGTTCCCGGCCATGATTTCCACCCGGCCCGGCTCGACGACTTCCTTCATCGCGACGTTCCAGATGCGCAATGCCTTTGTCCCGAGCGTGAAGCGCACCGTCCTCCGCTCGCCCGGCGCCAGGGTGACGCGCTCGAAGGCCTTCAAGGCCATCACCGGCTGGGTGACCGAGGCGTCGAGGTGGCGGATATAGAGCTGCACCACCTCGTCCCCGGCCCGCGCACCGGTGTTGGCAACCTCGACCGATATGGTGACATTGCCATCGGGCGCGATCGTCGTGGCGGAGAGCGCGGGCGCGCCGACGGTGAAGCTGGTGTAGCTGAGCCCGTGGCCGAACGGGAATAGCGGCGCTGCATCCGCGAACAGATAGCCGCGCCGGGCGCTTGGCTTGTGGTTGTAGAAAAAGGGGATCTGGCCCGAATCGCGCACCACCGTCACGGGCAGCTTGGCGCCGGGGTTGATATCGCCGAACAGCGCGTCAGCCATCGCGGTGCCGCCTTCCTGCCCGGCATACCAGCATTCGAGAATCGCGTTGGCCCTGGCCGCAATCGTCGGCCAGCTTGCCGGGCGGCCGTTGATCGCAACGACAACGATCGGCTTGCCGAGCGCGTGGAGCGCCTCGAACAGGTCGTTCTGCTCGCCGACCAGATCGAGATCGGTGCGGTCGCCGAGATGGTTGCGGGCAAAGCCTTCGCGGCTGGTGAGCTCGGTATCGCCGATCGCGAGCAGGATCACATCGGCGCCCTTCGCCGCCTCGACCGCCTCGACGATCAGCGCGCGGTTCTTCGCCGGATCGGCGAGCGTCACCTCGTTGACCGTATTGTCCTCGGTCGTGGCGATGAACACGCCCTGGGCGTGGATCACCGCGCCGCCGAGTTTCGCGCGAAGGCCGTCGAGCAGGCTGACCCGCTGTTTTGGAAAGCTCGAATAGCCGCCGAGCCGGGCGATCGCCGCGTTCGGACCAATCACCGCGATCTTCTGCGCGCCGGCCTTGAGCGGGAGCGTGCCGTCGTTGCTGAGCAGGCACAGGCTCTTGCGCGCCGCTTCGAGCGCGAGCGCGCGGGCCTCTTCATTGCCGGTGATCCGCGCGGCGAGCTTCGCATCGCCCCAGGGATTTTCGAACAGGCCCGCGCGGAACTTGAAGGCCAGCATCCGCGATACCGCGGTGTCGATCGCCGTTTCGCTCACCAGGCCCTTGCGCACCTGATCGGTGAGGCCGCGATAGGCAAGGCCATCGGGCAGCTCGCAATCGACGCCGGCCGCCAGCGCGAGCCGTGCCGCCTCGGCGCGATCGGCAGCGACATGGTGCAGCCGATCGAGATCGTCGAGCGCGCCATAGTCGCTCGCGACCACGCCGTTAAAACCCCATTCGCCGCGCAGCACATCGTGCAGCAACCATCTGTTGGCGTGGCTCGGCACGCCGTCGATCTCGTTATAGGATGGCATCACCGCGCCGATGGCGGTCCGCTCCACCACTTCGCGGAAAGGGGGGAAGAAATTCTCGCGCAACTCGCGCACCGAGATTTCCGCCGGCGCGACATTGTTGCCCGATTGCGGCTGGCCATGGCCGGTCATGTGCTTGAGCGTCGCGAACACCTTGTCGGCCGCGAGGCGCTCGCCTTTGCCCGCGCCCTGTAATCCCTCGACTGCGGCGACGCCCATTTCGCCGCACAGATAAGGGTCCTCGCCAAAGGTCTCCTCGATCCGGCCCCAGCGCGGATCGCGGGCGATATCGACCACGGGGGAGAGGACATAGGGCACGCCGCGGGCGCGGGCCTCGCGCGCGATCACGCCATTCACGCGGCGGACGAGCGCGGGATCGAAGCTGCCGGCCAACGCGATCGCCTGCGGGAAGCTGGTCGCCTCGGTGACCATGAAGCCGTGCAGCGCCTCCTCATGGAACAGCAGCGGGATACCGAGACGGGTCTTTTCGAGCGCCCAATGCTGCGCAGCATTGTTGAACGCGATATTGTCCGCGGGCGTACGCCAGCGGGCTGCGGTGCCGCCCTCGGCGGCGCTGATGCCGGGGCCGCCGCGCTTGTCCGACGGGCGCGAGATCTGGCCGATCCCGTCGGGATATGCTGCACTGGCCTTTGCAGCATCGAAGTCGAGACCGTTCATCACATCGGCCTTGGTCGCCCAGAGCGCGATGGTCTGCGCGACCTTCTCCTCAAGCGTCATCCGGCCGAGCAGGTCCTTGACGCGGTCCGCGATCGGCGCGCGTGCATCCTTGTAAAGCGGCCGAGTCTCACGCGCGAAAGCGACGCCCGGCGACAGCGCCATCACGCTGGCCGAGGACAACCAGGCCAGCGCCTGGCGCCGTCCGATCAGGGGGCCGATCAAGGGGCCGGACGCGCTCACTGAGTCACGGTCAACGTGGCAGCCTTGAGGTCCACCGAATTGGGGCCGGCCATGATCTCGAACTGGCCGGGCTCGACCACGCGCTTCATGGCGATGTTCCACAGTTCGAACGCGCGGTGGTCCAGCGTGAAGCTCAGGGTCCTGGCCTCGCCCGGCTGGAGCGTGACGCGCCGGAACGCCTTCAGCTCCTTCACGGGGCGCGTCACCGAGCTGACCAGATCATGGACGTAGATCTGGACGACTTCGTCGCCGGCGCGCTTGCCGCTATTGGCGACGTCGACCTTGACCTCGACCTGCCCGTCCGGGCGGATCGTCGCGGTCGAGAGCTGCGGCGCGCCGACCGTGAAGCTGGTATAGCTGAGGCCGTAGCCGAACGGGAACAAGGGCGTCGCCTCGCCGAACAGATAGCCGCGATGCGCCGAGGGCTTGTAGTTGTAGAACATCGGCAGCTGCCCGACCGAGCGGGCGATGGTGACGGGCAGCTTGCCGCCCGGATTGACGTCACCGAACAGCGCATCGGCAACCGCGTTGCCGCCCTGCTCGCCGAGATACCAGCCCTCGATCACGGCATTGGCGTTCGCCGCGACCTGGTTGATCGACAGCGGGCGACCGTTGATCATCACCACCACGATCGGCTTGCCCAGCGCCTTCAGCGCATCGAACAGATCCTGTTGCTGGCCGACCAGATCGAGGCTGGAGCGATCGCCGAGATGGCTGTCGGCCCAGCCCTCGCGGCTGGTCTGCTCGGTATCGCCAATGGCGAGAACGATGGTGTCCGCGCCCCTGGCCGCTTCCACGGCGGCGGCGATGCGGCGGGCATTTTCGGCCGGATCGGCAAGGGTGACCTTGTCCTCCCACCAATCGTCATTCTCGGTGATCTTGACGCCTTCCGCATAGACGAGATTGGCGCGGCCGCCGACCTTCGCCTTGAGGCCATCGAGGATCGAGACGGTGACCGGCGGCTGACCATAATAGCCGCCAAGCCGCGCGACCGCGGCGCTCGGGCCGATCACCGCGATGGTCGGCCTGGCCGCACCGGCGGCCGGGAGCGCGAGCGGCAGCGTGCCGTCATTCTTGAGCAGCACCATCGAGCGTGCTGCGGCGGTGCGGGCGAGCGCGCGGGCATCGGCATTGTTGGTGATCTTCACCGCCGCGACCGGATCGGCATAGGGATGCTCGAACAGGCCGGCGCGGAACTTGATCTCGAGCATTTTCCGCACGGCATCGTCGATCACCGCCTCGGAGACTTTCCCCGCACGGACCGAGTCGACCAGGGTCCGGTAGCTGCCGCCCTCGGGCAGATCGCTGTCGACGCCCGCGTTGATCGCGAGCAGCGCCGCCGCTGCCTTGTCGGCGGCGATGTGGTGGATATCCTGGAGCTGGTCGATCGCATAATAGTCGCTGGTGATGGCGCCCTTGAAGCCCCATTCGCCGCGCAGCACATCGTGCAGCAACCATTTGCTCGCATGGCTCGGCGTGCCGTCGATCTCGTTATAGCTGGGCATCACCGCGCCCGGCCCGGCGCGGGTGATGACCTGCTCGAAGGGCGGGAAGAAATTCTCGCGCAGCTCGCGCTCGGAGATCGGCGCGGGGCCGACATTGGTGCCGCTTTCGGGCTGGCCATGGCCGGTGAGGTGCTTGAGCGTGGCGAAGACCTTGCCGGGCGCGAGCGTCTCGGGCTTGCCCGGGCCTTCGAGCCCCTCGACCGCCGCCACGCCCATCTCGCCGACGAGATAGGGATCCTCGCCGAAGGTCTCTTCGATCCGGCCCCAGCGCGGATCGCGGGCAATATCGACCACGGGCGAGAGCGCCAGCGTGACGCCGCGAGCCGAGATTTCGCGCGCGGTGACGGCGTTGATCTGGCGGATCATGTCGGGATCCCAGCTCGAGGCGAGGCCGATCGGGATCGGGAAGCTGGTCGCGCCGAGCGCAGCATAGCCGTGCAGCCCTTCCTCATGGAACAGGATCGGAATGCCGAGCCGCGTCTTGGTCAGCGCATAGCGTTGCAGGTCGTTGACCAGCTCGATCGTGCTCTTCACGTCGCGGCCGGGCACGAGGCGCGGCGAAGCCGGCCCGATCGCGTCGGAGGGCCGCGCGAAGCCGCCAAAGCCATTCGGGTAGAGCGCCGCGACCTTGGCCGGATCGATCCGCTTCTTCGCGTCGAGCAATTTAACCTTGCTGTCCCACACCGTCAGCAACTGGCCGACCTTCTCCTCGAGCGTCATGCGCTTGAGCAGATCGTCGACCCGCGCGGCGATGGGGGCGCCCGCATCCTTGTAGAGCGGCCTGGCTTCGGCGGGCGCCGCGGGTGAGGGTGCGGCACCGGCCAGCGCGACGGGCGCGG
Organism: Sphingomonas bacterium; assembly: GCF_028293085.1. Lineage (GTDB taxonomy): Bacteria > Pseudomonadota > Alphaproteobacteria > Sphingomonadales > Sphingomonadaceae > Sphingomonas. Next base: position 5,063 of record NZ_JAQGLC010000162.1, read on the forward strand.
CGCAGGCGAGCAGGACCGTGAGAGAGCGATGGACGAAGCGCGGCGACGCGGCTGACGGCATAAAGGATACCCCTCCAATGGCGCTGATTCGTCGGCTGACAACCGCGTCAGCGCCTTTTTCTGATAGCGCTACCATGCTAAGTCGGGCAAAGTCTGTCAATCGCCGATGGCCGCCTCACGAGCGGTACGGCAGCCTGGGAAGAGGAATATCGAATGGGTCGGCTGGTTGCTTGGTGTGCGGCGTTGTTCCTGCTGGCCGGCGCCCTGCCCGCCGCCGCTCATGCCGAGGACGGCTATGATCTGTGGCTTCGTTACCAGCCCTTGCCTGCCGACGTGCAGGCACGTGATCGCTCCCATGCCGCCGCGCTGGTGTTCGATGCCGATCTCCATGACCCGTCGGTGCTGAAGGCGGCCGAGGAGATCGAGCGCGCGCTGAAAGGCATGGTCGGGGCGGAAGTGCCCAACTACAGCCAGAACGTCCAGCCCGGATCGATTGTCCTGGGCACCGCCGACGAGCCGCGTATCCGCGCGCTGGGCCTGCCGCTCGCCGGGCTCGGCACCGAGGGGTATCTGATCCGCAGCACGATGATCGACGGGAAGGCGGTGACGCTGGTCGCCGCCAATAGCGGGACAGGCGTGCTCTATGGCAGCTTCGCGCTGATCCAGCATCTCCAGCGCGGGCTCGGCCTGGAGGCGCTCGACATTTCCTCGACGCCGAAGCTCAGGCTGCGCCTGCTCAACCATTGGGACAATCTCGATCGCACCGTGGAGCGCGGCTATGCCGGGCAATCGATCTGGGACTGGTGGAAGCTGCCCGACTTCAAGAACCCGCGCTACACCGACTATGCCCGCGCCAATGCCTCGATCGGCATCAACGGCACCGTGCTTAACAACGTCAACGCCAAGGCCGACAGCCTGACCGCGCCCTATATCGCCAAGGCCGCGGCGCTGGCCGATATATTCCGGCCCTACGGGATCAAGGTCTATCTCTCGGCGCGGTGGTCGTCGCCGATCGAGATCGGCCATCTCAAGTCCGCCGATCCGCTCGACCCGCAGGTCGCCGCATGGTGGAAGGCCAAGGCCGATGAGATCTATGCGGCGATCCCCGATTTCGGCGGCTTCCTGGTCAAGGCGAATTCGGAAGGGCAGCCGGGGCCGCAGGATTATCATCGGACTCATGCCGAGGGCGCGAACATGCTCGCCGCCGCGGTCCGCCCACATGGCGGCATCATCATGTGGCGTGCCTTTGTCTATGCGCAGGAGAATCCCGAGGATCGGGCGAAGCAAGCCTATGACGATTTCAAGCCGCTCGACGGCAAGTTCGCCGACAATGTCATCGTCCAGGTCAAGAACGGCGCGATCGATTTCCAGCCGCGCGAGCCCTTCCATCCGCTGTTCGGGGCGATGCCGAAGACACCGCTGATGGCGGAATTCCAGATCACCAAGGAATATCTCGGGATGGCGACTCACCTCGTCTATCTCGGCCCGCTCTATGAAGAGGTGCTGCAGGCGGATACTTTCGCGCACGGCAAGGGATCGACCGTCGCCAAGGTGATCGACGGCTCGCTCGACCACCATGCGCTGACCGGCATGGCAGGGATCGCCAATATCGGCACCGACCGCGACTGGAGCGGATCGACCTTCAACCAGGCCAACTGGTTCGTGTTCGGGCGCATGGCGTGGAACCCCGAGGCCTCCGCGACGCAGGTGGCGGGCGAATGGTCCGAGCTGACCTTCGGCCCCAACCCCGCAGTGACGCCGACCGTGGTGCGCATGATGACGACCTCGCGCGAGGCGGTGGTGAACTATATGACGCCGCTCGGCCTCGCGCACATCATGGCCACCAGCCACCATTATGGCCCAGGGCCCTGGGTCCACGAGCTCGCCCGCCCCGAATGGAACCCGGTCTATTATCACAAGGCCGATTCGACCGGCATCGGCTATGACCGGACCAGGACCGGCAGCAACGCGGTCGCGCAATATGCCGCCATCGTCGCGCGCCAATTCGCCGATGTGAAGACCACGCCCGAGCGGGACCTGCTGTGGTTCCACCATGTCGGCTGGGACTATCGGATGACGTCCGGCAAGACGCTGTGGGAAGACCTCGTCGCCCATTATGATCTCGGCGTCGGGCAGGTCGCTGACATGCACCGCGACTGGCAGACGCTGGCGCCGTATATCGACAAGGACCGCTTCGCGAAGACCGATGTCTTCCTGACGATCCAGCAGCGCGAGGCGCAGTGGTGGCGGGATGCGTGCCTGGCCTATTTCTCCAGCGTTTCGGGCCGCGCGCTGCCTGCGGGCGAGACGCCGCCGGCAAAAACTCTCCCCGAATATGAGGCTATCTCTTTCCCCTACGAACCAGGACGATAAGCGCTATCAACATAGAAAAGGCAGCCTTAATTAGCCAATTGTAGGAGTATTGACAGCCTCCTAACATAAGAATACCAAATAATGTGATCGCTACCATCCATCGTGGAACGGGGCGACAAAACGGGCACGAAGAGGCCCGGCACAGGAGGGGTATCATGGCCATCGAACTGTCTCGTATCGTCGCGACTCGTCGTTTTGCCGCGCTCGGCGCACTGCTGCTGGCAGGCACCGCCTGGCCCGCACTTGCCCAGACCGCGCCCGCAGCACCGGCCGCAAGCAGTGTCGCCGATGAGGCGAGCGACGACATCGTCGTCACCGGCTATCGCGAGAGCCTGCAGAGCTCGACCAACGCCAAGCGCAACTCGACCGGCTTCAGCGACACGATCTTCGCCGAGGATATCGGCAAGTTCCCCGACACCAACATCGCCGAGACGTTCAACCGCATCCCCGGCATCACGATCAGCCGCGAAACGACCGGCGAAGGCCTGAACATCGCGATCCGCGGCCTGGGCACGAACTTCACCAAGGTGCTGCTCAACGGCGCGCCGGTGGCGATCGCCTCGACCGGGCGGACCGACGCGCAAAGCACCAATCGCGAGGTCGATCTCGACCTGTTCCCGATCGAGCTGTTCACCCAGCTGACCGTCAACAAGACCCAGGCCGCCGACATGGTCGAGGGCGGAACCTCGGGCGTCGTCAACATGCGCAGCGCGCGGCCGTTCGACAATCCCGGCACGCATTTGACCTATTCGCTGTCGGGCGTCGAGAACACGAGCGCGGACAAGCTCGGCGCGCGCGGCTCGATCATCGCGAGCGGCACCTTCGGCGATTTCGGCATCCTGGTCGGCGCGGCGGGCTTCCGCAACAAGGTCCGCACCGTCGGCTACGAGACGATCGGGCTGACCAACCCGAACCTGAGCGCCGCGCAGTTCGGCGCGGCGACCGGCGCCAACGCGACGGGCGGCGGCAACTGGACGATTCCCGGGACCGTCCCGGCCAATGCGGGCAACGGACTCGTCACGGGCGCGACGATCGATCAGGCGTTCCTGCTGGCGCAAAATCCGGGCGCCAACATCTCGCAGATCGACAACGGCCTGATCCCGCGGCTCGGCCGCCCGTCGGACGAGTTCGGCACCAAGGACCGGTACAATTTCATCGCCAGCCTGGAATATCGACCGAGCGACGACATCCATCTCTATGTCGACGGCATGTACGGGCGGAAGAAGAACAACCTTCAGCGTATCGACATGAACTGGGTCGGCCGCAACGGCGCGGCAATCCCGCTCAAGACGACCTATGACCGCAGCGATTGCACCGCGGGCTGCGTCGTCACCAAGGGCACGTACGCCAATGCCCAGTTCTTTCTCGAATATCGCCCCTTCATCGAGGACACCGAATTCTGGGGCATCAACCCCGGCGGCGAATGGACGATCAGCGATAATCTGAAGCTCAACCTCCAGGCCAATTACACTAAGAGCAAATTCCACCGCGAATCGCCGACCGTGCTGGTCATCACGCCGGCAAGCTCGGGCCTCACCGTCAATTACGACTATAACAATGGCGGCGTGCCGATCATCGGCGTGACGGGGGCCAACCTCAACGATCCGGCCGCGTTCGGCTGGAACGGCGGCCGCGTGAACATCCAGGACGAGAAGCGCCGCACCGAGACCAAGGGCATCCATGGCGACCTGACCTGGGGCGACAAGCATCTGAGCCTGAAGGTCGGCGGCGCCTATGACGACGTCTCGCGCCGCATCCAGGCGTTCGACAACAGCCAAGCCTGGCAGAACGCGGTGTGCGGCGACAATCCCAGCATCTTCGTGCCCTCGCCCAACACCCAGCCGCCCTGCCTGGGCCAGTCGATCGTCGGCAGCCCGGCGACGCTCAATGCGGCCGACTCGCGCTATCCGCTCTATCCGGGCTACGGCACCTACTTCACCCAGGGTGCGACGACGCCCTACACCTATCGCGGATCGCTGATCCCGCAGAGCGCACTGGCCGGCTTCCTGATGCCGGGCCCGGACGGTTTCATCACGGTCGACTGGAACAAGTTCAAGGCGGCCTCGAACTATGATGCGTTCCACGATTCGGCGCCGGAGGGCACCGGCTCGAACACCGGCGCATCCGGCGGCTATGTCCGCGAGAAAACGACGGGCGCCTTCGCCGAAGTGAATGGCGACGTGCCGGTCGGCGACAACCAGCTGCAGTTCAATGCGGGCGTACGCTGGGTGCACACCAACCAGACGATCGGCGGCTTCGTCTCGCTGCCGGATCCGCGCAACACCCCGCCCGATCCCGATGGCGCCGGGCCACTCACCGCGCCGGTGGTCGGCGACGGCGGCAAATATCCGAACATCGTCAACTTCGTCTACCGCGAGAACAAGTACGACAACTGGCTGCCCTCGGTGAGCGCCGCCTTCCATATCGGCGACAGCGCGGTCGCCCGTGCATCGGTGTCGCGGACGATGACCCGGCCCGATCCGAACGCGCAGCTGCCGGGGCTGAGCTTCTCGAGCCCATCGGCCGATGTCGGCTCGATCGGCAATTCCGCGCTCGAACCGTATCTCTCGACCAACTTCGACGTCGGCTTCGAATATTACACCGGCAAGGAAGGCTATGTCGGCGTCGCGGCATTCCGCAAGGCGGTGACCGGCTTCACCACCAACGGCACCACCACCCTGCCCTTCTCGGCGCTGGCGGCGTACGGCGTGACGTACGACACGCTGTCGCCGACGCAGCAGCAGGCGATCACGGCACGCGGGGGACCAGGCACCGCGACGGTGGTCATCCAGCAGCAGGTCAATGCCTCGGGCACGCTCAAGATCAACGGCCTCGAGTTCAACTGGGTGCAGCCGCTGGACTTCCTGCTCGGCAAATATCTCGGCCTCAACGGCTTCGGGTTCCAGGCGAACCTGACGCTGATCGACCAGAAGGGTGCCGGGGCGGCCTCCACCTCGGCGGTGGCGCTCGGGGTTGCGCCGGTCTCGTACAACATCACGGCCTATTATGAGGGCCATGGCCTGACGGTTCGCGCCTCCACGACGTTCAACCAGGGCTCGCAATCTTCGGGCACGAACCAGAACGGCATCCCGCTGGCCGCCTTGTTCACCGACGATTACCAGCAATATGACCTGTCCTCGAGCCTCGACCTCAACAAGGTCTTCGGGTCGCAAGGGCTGCCGCAGATCACCTTCGACGTGGTCAACATCTTCAATGCGGAACAGCGTTCCTACTTCCAGTTCCCGGGCGCGACCTTCACCTCGTACAAGCCGGGAACGACCTTCCTGGTCGGCCTGCGCGGCCGCTTCTGATGCGGAGGGCGTGGGCATGATCGCCCGCCGCCATCCTCTACCGACAGGGGCCGTCCTCGCTGCCCCTATCGGACAATCTCCCCTAGGGCGGCCGGCGCAAGCCAGCCGCCTTTTTTTTGGGGGATCGTCCACATTGCGCGTCGCAGCGCGACATCGTAGCGACGGCGCGGAGGAGCATAAGGCTTGAACCAACCAACGTCCCGGCGGCAGCGCAGCAACGCCACCATCAGCGATGTCGCACGCGAGGCCGGCGTATCGCCGATGACGGTTTCCAGGGTCCTGAACGGCGAGGGCAATGTCCGACCCTCCACCCGCGAGGTCGTCAACGCCGCGATCGCCGCGCTCAGCTACTCGCCCAACCCCGCCGCGCGCAGCCTGGCCGGCGCGCAGCCGGTACGGATCGGCCTGCTCTACAGCAACCCCAGCGCCGCCTATCTCAGCGAGTTCCTGGTCGGCAGCCTGGACTATGCCAGCCGCGCCAACATCCAGATCGTCGTCGAGAAATGCGACGCCGGCGCGCATGCCGAGGAAG
>NZ_JAQGLC010000203.1 GCF_028293085.1 Sphingomonas bacterium
CACCCCCCCCCCCACCCCCGCTGTGATCGATTTTCCGATCGGTACTAACCGAGTTTAATCGTTTCCCTCATCCTACGCGCCGGGCCTAGGCTCTGCGGGCAAGGTTCAACGACAAGATGAGGATGACCGACATGGACGCGAAAACGAGCGGCGACCCGCTGGGCTGCCCGATGAAAGAACCTGCCGCGCTGCGATCGCTGCTCGGGCGGACCAACCGGGACTGGTGGCCGAACCAGATCTCGCTGGAGATCCTCCAGCAGAACGGCCTATCCGGCAATCCGATGGGCGACGATTTCGATTATGCGGCCGAGTTCAAGTCGATCGACTATGCCGCGCTCAAGGCCGACCTGACCGCGTTGATGACCGACAGCCAGCCCTGGTGGCCGGCCGATTACGGGCATTACGGCCCCTTCTTCATCCGCATGGCGTGGCACAGCGCCGGCACCTATCGCACCGGCGACGGGCGCGGCGGGGCTTCCTCGGGCACGCAGCGCTTCGCCCCGCTCAACAGCTGGCCGGACAACGCCAATCTCGACAAGGCGCGCCGGCTGCTCTGGCCGATCAAGCAGAAATATGGCCGCAAGCTGAGCTGGGCCGATCTGCTGATCCTGGCGGGCAATGTCGCGATCGAATCGATGGGCGGGCCCGTGTTCGGCTTTGGCGGCGGCCGCGCCGACGTCTTCGAGCCCGAAAAGGACATTTACTGGGGCACCGAGGAACAATGGGTCGGCCATGCCGACAACCAGACGCGCATCCAGCCGGAGCGCGAGATGGTGCTGGAAAACCCGCTCGCGGCGATCCAGATGGGCCTGATCTACGTCAATCCCGAAGGGCCGGGCGGCAATCCAGATCCGCTCCTGTCGGGCCGCGACATCCGCGAGACCTTTGCGCGGATGGGGATGAACGACGAGGAGACGTTCGCGCTGGTCGCGGGCGGCCATACCTTCGGCAAGGCGCATGGCGCGGGCGATGCCTCGCTGGTCGGTGCGGAGCCGGAAGGCGCGGATATCGCGCAGCAGGGGCTGGGCTGGCAGAGCGGGCATGAATCGGGCGTGGGCGACCATACCATCACCAGCGGCATCGAAGGCGCCTGGACGCCGACGCCGATCAGCTGGGACATGAGCTTTTTCCACATGCTGCTCGATTACGACTATGAGCTGGTGCGCAGCCCGGCGGGCGCCAAGCAATGGCAGCCGATCGGCCAGAAGCCCGAGGACCTGGCGCCCGGCGCGCACAGCCCCGAGCGGCGGCTGCCGACGATGATGACGACCGCCGACATGGCGATGAAGATGGACCCTGCCTATCGCGAAATCGCCGACCGGTTCCGGAACGACCCCGCGGCGTTCGGTGATGCCTTTGCCCGCGCCTGGTTCAAATTGTGCCACCGCGACATGGGGCCCAAGGCGCGCTACCTCGGGCCGGAGGTGCCGGCGGAGGATCTGATCTGGCAGGATCCGATCCCCAAGGCCGATTATGCGGCGATCGATGCGGGCGACGTGGCGGCGCTGAAGGGCAAGATCCTCGGTTCGGGGCTGAGCGTGGCCGAGCTGGTGGCGACGGCCTGGGCATCCGCCTCGACCTATCGCGGATCGGACCATCGCGGCGGCGCCAATGGCGGGCGCATCCGGCTGGCCCCGCAAAAGGACTGGGCGGTGAACGAGCCGGCCAAGCTGGCCAAGGTGCTCGGCGTCTATGAGGGCATCAAGCGCGACTTTGACGGCGCAGGTGGCGGCAAGAAGGTCAGCATCGCCGACCTGATCGTGCTGGGCGGCGCGGCCGGGGTGGAGAAAGCGGCGAAGGATGGCGGCCAGGCGGTGACGGTGCCGTTCACGCCCGGGCGCACCGATGCCGGCGCCGAGCAGACCGATATCGCCAATATCGACGTGCTCGAGCCCAAGGCGGACGGGTTCCGCAATTACCTGTCGGTGCGGTTCAGCGTGCCGACCGAGGAATTGCTGCTCGATCGCGCGCAACTGCTCGGGCTGAGCGCGCCGGAGATGACCGTGCTGGTGGGTGGCCTGCGCGTGCTGGGCGCGAATCATGGCGGCTCGCAGCACGGCGTGCTGACCGATCGGCCGGGGCAGCTGACCAACGATTTCTTCGTCAACCTGCTCGACATGGGCACTGCGTGGAAGGAAGTGGACGAAGCGGGCGACGAGGAGTTTGCCGGCACCTGCCGCAAGACCAATGCGCAGAAATGGACGGCGACGCGGACGGACCTGGTGTTCGGATCGAACTCGCAGCTGCGGGCAGTATCCGAGGTCTATGCGGCGAGCGATGCCGGCGGCAAGTTCGTTGCCGATTTCGTTGCGGCGTGGACCAAGGTGATGGACGCGGATCGGTTCGACCTGCGCGGTTAGTCTCCCCGAGCGCATGCGCTCGCAGGCCGCCGGCGTTCCCGCGCCGGCGGCCTTTTCCTGTCCGGAACAAGCGCGGCGTGGGAGGTATAAGTGACGCGGCCCCTCTTCCTTTAGCCCCTTCGCTGGCGTAACCTTATCTCATGCGCAGACACATCCTCATCATCACCGGAATCCTCATCGTCGCGGCGGCCGCTTTCTGGCTGTGGCTGAGCTCGCCCGACATGGCGCAGCTCAAGACCGAGGCGGTGACGGGCAAGACGCCGCAGATCACGCCGCCACGCGTGCAGAGCTTTCCGACGATCAAGGTGGCCGATGCGGTCGGCTGGCCGCAGGGCGTGATGCCGACGCCGGCGGCGGGGCTGGCGGTCAAGGCGTTCGCGCGCGGGCTCGATCATCCGCGCTGGCTCTACCGGCTGCCCAATGGCGACGTGCTGGTCGCCGAGACCAATTCGCCGCCGCGCGAGGGCGGCGGCGTGGCCGGATGGGTGATGGGCTACCTGATGAAGAAGGGCGGCGCCGGCGGCCCTTCCGCCAACCGCATCACGCTGCTGCGCGACGCGGACGGCGACGGGGTGGCGGAGAACCGCACGATCCTGATCTCCGGGCTCAATTCGCCCTTCGGCATGGCGCTGATGGGGGGGTATCTCTATATCGGCGACACCGATGCGCTGGTCCGCGTGCCCTATAAGGAGGGCGACACCAGGATCACCGCCAAGCCCGAGACCGTGATCAAGCTGAACCCGGGCGGCAATCACTGGGCGCGCAACGTGATCGCGGCGCCCGACGGCAAGACGCTGTTCGTAACGGTCGGATCCTCGACCAACATCGCCGAGAACGGGATGGATGCGGAGAAATTCCGCGCCAACATCCTGCAGGTCTATCCCGAGGCGAAGACCTTCCGCATCTTTGCGGCGGGGCTGCGCAATCCCAACGGGCTGGCGTTCGAGCCGAAATCGGGGGCGCTATGGGTCACCGTCAACGAGCGCGACATGCTCGGATCGGATGTGCCGCCCGATTATATGAGCGCGGTCGAGATGGGCGACCATTTCGGCTGGCCCTGGTTCTATTGGGGCGGCTATCCCGACAATCGCGTCGAGCCGACCAACGTGGCGCTGCAGCAATATTCGAAGCGGCCCGATTACGCGCTGGGGCCGCACACAGCCTCGCTCGGCCTGGCCTTTGCGGGCGATGCGAAGCTCGGGCCGAACTTCGCCAATGGCGCCTTTGTCGGCCAGCACGGATCGTGGAACCGGGCGCCGGTATCGGGCTACAAGGTGATCTATGTGCCGTTCGGCGACCTGGGCTTCCCGGCCAAGGGCGCCAAACCGGTCGACGTCCTGACCGGCTTCCTGAACAAGGACGGCGCGGCGCAGGGCCGGCCGGTCGGCGTGATCACCGACAAGACCGGCGCGCTGCTGGTGGCGGACGATGTCGGCAATGTGATCTGGCGGGTGGCGGCGAAATAGGCCCCGGAGGGAATTCGGGCTGCGGCCGGCTCCCCCCGAAGCCGCCGCAGCCCGTGTCGCGCACCGCAGCCTTTCGGCGCCAGCGCTCCTTCCCAACGGCAGACGCGCTTTCGCGCAGATCCGATCCGTCCCCCTCGGAACATGGTATAGCTTCCGTACACCTCACTGATAGTTTAGGAGATTTATCGTGTTACCCATGATGGGTAGCACGGCCCGCGCAGCTTTTTTCGTGCAACGGGGCAGCCCATGAGCGAACGTATTGTCACTAACCCTGCCAAAATGCAGGAGAATTGGCGGGTCGCGGCAACGTCGCTGATGAATCTGTTCCTGACGATGCACCGAACGCTCGCCGCGGCGACGCCGATCGGGCCGACTGAATTATTGATCTACTCGACCGTTTCGGTCGCCAATGTGCAGAAATTGATGCGCGAGCGGACGATTCCCGAGCGATTCGCGGGGACCGAGATATTGCCGCGCGAATGGGTCGTGCCGATCTCGCGCAACGCGATCGCGACGGCGAGCGGCCTGCCGCGCGAAACCGTCCGCCGGCACGTGGCGCGGATGATCGAGACGGGCCTGCTGATCGAGGATGTGCGTGGCGGCGTCACCTTGCCGATCGGCGTGATCCGGGACCGCGAGCTCGAGCAGTTCCTGGAGGGGATGCTGACCAATTTCGCGCGCGGCGCGGAGGAGCTGCTGCGGATCGGGGTGATCCGGATCGAGAGCGATTAGGGTTCGCCCTATTTGAGCAGCTTCGCGCCGTCCCTGGTCAGTTTCTCGCGGATCTTGCTGGCGAAGAGCCGGAGCATCGGCGGCAGATCGAAACTCGCATGGATCCTGGTCTCCATCACGTCGAGGCGGCTGGCGACGCGCTGGCCCATCGCCTCGACCGTGAAGATCAGCGTGTCGCCCTCCCAGCGATGCTCGGTGACGGCGCCGCCCGGCACGAAGGAGGCGAGCTTGCCCACGCCCTTGTCGATGCGCGCCCGCGCCGAGGCGAGGCCGAGCTTGTGGGGGATATCGACGGTGATCGGATCGGACATCCAGGGCCTTTCAGGTCGCGAACAGCATGCTGTCATCGGCGAACGCCTTGAACTCGAGCGCGTTGCCGCTGGGATCGCGGAAGAACATCGTGGCCTGCTCGCCCGGCTGGCCCTTGAAACGGATATGCGGCGCGATCCCGAAGGGGATGCCGGCCGCGTGGACGCGCCCGGCCAGCGCCTCCCAGTCCGCCATGGTCAGCACCACACCGAAATGCGGCACGGGCACGTCATGGCCGTCGACCGGGTTGGCCACCGCAACCGGCTTTGCCGCCGGATCGAGATGCGCGACGATCTGATGGCCGAACAGGTCGAAATCGATCCATGCCTCGGCGCTGCGCCCCTCGGGGCAGCCGAGCACGCCGCCGTAAAAGGCGCGGGCGGCGGGGATGTCGTGGACGGGAAAGGCGAGATGGAAAGGGCGGAGCGTCATGAGGGTGCCATAACGCCAATTCAGGTCGTTCGTCACCCCGGACTTGTTCCGGGGTCCACCGTTCCGCATACGATCTGCCGAGGCACTCGCGGCCTGGTGGATGCCGGAACAAGTCCGGCATGACGGAAACAGGAATAGCCGTGCTCGACAACCATGTTCAGACGCTGAAACGGGCAGCGACGAGCCATTCGGGCCTGGTTTCCTTCGCCTTGGGAGCCCTCGCCGCAACCGGATTCGCGCCGCTCGATCTCTGGCCGGTCACGCTTGCCTGCCTCGCGGCCTGGATGTGGCTCGTCCATGACGCGCCGAGCCTGAAACAGGCGCTGCTCCGCGGCTGGCTGTTCGGCATCGGGCATTTCGCGCTGGGCAATAACTGGCTGCAGCATCCGTTCGTCTATCAGGACGCGATGCCGCAATGGCTCGGTTATGTCGGGGTGCTGCTGGCGTCGCTGTATCTGGCGATCTATCCGATGATCGCCGCCGGCCTCGCCTGGCGCCTCGCCAGCCCGTGCGCGGCGGGCGACATGGGAACGCGGCCCGGCATGGCCTATGCGCTGGTCTTCGGTGCGGCGTGGATCGTCACCGAATGGCTGCGCGCGACGATGCTGACCGGCTATCCGTGGAATCCGCTCGGGGTGATCTGGGTGCCGGTGATCGGCATTGCCTGGGTGGCGAAGTGGGTCGGCACCTATGCGCTGTCCGGCCTTACCATGGTGATCGCCGGGACGCTGATCCTCGCCGCGAGCCGGCGCTGGCGCGTGCCGGCGGCGACGCTGGCGATGCTGACGCTGCTGGCCTTGTCCGGGATCGCGATCAGGGTGACGTCGCCGGCCCTGCCCGCGG
>NZ_JAQGLC010000071.1 GCF_028293085.1 Sphingomonas bacterium
CATGTTCCTGCCCGGCGAATTCCGTCGCCACGGCCTGCCGCTGAGCCTGTCCTTCCTCGTCACCAGCCGCTTCGGGCTCGATTTCAAGGGCGCGGATTTCAAGGGCGAGCCGATCAGGCTGCCCGTCATCCTGATGGACGAGCGCGGCCAGGCGCTGATCGAGGCCGAGGCCTGGGCAACGCATGACGGCTATTATGCGGCGACCGTGTCCGTCGGGCACGGGGCCTATTCGGTGGCGGTGCGCTGGGGGCAGCTGTTCGACTGGGTCGAGCTGGAGGAGATGAGCTTCCACCGCGTCGACGAGTTCGGCGCGCCCGGGCTGAACGACAAGGCGCCGATTCCGGCGACGATCATCCCCGATGCGATGGAGGGCGTGGGCGGCAGCCTGTACCGGTGCCAGTCCCCGGCGGCCTTCACGCTGATGCCGCCGCCGGTGGGGACGGGAAACGACGTGATGCTGTTGAGTGTGGTGTTCCGGCCGATCGTGCGGCGGGGCGAGGCTGTCGCGGTGCGCGCGGCGGCGTAGGCCTGATTTCAACAGAGCGGATCGACTCACCCCGTTCGTTTCGAGCGATGTCGGGAAACCCGCGTTGCACCAGCCAAGGTGCCTCGACTTCGCTCGACACGCCCGGAAAGAGATGGTTCGATTTGAGTGAAATCGAATCCGGGCGCTGACCTGGCGCCGTCACGCCACCTTCGTCTCCAGCGAGCGCAGCGCATGCTCGATCTCCGCGCTGCTGATCGTCTTCTGCTCGATGACGCAGCGCAGGCCGAGCCCGGCAAAGCCGTGATAGGGCGCGGCGGTGGCGAAGGCGACGATCGAATCCGGCCGTGGATCGATCCCGCGCGCCGCACCGCCGGGGAGCGGCATGCGCTCGCCGAAGCTGCCCGCCCAGGACGCGGCGACGATCCGGTCCGCCTCGTCGACCACGCAGATGCGGGTGCGGGCGCGATCCGCCTCGCTGAACAAATTGCGATCGGAGATCATCGCGTGGATCTGCCCCTCCCAGTCGAATTCGAGATAGAGCACGCCGGCGGGCGTCCCGTCGGCACCCGATGCGCGCACGCCGGTGACGAACACCAGCACCGCGCGATTGGCCGAATAGGGATTCTGCCAGACCTCGTCGGTGAACCACTCGCCGGTGCGCTGGCTCGCCATGGCGTTGTTGTATTGCGTGGCGTTGGTGAGATCGACCTTGGTTACGGCGGCGTCGGGATGCGCCGAGGCGATCACCCGGCCGCGCGCGTCGGCGACGAAGGCGTTGAGATAATAAGGCGAGGTGTCGGTCAGCAGCTTCAGCCGCGCCTGCGCCGCCCTGAGTTTTGCGGGCGAGGGATCGAGCGTCGCGGCGACGATCTCCGCATCGGTGGCGAACAGCCTGAGGTCGACGCTGCGGCCGTAGAGCACGCGCGACATGTTCTGGATCATCGCCTGGGCGAGCTCGATCAGGCGGGTGCCCTCGATCTCGGCGACCATCTCGTCAGCGATGTGCGCGCCGAGCGACAGGCGTTCGAACACGTCGGTGCGGAATTTGACGGAGGAGGCGCGGGCCTGCTGCGCCAGCGTCTTCACCTCGCTGGCGACGACGGTGAAGCCGCGCCCGGCATCGCCGGCGCGCGCTGCCTCGATCGTGGCGTTGAGCGCGAGCAGATTGGTGCGGCCGGCGATCTCCTCGCTGCTGCTGGCATAGAGCTGGACCTCGTCGCGGAGTATGGCGAGCAGGGAGCGAATGCGGCGCGGCATGCAGGTCGTCTAACCAATGATGGTTAAGGAGTTGATGACGGAAGAGCCGAAAATGGGGGTAATTTCGCGGTAGGGCAGCGCTTTAGCGGCGCAATAATGACCATCGCCGCCATCGCCGCTGTGCTGTGAGCGGAAACAGCCGCGGAATGCCGAAGACCAGCGCTGGAAAGCCGGACTGCGCCCGCCTGTGACAAAAAAGCCGATACGGGCCCTTTGACCTATTCTTACAAAGCATTGGTGGCCGCGCCTCCGCGGGCCTGATAGCCTCCCTTCATATCCAGACGCCGGGCAACGGCGCCGACGGAACCGGGAGGGGGCCGCGATGGAAGATCTGTACGCGATGGGCGAGGCGCCTGTCGACGAGGCCGGGGGCGATTCGCGCGATGACGGGGTATCGCGCGGTGCGCTGGCCGCGGTGCTGGCGCTTGCGCCGGCGGCGGTGCTCGCCGCCTGTTCGGGCGGCGGCTCGACCGGGTCCTCGCCGACGCCGACGCCCGCGCCGACCTCCACCGCGGTCGCGATCACGCCTGCACAGGCCAGCCGCTTCCTCGCCCAGGCGACGTTCGGCGCGACCAAGGCGGAGATCGCGGCCGTCCAGTCGGCCAGCTTCGATGGCTGGCTGACCGACCAGTTTGCGCGGCCGCGATCGATCTCGCACTGGGACTGGCTGGTCGGGGCGGGGCTCAACGTCGCCACCTCGATGAACAATGAAGGCGGTTTCGACAACACGATCTGGCGACAGATGATCGTCGAGCCGGGCCAGCTGCGCCAGCGCGTCGGCATGGCGCTGCTCGAAATGATGGTGGTCGGGATCAGCGGACTGAACCTGAACTGGAAGCAGTTCGCGACCGCGGCCTATGTCGATGTGCTGATGGACAATGCCTTCGGCAATTTCCGTACGCTGCTCGACAAGGTCACCACCAATGCGGCGATGGCGTCGTACCTGACCTTTCTCGGCAACCGGAAGGCCAATCCCGCGACCGGATCGGTGCCCGACGAGAATTATGCGCGCGAGCTGATGCAGCTGTTCACGCTCGGGCTCTACCAGCTCAACATGGACGGCAGCCTCAAGATGTCGGGCGGCAAGCCGATCGAGACCTACACTCTGGCCGACGTGTCGGGGCTGGCGCGGGTGTTCACCGGGCTGACGCTGGACTCGAATGATTCGACCACCCCGGACCGTTATCGCCGCCCGCTGGTGATGAATGCCAGCGCGCACGAAACCGGCGCGTCGAGCTTTCTCGGCGCGAGCGTGCCGGCGGGCATGGCGGGGATGGACGCGGTCAAGCTCGCGCTCGACACGATCTTCGTTCATGCCAATGTGCCGCCCTTCGTCTCGAAACAGCTGATCCAGCGCCTCGTCACGAGCAATCCTTCTTCCGCCTATGTCGGGCGGGTGGCATCGGTGTTCGCCGACAATGGCTCGGGCGTGCGCGGCGATCTGCGCGCGGTGGTTCGGGCGATCCTGCTCGATGCCGAAGCGCGGGGCGACGCCGCGCTGACGGCCACCACCGCGGGCAAGCTGCGCGAGCCGGTGATGCGGCTGACCGGCTGGGCGCGGGCGTACGGCGCGACCTCGACGACGGGGGCCTGGTCGATCGGCGACACCAGCAGCTCGAGCACGAGGCTGGCCGAATCGATGGGGCGCAGCAGCTCGGTCTTCAACTTCTTCCGGCCCGGCTATTCGCCGCCCAACACCGCGATCTCGACCGCCGGGCTGGTCGCGCCCGAATTTCAGATCACCAACGAACTGAGCGTCGTCGCCTATATCAATTACATGCAGGTCGCGATCGGGACGGGGATCGACGTGCGCGGCGGCGTGCCCGACATCAAGGCGGATTATACCGATATCCTGACCAAGGCGGCGGACAGCCAAGCGCTGATCGACGAGGTCAATCTGGTGATGGCGGCGGGGCAATTGAGCGCCGCGACCATGGCCGCGATCAAGGGGGCAGTCGACAGCATTTCGGCCACCGCCTCGGGAGGGTCGGCCAACCGGGTCTACACCGCCATCCTGCTGACGATGGCGTCCCCCGAATATCTGACCCTGAAGTGAGGAGGCCGTGATGACCAACGATCAGTCCCGTCGCGCCTTCCTGAAGCGCAGCGCCGCGCTGGGCCTGGCCGGCACCGCCGGGTCCTTCGTCACCACCCTTGCTGGCATCGGCGAGGCGGCGGCGGCGACCGCGTCCGACTACAAGGCGTTGGTCTGCGTGTTCCTTTATGGCGGCAATGATTACGCCAACACGCTGCCGCCCTATGACCAGGCGAGCTACGATCTCTATCAGGCGGCGCGATCGAACCTGGCGCACAGCCGCGCCGCGCTGACAGCGACGGCGCTGACCCCGGCGGTGGCGCTGGCGGGCGGGCGACAATATGCCCTCGCGCCGACCATGGCGTCGCTGTTGCCGGTGTTCAACGCGGGCAAGATGGCGGTGGTGCTCAATGTCGGCACGCTGATGCAGCCGACGAGCAAGGCGCAATATACGGGCAATTCGGTGCCGCTGCCGCCCAAGCTGTTCAGCCATAACGACCAGCAGAGCTTCTGGCAGGCGTCGAACCCGGAAGGGGCGACCTCGGGCTGGGGCGGACGGCTGGGCGACCTGTTCCAGAGCGGCAATGGCAGCGCGACGCTGACCTGCATCAACGCTAGCGGCAATGCCGTTTTCCTGACGGGCAAGACCGCAATCCAATATTCGGTCAGCACGAGCGGGCCGATCGCGTTGCTCAACAACAACAGCAGCCTGTTCGGATCGACCAATGCGGCGAGCACCTTGCGCACGCTGATGGCGGGCACCCACGCCAATATCCTGGAGAACGAGCATGCCCGGGTGACCAAGCGCGCGCTCGACACCTATGCCCAGGTCAACGGGGCTTTGGCCGGCGCGCCGGTGGGGAGCTTTCCGTTGTTTCCGTCGGGCAACAGCCTGGCCGACCAGCTCAAGATCGTCGCGCGGCTGATCTCGGTATCGGCCGAGCTGGGGGCGAAGCGGCAGGTCTTCTTCGTGTCGCTCGGCGGTTTCGACATGCACGATGCGCTCGCCACGCAGCACCCGACCCAGATCGGGCTGCTCGCCGATGCGATGAAGGCATTCTACGACACGACGGTGGCGATGGGCGTGTCGGACAAGGTGACGACCTTCACGGGATCGGATTTCGGGCGGACGCTGCAATCGAACGACGACGGCTCGGATCATGGCTGGGGCAGTATGCATTTCGTGATGGGCGGGGCAGTCAATGGCCGGCGCTTCTTCGGGACGCCGCCGGCGATCGGCACCAACACGTCCGACGATGTCGGGCAGGGGCGGTTGTTGCCGGCGATCGCGGTGGATCAATATGCCTCGACCCTGGCGAGCTGGTTCGGGGTGAGCGGCGGCGACATGACGACGGTGCTGCCGAACATGGGGAATTATAACCCGTCGACCTGGAATCTCGGCTTCGTCTGAGCTGCGGAACCGGCGCGGTGCGTGGTAGGTTGGCGTTTCAGGGATTCACGGGAGACACGACATGCGGATCGTTACAATCGGGACGGCGGCATTGCTCGCATGGGGGCTGGCGGGCTGTGACGACGGCCCGCGCACTGGCGCGCCGCTTGCCGACGGCGCGCGGGCGGTGGCGACTCTGCGCACGCCCGACGGCGCCGATGTCGGCCGCGCGACCGCGACCGAGGTAGCGGGCGGGCTGCGCTTTACGATCGATGTGAAGGGCCTGCCGAACGGCACGCACGGGGCGCATGTGCATATGACCGGCGCCTGCGCTCCGCCCGATTTCGCGAGCGCGGGCGGGCACTGGAATCCCACGGGGATGAAGCATGGGTCGATGAACCCGCAAGGGCCGCATGAGGGCGACCTGCCCAACCTGATCGTCGGGACCGATGGGCGCGGGACGGTAGGGATCACCATCCCGGGCGCTACGATGGTGGGGTTGCTGGATGCGGACGGATCGGCGCTGGTGGTGCACGCCAATGCCGATGACCTGATGACCGATCCTTCGGGCAACAGCGGCAGCCGGATCGCCTGCGGGGTCTTCGCGGCGGGGTGATCTTTCGGCCAGATGCCAAAGTGGTCGATCGCGTTGAAGTTGCCCGAAAATCGCGAGCCGGGAGCGCGTCGCCGGTTGAGTCGCACGCGACTTCGCCTATGCTCAGGATAATCCGATTGGGAGGCCGGAATGATCTCGCTCGTCCTCGCCCTTGCGGCGCAAGCACCTGTCCCCGTCCTGGTGAACAAATATCCGGGGTGGGAATTATATCGCTATAGCCAGAGTTGCGCGCTGCGCGGCCATTTCGGCCAGGCCAGCATATTGCAGATCAACGACGAACCAGGCGCCGGCCGAGTCACGCTGGAACTGCGCGATCCCCGCCTCGTCTCGGTCGAGGGCAAGGCCTATCCGATCGTACCGGTAGCGATGCGTGCCGGGGCAGCCGACCGGCGATTCGAGCCGGTGTCGGTGCGGGGCGTGGTTGACGGCGCCTCGCGAGGCTATCTGTTCTCGCTCAAGGGCGACGCCATCCTCGACGGCCTGGCGAGGGCCGAGAGGATCCGCTTCGCTTATGCCGATGGCCGGGGCGTCATGAGCCTGGGTTTTCAGCCGATCGCCGGGCCGATGCGCGAGTTGCGTCAATGCGCCCGGGTGACGTTGAGGGACAGCATCGGCGGGCTCGGCACGGTGAGGGACCCGTTCAATGTGCCGCCGGGCCTCGTGCCGACAAAGTGAGACAGCGGGGCGAAGCGGCGTGACGCCCTAGATCGCCTCGCCCGCTTCTCTTGCCCAATTCTCGCGACTGGCCTCGGCCTTTGGCACCAGCCGGTAGGCCGCGATGCCGGCCGCCAAGGTGATCGGCACGGTCAGCAGCAGCGAGAGGACACCGGTCGACAGGCTCCCCGTCAGCGTCGAGACGCGGCCTGCGAGATAGGGGCCCATCGCCAGCCCGAGCAATGTCGTGCCGATGAAGAAGGTCCCCGTGGCCGTCCCGCGCATCCTGGGCAGTACCAGATCCTGCATCGTCGCGGCCGCCGCGCCGAGCGCGCAGGCCGCGAGGATCTGCGCGACGGGCAGCATCGCATAATAGAGCCACAGATCGTGCGTGGTGAAGGCGGTCCACACCGCGGGCAACGGGGCGACGGCGCCGAAGATCACCACCATCACCCGCCCGCTCGCATAACTGCGCCGTAGCCGGTCGGCGACGATCCCGCCCAATGTCACGCCGATAAAGCCGCCGGCCGCGCCGAAACCGCCGATCAGCAACCCGGCGCTTGCGGGGGAAGCGCCCAGATCGCGCAGCGCATGCGGGGCGGCCCAGAAGCTCACGGCATAGGCGATGAAGGCGTTGAGGCCATAGGCCACGACGATGCAGAGGAAAGCCGGATTGCCGACGATCAGGCGGAAGGTCGGCGGATCGCGACGCTTGAGCGCGTTCGCCCAGGAGAAGACGGCATAGACGCCGATCCCGATCGCCACCCATTGCGGCCAGGGCTCGCCGAGATGGATCAGGCCGAGCACGCAGGCGACGATAATCGCCAGGCCGACCAGGTTGACGATCAGGGCCCGCGCACCGCCGCGCGCCGCGCCGATCAGGGTCAGCGGCGGGAGGATCGTGACGAGCTCCTCGAGGAATTCGCGGAACGGGGCGGGGTGCGGGGCGGGCTCGGGCAGTCCTTCGGAGGCCCCGCGCGGCGGTTCACGCAGGGTCGAGATCCACAAGGCGACGAGCAGGCCGGGCAGGCCGACGATCAGGAATGCCGCCTGCCAGCCGTGCAGGCCGAGCGGGCCGCCCTCGGGCCAGGCGCGGTTCCAGCGCTGCACGATCAGCCCGCCGATGCCGAGCGAGATCCCGCCGCCGACATACAGGCCGGAGGAATAGATGGCGAGCGCGGTCGCGCGCAGGCGCTTCGGGAAATAGTCCGAGATCAGCGAATAAGCGGACGGGCTGGCGGTCGCCTCGCCGATGCCGACGCCGATGCGGGCCGTGGCGAGCATGCCGCCGCTGCGCGCAAAGCCCGAAAAGGCCGTCATCGCCGACCAGAGCGCCAGGCCGACCGTCATCAGCCGCACCCGGTTCCAGTTATCGGCGAGCCGGCCGAGCGGGATGCCGAACAGCGAATAGAAGACTCCGAACGCAGTGCCGTAGAGGAAGCCGAGATCCTCGTCGCGCAGGCCGAGGTCGCGCTTGATATCCTCGGCCAGGATCGAGATGATCTGCCGGTCGACGAAATTGAGGATGTAGACGAGGAACAGGATGCCCAGGACATACCAGGCATAGGCCGGCGTGCGCGGCGGCGCGCTCGTTGGTGTGGTGGCCATTCCAGCTCCCCTTTTTATCGTTCTGGACGAAGGGCTAGCAGAGCGCGCTCGCCGGTAGAAGCGTGTCAGGCGCCGCCGATCCCGGTCCGGATGCCGGGAAGCCAGAAATTGTTCGCGAAGACCCAGGTCGCCAGCGTCAGAAACGCCGTGGCGGCGAACAGCACGACGGCGGCGAGCCCGCGGGCCGGCACTGACGCGGTACGGCGCGCGCGGATGAAGAGTTCGGCGACGGCGAGATTGGGGAGGTAGAAGAAGAACGCCATCACCATGTCCAACCAGCCGGTGAAATCGCTCGCGTGGCCCGTCTTGCCGACGGCGAGGAACCAGAATCCATATTCCATCCGGTACAGCCAGGAGCCGATCGCGAGCGCGAACAGCCGGATCGCCCAGCCGCGATGCACCTCGATCCGCCGGGCGCGGGCATGGCGATAGGTCTGCGCCGCCGCGATCACCATCAGCAGGCCATACAGGCCGAAGCCCAGATCCATCGGCGCGCCGCCGACGGTTCCCTTCGTCGCGATGAAGGTCAGCCCGCCCGTACCCGCGATCGCGGCCGCGAGCACGTAAAGCCGACCGAGCCAGCGATGCACCGCGGGGACGCGGCGGCGGATCGCGCCGATCAGCTGGATCGGACCGAGCAGCAGCAGGATGCCGCCCGTTGCGAAATGGGCGCCGATCGCCAGCGTGGCGAGCGGGGTTGCCGCCTCGTAAAGCCGCGGCAGCGTTTCGTTCCAGCGTTGCGGCGCGCCGGCATGGATCGCGCCGCCATAATAAGCGAGGATATAGGCGCCGAACAAAGCCGCGCTGAACCAGCTTATCGCGACGAGGAATCGCGCCGACCAACGCAGTGGCGCGTCACGCCATGCGTTCGCCCGAGCGCCACCATAGTTGTCGTACATGGTCGCCATCGATTCGTACCCCCTTCCACACTATGGCGAGAGGCGTGCGCGCTGCCAATCGGTGTGTGGATCAGGGCATCAGGGCATAGCGCTCGACCACCTCGTAGCGCGCACCCTCGCCGCCGAGATGGCTTTCGAACAGCGTCATATATTCGAGCCGGAAGGGCGCGCTCGCCAGCCCGGCATGGGCGGCAAGCCAAAGATCGATCTCGGACCCGAATCCCGCGCTTCGGCTGAGGCGGGCGAGGGTGACGTGCGGCAGATAGGCGCGACCTTCCGGCTCCAGGCCGAGCCGGACGAGCGCGTGATCGACCTTGCGGTGGAGCGCGGCGAGCGCGTGATGTGGGGTGACACCGGCCCAGAGCGCATCGGTACGGCCTTTCTTGTCGAACGCGCCGACGCCGGAGAGCGCCACCTCGATCGCGCTGCCATGGAGATGACCGAGCGCGACGGCGATATCCTCGGCGATGCGTCGATCGACCTCGCCGATATAGCGCAGGGTCAGATGAAGCTGATCGTCGTCCTGCCAGCGCGCCTGGGCGACGCCGTCCATCGTCGCGGCAAGGGCGGCGCGGATCGGGGGCGGCGGACGCAGGGCGACGAACAGGCGGTGCATGCGCGCAACTGTATCGTGGCAGGGGCGATTGTCATCCCGGCAAGCGCCGGGAGCGGTGTATTGAGGCGATATGACACCGCCGAGCGGATTCTCTTGAAATGCCTACCGGTAAGGGCGATATTCCGCTTATCCGGCATCATGCCGGGTCAAAGGAGCTTTTTCGACATGGCTAACTGGTCCGACCCCCGTCCTGGCGCGACGCTGTTCGCGACGGCCGCGGACACGCGCTCCGTAGCATATGATGCCGGCCTTCGCCGCTATATGCTGTCGGTCTATAATTTCATGTTCTCCGGCATTCTGCTGACCGGCCTGGTCGCAATGGCCTTTTCCTGGGGCGGCGCGACATCTCCCGCAGCCGCGATCATGGGCGGGCCCGGCCTGCTGAAATATGTCATCATGCTCGCGCCGCTCGGCTTCGTGTTCGGCATGAGCTTCGGCGGCGCGCGGATGTCCGCTGGCACGCTTCAGGCGATGTTCTGGGGCTTTGCGGTGGCGATGGGCCTGTCGCTGTCGACGGTGTTCCTGGTCTATACGGGCACCTCGATCGCGCAGTCCTTCTTCGCGACCGCCGCGGCGTTCGGCGGCCTCAGCCTCTACGGCTACACCACCAAGCGTGACCTGTCGGCGTTCGGCACCTTCCTGATCATGGGTCTCGTCGGCCTGATCGTGGCGAGCCTGCTGAACCTGTTCTTCCAGTCGGGTCCGCTCAACCTGGTGATCAGCATCATCGGCGTGCTGCTGTTCGCGGGCCTCACCGCCTTCGATACGCAGCGCACCAAGAGCATGTACGCCCATGTCGCGGGTACCGCGGCCGAGCAGCATGTCGTGATCATGTCGGCGCTGAACCTGTATCTCGACTTCATCAACATGTTCCTGTTCATCCTGCGCATGTTCGGCAACCGGAACTAGGACGCGGCATAGAAGCTTTAGCGAGAGGCCCGGCGGGGGAACCTGCCGGGCCTTTTGTTTTGATTGTCTCCCTCTCCCGGCGGGTAAGGGATTTTCAGGAAATGCCATGCGCCTCGCGATCGATGTGATGCTCGACTATTCGATCGAAGGCGCGGCGGATGTGCTGCTGCTGGTCGAGGCCGCGGCGATGGCCGACCAGCGTCTCGAGGTGCAGGATCTGCGCGTCTATTGCCCCGAGCCGCTCCGCGTCGTACCGGGCGAGGAGGGTATCGGCCAGCGCACCTGGGCGCGGGGCGAGGGCGCGTTCATGGTCGAATACAAGGCCGTCGTCGCGATCGATAGGGCGGTGAGCGATCTCGCCGGCCTGGCCGCGACGCCGGTGCGGGCATTGCCGGCCGAGGCGGTGCCCTATCTGCTGCCGAGCCGCTATTGCGAGTCCGACCATTTCGAAGGGTTCGTCGAGCGGGAGTTCGGCGGCCTTGAAGGCGGCGCGCTCGCGGCCGCGCTGAGCGCGTGGGTGCGCGCCAATCTCGATTATGCCTCGGGCGCGAGCAGCGGGGTGACGACGGCGCTGATGACCTTTGCCGACCGGCGCGGAGTGTGTCGCGATTATGCGCATCTGCTGACGGCGCTGGCGCGTGCAGGGGGAATTCCGGCACGGTGCGTGTCGGCCTATGCGCCGGGCGTCGATCCGCCCGATTTTCATGCGGTGGTCGAATTGTGGCTGGCGGGCGCCTGGCATCTCGTCGATCCGACCGGCATGGCATCGTGCGGCGATCTTGCCCGGGTGGCGGTGGGGCGCGATGCGACCGACATCGCCTTCATGACGGTGTTCGGCCGCGCGACGATGAATCGCCAGACCGTCTCGGTACGCCGCCTCGACGCCTGAACGCCCTTTTGCTGAACGCCTCGCGAGGCGCAGGAACGCTTCGCCCGAGTCGCTCGTTCTACCCTCGTAACAGCCCAGGAGAGTGGCGATGACCGAGGACCAGACCACCGTCGATCAGAAGACGCCCGACAGCCAGGATGTGGCGCCGGGCGATCCGGAAGAGAATCAGGCGATCCACCATCCCCGCCAGGAGGCGGGTCAGGACGCGTCGATCGCGGCGCGGCTGGAGCGCAATCCCGAGAGCAAGGAGGCGCGGCTCGATGCGGCGCTGGACGAGTCGATGGACGCGTCCGATCCACCTTCCTCGACCCAGCCGGTGCACCGTCATACCGAACCGCCCGAATCGTCCGGCTTCGACGCCGAGGAAGAGGCGCGGCTGCAGGAAGCCAAGCAGGGCTGAGGCTTTCGGCCCGCTGGCCGGATCAGGAATAATACCGATGTCGGCGGCCCCTTTTGCAGCGCGGAAGGGGCCGTTCCTTCGAGAAAATGTTGCGCATGTAGCGCACTTGCCCATGCTTTTTGTGCGCACCACGCCATTCGTCGCAACCTTTGTTGCATTGCAGCAGGAACTATGATTCGATGCTTAACGCCGGGCGAACGGCGCGTTAAGCATGGTGTTAACCATCTGGGCGCATCATCGGAACCGGTTCCACGATTGCGGGGTGGGGTAACGGTTATGGCTTCGAAGATGAAACCGGCGAATGGCGCGATGACGCTGGCCGAAATGAAGGAATTCGCGGGGTTCAGTTCCTCGACGCAGCGCTATATCCGCCGCTCGCTCGATATCGGTCTCGACCGTGACGATGCGATGAGCCGCTGGTCGCGCGACGTGGTGGAAGCCGCCAGCATCCGCGCCCAGGCCCGGCTCTACGTCCGCCTCCCCGATATCCGCGCGATGATCCCCGACGATAGCGGGCTCGACTCGGTGGAGCCCTTCCTCGCGCCGCTGATGACGGTGACGGCGTTCGATCTGGGGCAGGGGCGCCTCACCACTTTCTCGGCCTATCGCTTCCTCTATGAGCGGCTGATCGGCGCCGAGGTTCGGCCCTGGCTGCCCGCGGCCTTCTGCTCGGCGGCGGCATTGCCGCATCTCCATCCCGATTTGCGGCGCAAATTGCTGCAGTCGATCAGCGAAGCGGCCGCGACCGCATCGGGCTGGTCGAACCGCCAGCCGGCCTTTTTCCCGAAATGGGTGGAGAAGGTGGAAGCGGCGGCCTTGCCGAATTGAGCCTTTGATCCTGGCCCCTCTCCTTCAGGGGAGGGGCTCATTGGTATTATCGACACGCCCGCCAGCCAAACTCCCCCCGCGCCGCCTGATCCAGATGCAGATGATCGCGATGCGCCGCGTTGTAGTCCGGCGACAGGGTCGTCGCGAACAGCTTGCAGGCACCGTTGCGCACCTGGTGCAGGAAGGTCGCTTCCGGCCCGTTGCCCTTCCAGTCCGCCGCCACGGTGATGCGCTTGCCGTCGGCGAGACGGAAGCCGGCGATATCGATCGCGTCGGCGGTGGCGTGCTCGCTCCAGATGCTGCTGCCGGCGATGGGCCGGCAATTATAGCTGCCATAATGGTCGATCGCGACGACCGGGCTGCCGAGCAGGCGGCGCGCGGCGGGCTGGACGACGTTCCATTCCCAGACCGACAATCCCGCCGCGACCGGGCAGGAGGTGCCGAGATCGGCCGGCGAATAGGGAATGCGGCGTGAGCCACCGGGCGCAAAGCGAACGCCGTCGGCATAGCCGCAGACGCCGGCATGGACCGGCGGCAGGACGATATAATGCACGCCTGCTCTGTCGAGCAGGGCGCGGCATTTAGGGAAGTCCCTGGTCAGCCCGGCAAGCTTGCGGCCGGTGAAGGCGCCGATCGGCTCGCTCAGGTCGAGCGGCGTCCAAGGCAGATCCCGCGGTCTTCCGCGCAGCATCGCGAACAGCAGCAGTGCGCCGGCAAGCAGGATCGCGGCGATCGTCGCGCTGCCGATCAGCCGCCTGAGCGTGCGCATCAGCCCGCCCCCTCAACCTCTCAGGGCGCTCGTCAGCAACTCGGCCGTGACCGGATAGCCGAGATCGTCGGGA
Source organism: Sphingomonas bacterium (assembly GCF_028293085.1). Lineage (GTDB taxonomy): Bacteria > Pseudomonadota > Alphaproteobacteria > Sphingomonadales > Sphingomonadaceae > Sphingomonas. Next base: position 13,431 of record NZ_JAQGLC010000071.1, read on the forward strand.
ATGCGGAGGTGCGGCAGGCCGTCAATCTCCTCGGTCCAGGGGGTCACCGGCCGGATCGGGTAGCGCGCGGCGTCGGCTGCGGCTTCTTCGAAGCTGGCGAAGCGCGCGAGGCGTTCGAGGTTGCGGCGGGTCGGGAAGATGATGTGGACGCGGCCGGCATCGGCATCGTCGAGCACACTCTGCGCGGTTGCCCAGAAGACCCGGACATTCTCGGTATCGTCGACCACCGGATCGGGCGCGCCATGCGGCAGGCGGGCGAGATAGAAGCGCGTATCGAAGATGCGCATATGGGCGTGCGCGGGGAGCCAGCGCGCGAAGGGGACGAGCGGTGCGATGTCCAGCTTTGCGCCGGCGGCGAGAAGCGCCGCGCCGAACGAGGTGCCGGCGTGGAGCGCGCCGCGGAGGCTGGCGAGCATATCGCCCTCGAGCGCCGGGTCGAGGCCGATGGCAAGGCCGACCTCTTCCACCGTCTCGCGGATCGCGGCGATGCGCGCGGCCGTGTCGTCCGGGTCGCCGCCGAGGGTCAGCGCGAGGGCGTGGTCGCCGGGATCGATCCGGCCGCCGGGAAACACCAAGGCGCCGCCTGCGAACACCATCGCCTTGGCGCGCTCGACGAACAGCAGCTCGGGCGCGCCCGCGCCGTCGCGGAACAGGACGAGCGTGGCGGCGGGGATGGCTTGCTGCATTTCGGACATGGCATGGGTGTAGGCACGGCCGGCGTTGCTGACCAGCCGTGAGGCGAGGGGCGGAGGGCCAACCAGGTCAAGCTGCCGGTGGCGCGCGCGGTCATCCAGGAGATGCCGCGCAAAGGCCGCTTTAACGGCCGGACCGCCGGGGAACGCAAAAAGCATCGGCCCGCCTCCCGCTTCCCGTTGCATCGCCGCGTCTCGATGCGCATGCTGCGCTCTTCAGGGTATCAGGGGATTCTCAGACATGGCGAAGCTCGGATTCATGCTGGCTGGCGTGTGCGCCCTCGCGCTGGCGCAAGGCGGACTCGCGGCGCAGGCCGACCAGAAAGCGAACGAGGCCGCGTTCGATGCGGGGATAAGTTCGCAGGACCAGCTCGACTGGCTGAAGCAGATGGCGGCCGAGCCCAACCATGTCGGATCTCCGCACGACAAGGCCAATGCCGACTTCATGCTCGCCAAGTTCAAGGAATGGGGCTGGGACGCGCATATCGAGACCTTCCAGGTGCTCTATCCGACCCCGATCTCGACGACCGTCGAGATGGTCGGGCCTGAGAAGATCGTGCTGGGCGGGCAGGAGCCGGCAGTCCCGGGCGACGATACCTCGGCCAATCTGACGGGCGCGCTGCCGCCCTATGTCGCGTTCCAGGGGGACGGCGATGTCACCGCCGACCTTGTCTATGTCAATTTCGGCATGCCCGACGATTACAAGGCGTTGGCGCGGCGCGGGATCGACGTGAAGGGCAAGATCGTCATCGCGCGCTATGGCGTCGGCTGGCGCGGGCTGAAGCCGAAGCTGGCGCAGGATCACGGCGCGATCGGCTGCATCATCTATTCGGACCCGGCGCAGGACGGTTACGGCGACGGCGACGTCTATCCCAAGGGCGGGGCACGCAACGAGCATGGCGTGCAGCGCGGATCGGTGGCGGACATGCCGCTCTATCCCGGCGATCCGCTGACCCCCGGCGTGGGCGCGACCGCCAACGCGAAGCGGCTGGCGCGCGAGGATGCGCCGACCATCCTGAAAATCCCGGTGCTGCCGATGTCCTATGGCGACGCGACGAGATTGCTGTCGCGCCTGGGCGGACCCGGCGCCCCCGATGGCTGGCAGGGCGGCCTGCCGATCGCCTATCATATCGGTGGCGACGGCGCGGTGAAGGTGCACCTCGCGGTCAAGTCCGAATGGTCGCTGAAGCCGATCTACGACGTGATCGCGACGCTCAAAGGGTCGCTCTATCCCGACGAATGGGTGCTGCGCGGCAACCATCATGACGGCTGGGTGTTCGGCGCGTCCGATCCGCTGTCGGGCAATGTCGCGTTGATGTCCGAGGCGAAGTCGATGGGCGCCATGTGGCAAAAGGGTTGGCGGCCGAAGCGGACGATCGTCTATGCCAGCTGGGACGCCGAGGAGCCGATGCTGCTGGGATCGACCGAATGGGCCGAGCAGCATGCCGCCGAGCTGAAGGCGAAGGGCGTTATCTACATCAACACCGACGGCAATGGCCGCGGCTTCCTGGGCGCCGAGGGCAGCCATGATTTCCAGCATCTGGTCAATTCAGTCGCCGCGGACGTGATCGATCCGGAGACCGGCGCGACGGTGGCGGAGCGGTCGCGTGCCGGGGTGCGTGTGCGCGCCTTCGACAAGAGCGGCCGGGTCGACGAAGCGGCGCTCGCCGCGGCGGAGAAGGGCGGCGATCTGCCGATCGGGCCGCTGGGCTCCGGTTCGGACTATTCGGCCTATCTCCAGCATCTCGGACTGCCGGCGATCAATCTCGGCTTTGGCGGCGAGGACGAGAGCGGCGGCGTCTATCACTCGGCCTATGACAGCTATCACCACATGACGACCTTCGACGATCCGGGCCTGAAATATGGCGCGGCGCTGTCGAAGACCGCCGGGCGGCTGGTGCTGCGCGTGGCCGATGCCGATACCCCGCCGCAGCGCTTCGGCGATTTCGCCGATACCGTCGCGACCTATCTGACCGAGGTGAAGAAGCTCGCCGAGGATCGTCGGGGCGAGGACCGCAAGCGCGAGAAACTGCTGAGCGACGGCGCGTTCCGCCTGGCGAGCGATCCGCTCAAGCCCGTCGGCGCGCCGGCCGAGGAGGCGAAGACGCCGCATATCGAGCTGGCGGTGCTCGAGGATGCGGTCGACCGGCTCAAGGCCGCGGCGGCCGCCTATGACAGCGCCTATGCCGACAGGGGCGCGACGCTCGACCAGGCGCGGCGGGTGAAGCTCAACAGGCAGCTTCGCGATATCGACCAGCTGCTGCTCGACGATCGCGGCCTGCCCGATCGGCCCTGGTACAAGCATCTGATCTACGCGCCGGGCCGCTTCACCGGATACGGCGCGAAGACGCTCCCGGGCGTGCGCGAGGCGATCGAGGAGCGGCGCTTCGCCGATGCCAATGTCTATGCCGGGCGGACGGCGAAGGTGATCGTCGACTATGCCGTGCGGCTGGAGGCGGCGCGGGCGACGGTCGAGGGGAAATAGCGCGCGCGGCGGCGGCGTTCAGGCGGTCAGGCTCCGCGCCACTGCCTCGGCGACCTTGATGCCGTCCACCGCCGCCGAAAGGATGCCGCCGGCATAGCCCGCGCCTTCGCCGGCCGGGAAGAGGCCGGCGGTGTTGAGGCTCTGAAAGTCCTCGCCGCGGGTGAAGCGGATCGGGGAGGAGGTGCGCGTCTCGACCCCGGTCAGCACGACATCGGGGTGATCATAGCCCGGGATCTGCCGGCCGAAGACGGGCAGCGCCTCGCGCATTGCCGTCACTGCGAAGTCGGGCAGGCACTCGGCCAGATCGGTCAGATGCACGCCGGGCCGATAGGACGGGATCACCTGGCCGAGCGCCTGGGACGGCCGTCCGGCGAGGAAGTCGCCGAGCTTCTGCGCGGGCGCCTTGTAGCTCGAGCCGCCCGCGATATAGGCAAGCGACTCCCAATGGCGCTGGAAGGCGATGCCGGCGAGCGGATCGCCGGGATAGTCGCGTGCCGGATCGATCGCGACGACGAAGCCTGAATTGGCGTTGCGTTCGTTGCGCGAATATTGGCTCATGCCGTTGGTGGCGACGCGGCCCTCCTCCGATGTCGCCGCGACCACGGTGCCGCCGGGGCACATGCAGAAGCTGTAGACCGTGCGGCCGTTCGAGCAGTGATGCGACAGGCTGTAATCGGCCGCGCCGAGGATCGGGTTGCCCGCCTCCGCGCCGAACCGCGCGCTATCGATCCAGGATTGCGGGTGCTCGATCCGCACGCCGATCGAGAAGGGCTTGGCCTCGACATGCACGCCGGCGGTCTGGAGCATCGCAAAGGTGTCGCGCGCGCTGTGGCCGATCGCCAGCACGACATGGTCCGCCTCGAGATAGTCGCCGGTGTGGAGATGGAGGCCGCGCACGCGCCGCGCGCCCTCCGCGTCGGTCGCGATGTCGAGCCCCTCGACGCGGTGTTGGAAGCGATATTCGCCGCCGAGCCCCTCGATCGTCTCGCGCATGCTCTCGACCATCGTCACCAGGCGGAAGGTGCCGATATGGGGGTGCGCCTCGGTGAGGATCTCCTCGGGCGCGCCGGCCTTGACGAATTCGGTCAGAACCTTGCGGTCGAGAAAGCGGGGATCCTTGATCCGGCTGTACAGCTTGCCGTCCGAGAAGGTGCCCGCGCCGCCCTCGCCGAATTGCACGTTGGATTCGGGGTTGAGCACGCTGCGCCGCCACAGGCCCCAGGTGTCCTTGGTGCGCTCGCGCACGACCTTGCCGCGATCGAGGATGATCGGGCGGAAGCCCATTTGCGCGAGGATCAGGCCGGCGAACAGGCCGCACGGGCCGGCGCCGATCACCACCGGGCGCCTGGCGGCGGCGCCTTCGGGTGCCCTGGCGACGAAATGGTAGCGCGTGTCGGGCGTGCGCTGGACGTTCCGATCCTTGCGGAAGCGCGCCAGTACGCCCGCTTCGTCCTTCACGTTCACATCGACCGAATAGACCAGCAGGATGTTCGCCTTGTCCCGCGCGTCATGGGCGCGGCGGGCGACGACATGGCGGACCAGCTCGCGCGGGGTGATGCGCAACCGCTTGCAGATCGCGGCGGGCAGCGCTTCGTCCGGATGATGGAGCGGGAGCGTCAGTTCGGTGAGGCGCAACATGAGGCGGCTCTAGCGCGTGGAAGCGCAGCGCGACAATGTGCGACACACTCGCATATTGGATTCCTGTAATAAGGCCAGAATGGTTTCGATTGTCGGCCGATAAGGCCGCAATCGCTCAGGAAAGGATAGCCCGCGGCGCATAACTGGTTACGCTCCCTTCCTCATAAGGAGAATCGGGCGGGGGTCTGAGATGGTGCCGGACGGCAGCGAGAGTTCCTATTTCTTCGATATCGACGACAATCTGTTGTGCCTGCCGACGCGCCTCTATCTGTGGAACGCGGAGACCCGGACCGAAAAGGCCGTCAGCTCGGGCAAGTTCGTCGCGACCTCCCGATGGCGAGCCTCGTGACCGCGTCGGCGGAGGGCACGTGCCTGCTTGCCGACACCCCGGCGAAGCAGGGCCGGGCGACGTTCGGTGGCAACGCGTCGGTCTATGTGACCGATATCGAGCGCGCGATCACCTTTTATACCGATGTGCTTGGCCTGACGCTCAAAATGCGGGTCGGCACCGAATGGGCGGAGATCGACGCCGGCAACGGGCTGATCATCGGCCTGCACCTGGCGCGACCGCCCGAGACGGTCGCGGCGGGCACGCGCGGCGCGATCAATATCGAGCTCAAGGCGATCGGGTCGCTCGACGTCGTCGTCGCCGGGATCAGGGCGAAGGGCGGCGCCTTCAAGGGCGAGATCCTGAACTATCCGGCAGTGCGGATCGCGACCGTGCTGGATCCGGACCAGAACGAGATCCTGATCGGGCAGGTGCTCGACACGGGCGAGGGGGCTTCAGACAGTGCATCATAGCGACGTCGATTACTGGCGATACCTCCAGTCGCTTCCGCCGGGGCATGAGGATCTCCCGTCGCCCCGGGTCTGCAAGCTGCTGCTGCGCATGTTCGAGCGGTGGAAGGGCCGACCCGGCTGGCTGGTCGAGGAGCAGGTCGGCCATCTGTTCCGCGGCCGCGCCGATCTCGACGAGGCGGCCCGCGCTGCGCTGGCGGCGAAACCGGTCGTGGTCCGCAAGGCGCTCGCCGTGCAGCGCATGCTGGAAATCATTCTCGATCCCGAAGTCGCGGCCTCGTCGGGATCGTGCGAGATCCTCGCCGACGAGCTGATCATCGGCACGCTGCCGCCCTTCGCGGTCGGGCAGGGCAAGGAATTCGTCCGCTATCTGACCGAGGAGGAGGAGCTCAAGGGCGCGCTCAACTTCCTCAACGAGCTGTCCCCGATGGGCCATATCGTGCCCAATCACGGCACCATGCTCGACCAGGGGTTCGAGGCGATGGTCCGCGATGCGCGCGACCGCGCCACGGCCCAGGGTGTTACCGCGGACCAGGCCGATTTCTACGAAGCCGTCGCGCTCTCGCTCGAGGGCGTGATCGCTTATGCCGATCGTCACGCCGGACTGGCGCGCGCCGCGGCGGACCGGTTGCCGCCCGGCGATCCGCGGCGCGAGAGCCTGGCGCAGGTCGCCGCCTGCCTCGATGTCGCCCCGCGCAAACCCGCGCAGAATTTCCACCAGGCATTGCAGGCGATCTACATCGTGCACTGCGCGCTGCACTGGACAGTCGAGATCGTGCCGATCGGCCGGCTCGATCAATTGCTGATGCCCTTTTATGCGCGCGACATCGCGTCAGGCGACCTGACGCCCGAACGCGCGCAGGAGCTGATCGACTGTTTCTGGGTCAAGCTCGACGAGCGCGTCATCCTCGACAATCGCCATGCCGAGAACCGCTTCACTGCCTCCGACGGGGTGCTGACCGGCTTTTTCGGGTCGTCCAATTATGACCAGGGCGGTCTGCTCAACCAGTGGATGCAGCAGGTCACGGTCGGCGGGTTGATCGCAAACGATGCCGAGGTGCCGGAGGACGCGTGCAACCCGGTCACGTTGCTCTGTCTCGAGGCGGCACGGCGCCTGCCGCTGAACAGCCCGACGCTCGACCTGCGCGTCCATGCCGGCACGCCGCCCGACGTGATCGACCTGGCGGCGCGGGCGCTGATGAGCGGCGGGGCGCATCCGGTGATCCTCAACGACGATGTGATCGTGCCCGCTCTGGTCAATAACAGCGGCGCGCCGATTCCGCTCGCGGCCGCGCGCAACTATGCCTGTGACGGCTGCTACGAGACGATGGTGGCGGGCGAGAGCGAGTTCAGCTTCGGCTTCGTCCCCGCGCTCGACCTGATCGAGAAGACGCTCAACCGTGGTGCCGGGCTCGCCGCGGCGGGTACGGCCAATCTGCGCGGCGGCAAGGATAGTTGGCGCAGCAAGCCGGCCTGCGACATAGCCGACATGGACGCGTTCCGCGCGATCCTGCGCGAGCATATGATGCTCGGCATCCACCGCTATCTCGGCAACCTTGCCAATTTCTACGGCAACAAGGCGGCGGTCGCGCCGTCGCCTTTATTGTCGGCGCTGATCACCGGCTGCATCGAGAAGGGCCGCGACCTGACCGAGGGCGGATCGCGCTACCACATCTTCTCGCCGCTGATGGTGGGGATCAGCAACGCGGCAGACTCGCTTCATGCGATCGAGCGGTTGGTGTTCGAGGACAAGGCCTTCACGCTGGAGGAGCTGACGACCTGCCTCGCGACCGACTGGGGACATGGCCTGATCAAACAGGGCGGGCGCGAGACACCGGCCTTCGGGCCCCATCTGTCGCGCAAGCGTATCGACGAAATCCGCCTGTTGTGCATGGTCCAGTCCAAGTTCGGCAATGGCACCGAATTGGTCGACCGCCAGGCCTGGTGGCTGATGGAGACCTTTGCGGGGTGCATCGCCGAGGCGCTGGCCCATCCCATGCACGTCGAAAGCTTCGCGCGGCTGGCCCGCACCTATGGCTCGCCGGAGCATCCCTTTGCCCTCACCATCGCGCCGGGCGTCGGCACGTTCGAGCAATATGTGTTCAGCGGATCGTTCGTGGGCGCGTCCGCCGACGGGCGCCGCTCCAGGGCACCGATCGCGTCGGACCTGTCCGCGGCGCCGATACCGGACGATCAGCCGGCAACCTGCCTTGTCGGCGACAAGCTCGAACATGCCCGGCAATTCGGCCTGATCGACTCCTTGCGCAGCTATCGTCACGAGGTGATGAAGCAGTTCGGCGACGGCGCGCCGGTCGATTATGTGCTGCCGGAGGATTATCCGCCCGAGAAGCTCGCCGACGCGATCGGCGAATTCGCGGCTGGCAAGGGTGGGTCGATCTGCACCTTCACCGTCGCCGATCCGGCGACCTTCGCCGCGGCCCAGGCCGATCCCGAGCGCTATAATCTGGTGCGCGTACGCATGGGCGGCTGGACCGAGTTCTTCGT
>NZ_JAQGLC010000226.1 GCF_028293085.1 Sphingomonas bacterium
TAGAGATACCAGCTGTCGACCGCGAGCTTGTCCTTGTCCTTGCCGACATTGGGCAGATAGCGTCGCATCGTCGCGAGCTTGGTATCGTGGAACCTGGCCAGGCCCGCGGCGAGCTCTGCCTCGAGCGGGATCGGCTCCTGCTTCCACGTCGCATAATCGTGGAGCGAGGCCGTCACCGACATCTGGACCATGACATCGGGATATTCGGCGGCGGTATAGGGATGGATATAGCGGTGGCCATAATGGCGGATCGTCGCCTCGGGCGCGGTATCCAGATCGTGCAGCGTCCTGTCCGCGCGCCGGACCCAGTCGCGAAACTCGGTCGGCGGCAGATCGATATGGCGATAGGCGGCGCCGAGCATCTGGACGAAGCGCAGCGCCATGTCCTGCTCGTCGCACGCCACGCCTTCATGGAAGACGAGCCGCGCATCGGAGAGGATGACCGGCGTGCCGGCCGGGAGCGGATCGGTCGGCGGCGTGCCGCTTTGCGGCGGGGTCGGGGGCAAATAGCCGAGCTCCGGCCATTCGCCGCCGACCGAGGCATCGGGCTTTGTCCTGGTCGCGCGGAAATAATCGTTCAGCGACGTCATGTCCTGGAAATAGAGGACCGTGCCGAAGCCGGGCTGGTCGATATGAAAATAGATCAGCCCGCTGTTGAGCCCGCGCTGCGCCGCCTCGACCGTGCCGGCCGCCCCGAGCGGATCGTCATGGGCATCGAGCGGATAGAGGTCGCGGGACAGGAAGGGCAGCAGGAGCGGCACCGCCGGGGTGAGCGTGACCTTCACGCTCAGGATCGGGAGGCCGATCGCGGAAATGCCGAATTCGATGATCTGCCTGCCCAGCACCGTGTTCAGCGTCACGCGGGCGCCGCCGGTCTTGAGGCCGGTCGCGCGCGCCTCCAGGCAGCCGCCCGGCGCATGCGCCGCGCGGACCGCGAGACCGCCCTTGCCGGGCCGGCGCACGATCGCCCAGAGCGCGTCGAGCCCGGCGAATAGGTCGATCGTCAGCTGCCCGAGTTCGAACCGGGCGATCCGCTTGCCGAGAGCCGCGCCGAGCTCGTGCCGCAGCGCGAGCACCGCCGGGCTTGCCCCCGGCAGGTCGGTCGCGACGCGCGGTTTTGCCTTGGTGGCCATGGTCCCTGTTCCCGTTTCTGCGGACGACCGCCCCGGCCGCCCTATTCCCGCACGATCAGCAATTCCGCCGGCACCGCGTCTCCCGCGCGATCGCGGTGGAGCTTCGCCAGCTTGCGATGCGCGATCCGCGCCATCGAATCCGCGGCGCGGTCCGCGCGTCCCGCCTCTTCTTCCGCCCGCCTGAGATGATAGGCGTGAGCGGAGAGGTCCGGCAGTTCAGGCATCTCCCTCTTCCCGTGATGATTGCCCCGGACGGCGCCGGTCCGTGCGCCTCAATCCCAGCTTGCCGAGGCGCGCGTCGATCGCCTCGCCCGAGCGGCCAAGGGCCACCCGCAGGCGCGGAATCCCGGCATTGTCGGCAATGAGATCGCGCAGATCGGAATCGTCTTCCGGAGTCCAGGCTTGCCCCTTGCGACTGACCATGGTCAGCCCTGGAGGTGGCGCTCGACCGCGTCGGCGCTGTTGCCCACGGCATCGACTGCCTCTTGCAGCCTGTCGCGGGTGACGCCGAATTTGCCGGTCCAGTACTGGACCTCGTAATCTTCGCCCATCGCAATGCGAGAAGCATCCTGCGGCGAGCGCTGGGTCTTGTCGTCCGACATATTCCATCTCCCGTTGGCGTGACTATCGGGCGCGAAAACACCCGTTTCCGGGAATGGTTTCCCAAAAAACCGCCGCTTCGGAAATAATTTCCCGGGATAAATTTACTTTGATCGCACGTACTTGACGAATGTTAGGACGGTTTGTCGGGATGGCCTGCCGGCGCCCATATGGTCGGGGGGACGCTTGCACTGTCTGCATTGAGTATAGTGTCCCCGCATTGCAGCGCGCAGCAGCCGCATCGACTCGGCGCGCCAGTATTGCGCTCCGGCGCAGGGCTATTGTCCAGCGGGCGGGTAGGAATATTCTGTCCAGCTGGGGGGCGTGGTCCGAGTCGGCCCGTCCAGATGGCCAGCCGCGACCGCGCCCCGTTCTTGGGAGAGCTGTCATGGATTCCGATTCCGACGCTATGACCGACCATCCGCACCTCCTCCTGGTCACGGTGAAGGGCGATCCGATCCTGCCCTGCGCCGTGCCGCGGGTGGAGCTGGACCTCTCCAAATTCCACAATGGCCGCTGGGCGCTGCAGCTCGATGCCGCCTTTGCGCACCGCAGCGCGCCCACCGTCATCCTGGCGCAGGGAGTCGCCTGCCTCGCCGTGGCGTGGTGGGCGCAGTTGTCGCCGCGCAGCTATCTCGACGCGGTGCGCGGCGCGCTGTTCCGCTCGCCGCTCCATATCGGCTTCGGCCAGGCCGCGATCGCCGCGAGCGCGCGGACCGGGCCGTTGCACCGGCTCCCCTTCCCGTCGGTCGTCGCGGCCGACGTCACGCCCTATGTCGAGCAGCTGCTGGCGCTCGCCGATGGCTGGGGCAGCCGCTTCGTCGACACGAGCGCGCCGATCTCCGACCATCCGAGCAACCGCCGGGCCGTCGGCACCGACGCGGAAGACCGGCTGCTCGGCTATCTGGGCCTGCTCGACCAGGCCGCCGCGCCGGACGAGAACCGCCCCGCCGCCGCCATCGCGCCGCGCGTCCCGCTTCTCCAGGACTGACGTAGAGATAGGCCCGCGCGTCAGAAGGCGAGATAGGGCCCCTGCGTTCCCCCGGCGGGGCGCCCCTCGATCGCGGTGTAGACCGACCGGCCGAAGAAGAAGGGGATGCCGAAGTCGAAGCTGTTGGCAAAGGGCAAGGGCGGCGTGACGAGCGTCGGGTTGATCCCGAGCCCGGGCGCGACGTTCGCCGCGGCGTCCACGTTCAGCGGGCTGAACAGGGTGAAGGCGCCGCTCGCGGTGGTGCCGTTGGTCGCGGTCAGCACCGGCGAGAGCAGCAGCGGCGCGGCCGGGCAGTAAAAGGCGATCAGCGCGCTGTCGGTGCAGGGATTGAGGCTGGTATCGATGAAGAAATAGCTGTTGCTGCCGCTGTCGAGAAAGCTCTGGGTGAGCTGTTTGCCATTATAGGTGGCGCTCAGCAGGCCGGGCCCGAGATGGCTGGAGGAGGTGGTGACGGGCAGGATATGCGCCGCGGTCACCGCATTGTCCGCCTGGGTGCCGATGCCGAACGTGACCGTGCCGGTGAGGCTCGCCACGCCCGGCTGCGGCACCGCGGGGAGCGTCAGGATCGTGCCGTTATTGTCGGCCGGAAAGGCCGCGACCGGATTGGGCAATTGCTCGAACGGCGCCGCGGCATTGGCGGCGCGGGCGATCACCGTGCCGCACCCGCCGGCCGGGCAATCATAATAGATCGCCGCCGAGGCCCCGCCCGCGACGGTGCAGAAACTGCCGCAATCGGTGGTGGTCGTGCCCACCCCGATAATGCCGTTGGCGCCGAAATCCTGCACCGTCCTGATCGGATCGCCGCCGCCGGCCGAACAGCTCGACGGGGCGGTGGAGAAGGCCCCGGCATCGGCGATCGCCTGGAACGGCATGCTCGCGACCTTTTCCCCGGCGATCGCGAAATCGGCCTTGCGCACCGAGCCGAAGGCGTAGGAATTCACATATTGATAGCATTCGCCGACCGCATTGCCCGAGCCGTCGGTCTCGGCGGGGAGCGCGGCGAGCAGGCCCGGATCGAGCACCGGCTGGATGATCCGCAGGCCGACCGAGCCGGTATCGAGGATGATATGGTCGATCGTCTGGCAGGTCGTGGTCGAGCCCGGCGCGCAGATCGTCACCGTCACATAGGGTTCGTTGAACGCGGCATAGCCATTGGGGCCGACGCCGAGCGCGGCGGGGCCGGCATCGAGCGTGACGGTGGCGGTGTTCGCCACGGGGCTGGGCGCGGGGGTGGGCGTGGAGGTCGGGCTGGGTGACGGCGTGGGCGTGGGCGACGAGCCCGAGCCGCCGCTGCATCCGGCGAGGGACAGCGCGGCGAGCAGCGCGATGACGGGGCGGAGCATCGTCATGGCTCCTGCACCAGGCCGGTGGCGGCAAAGCCCCTTGGCGCGAGCGAGGGGATGAGCGCGACGCCGTTGAACCAGCCCATATGCCCGCCGGTCTGAATCTGCAGATCGGGCTGGCTGACCTGGGGCGGACGGCGCAGCGAATGCATCGTGCGGCCGATCCCGCCGCTGTCGGCCTGGAGGGTCGCGAAATAGCGGCCGAGCAAGGTGCGCAGATCGGGCTTGCCCGGCCCCGACCAGGTGATCGCGAACACCTGGCCCTTGGCGTTGGTGAATTCGCGCACCATCCCGCCATTGGCGCGGGTGAGATCGTGGCGGGTATAGCTGTCCAGCGTCACCGAGGCCACGCGCCTGGCCATGCGGGCGCCGTCGGCCTGGACGCCGGACATTGTCCCGCCGAGCTCGGCACGGGCGCCGGCCGGATATAGCGATGCGGTGAGCAAGACGGCGGCAAAGGGGAGAAGCGGGGAGCGGCCGGGTGACACGATCATGTGCTTTCGACTGAGGACGCGATACGCCGCGGACTCCCGACCGCGGCGGCAGGATGGATGCTGTTGGCGAGCGATGTCAAGCGGATGGGATGCTCCGGCGCTATCCGTCGGCATCGTCCGATGGCGCAGGGCCGGGCGCTTCCAGGCCAGGGGATTCGGGGCCAGGGGATTCGGGGCCGAGCGATCCGGGGCCGTGCGATTCGAGGATGTCGAGAAACTGGCGCGCCACCAGCCCTTGCGCGTTCCGCGCGCTGAGAATCCAGAGCGAGGACATCGCCTTCTTCCCCCTGATCGGGCGATAGGTGAGGCCGGCCGGCTGGAGCGCGCAGAGCGATTCCGCGAGCACCGCGATGCCGAGCCCCGCGACGGCCAGCCCGAACATCGTGGAGATCTCGCGCACGTCCTGCGCCACGACCGGCTCGACGCCCATGTCGTGCAGCATGTCGAGCAGGCTGCCGGCGAAGCTGCCCTTCTGCTCGCGCGCATAGAAGATCATCGCCTCGCCGTGCAGATCCTGGAAGGACAGGCTGGCCTTGCGCGCCAGCGGATGATCCGAGCGCATCGCGGCAAAGAGCCGTTCCTCCAGGATGCGCGTCGCGACGATGCCCGGCGGGACCGTCGGCACGGTGGGGCCGCGCAGGAAGCTGATGTCGATCTCGCCCGCCGCCAGCGCCGCGACCTGCGCGCCCGCCGACAGCTCGAGCAGCTCGATCCGCACCTCGGGATGATGCTGGCGGAACTCGAAGATCGCGCGCGCCACGGTGGGCACGAACGGCGCCGACGGGTTGAAGCCGAGGGTGAGCTTGCCGAAATCGCCGCGCGCCGCGCGCCGGGCCACGTCGATCGCGTGATCGGCATGGGCGAGCGTGGCGCGCGCCTCGTCCAGGAAGACCCGGCCCGCCTCGGTCAGCTGCACCTTGCGGCTGCTGCGCTCGAACAGGCGCACGCCAAGCTCCTCCTCCAGCGCGCGAATCTGCTGGCTGAGCGGCGGTTGCGACACGCCGAGCTGCTGCGCCGCGCGCCCGAAATGCAGCGTATCGGCGACCGCGGTGAAATAACGCAGGTGGCGAAGCTCCATGATCGATATGTCGCACGTCTTGATCCGGGGTCAAATCATATTGGACGCACGTGCGACAAAGGAGCATCCGGCCGCCAGATTTACCCCTTGGCCCGTCGCGGCCGGAGACCCGCCATGATCGGTATCGGCGCCCAATGATCGGCATCGTCAAAGTCGCGCTCGCACGCCCGCTGACCTTCATCGTGATGGCGATCCTGATCGCGATCGTCGGGGTGCTGTCGGCGGCGCGGACACCGGTGGACATCTTCCCCGAAATCCGCGTGCCGGTGATCGCCGCGGCATGGAGCTATGCCGGCCTGTCGCCCGACGACATGGCGGGCCGGATCATCACGCCGTACGAGCGCATCCTGACCAGCAACGTCAACGATATCGAGCATGTCGAGAGCCAGGCGATGCCCGGTATCGGCATCGTGAAGATCTATTTCCAGCCCGGCGTCGATGTCCGCACCGCCACCGCCCAGGTGACATCGGTGTCACAGACGGTGTTGCGCCAGCTGCCCCCCGGCGCCACGCCGCCGCTGATCCTGAACTATAACGCCTCGACCGTGCCGATCCTGCAGCTCGCTCTGTCGGGCAAGGGCCTGTCCGAGGGGCGCATGCTCGACCTGGCGCAGAACAGCGTCCGGCCCGGGCTCGTCACCGTGCCGGGCGCCGCCATTCCCCTGCCATCGGGCGGGCGATCGCGCCAGATCCAGATCGATCTCGATCCGCAGGCGCTCCAGTCGAAGGGCCTGTCGGCGCTGGACGTCGGCAATGCCATCGCCGCGCAGAGCCAGATCAACCCGGCGGGCTTCGTCAAGATCGGCGATTTCCAGTACACCGTCAGGCTCAACAATGCGCCGGGATCGGTCGACGAGCTCAACGCCATGCCGGTCAAGGTGATCGACGGCGCGACCATCTACATGCGCGATGTCGCCCATGTGCGCGACGGCACCGCACCGCAGACCAATGTCGTCCATGTCGACGGATCGCGATCCGTGCTGATCACGATCCTGAAGAACGGCGCCACCTCCACGCTGGCGATCGTCCAGGGCATCAAGGATGCGCTGCCGGCGATGCAGACGACCTTGCCGGACGCGCTGAAGATCGTGCCGATCGGCGATCAATCGCTGTTCGTGAAGGCGGCGATCAGCGGCGTGGTCAAGGAGGGCGCGATCGCGGCGGCGCTGACCAGCCTGATGATCCTGCTGTTCCTGGGTTCGTGGCGATCGACCGTGATCATCGCCATCTCGATCCCGCTGGCGATCCTCGCCGCGCTGATCGCGCTTGCCGTGACGGGCCAGACGCTCAACATCATGACGTTGGGCGGCCTGAGCCTCGCGGTCGGCATCCTGGTCGACGATGCGACGGTGACGATCGAGAACATCAACTGGCATCTCGAACAGGGCAAGGGCGTGATCCCGTCGATCCTGGACGGCGCGGCGCAGATCGTGACGCCGGCCTTCGTCTCCTTGCTGTGCATCTGCATCGTGTTCGTGCCGATGTTCTTCCTGCCGGGCGTCGCCGGATTCCTGTTCGTGCCGCTGGCCATTGCGGTGGTGTTCGCGATGATCGCGTCGTTCATCCTGTCGCGCACCTTGGTGCCGACCATGGCGATGTACCTGCTGAGGCCGCACGCGCCGGGGCATCTGCACGAGGCGGGCACCCCCGGTTCGCGCAATCCGCTGGTGCGGTTCCAGCGCGGGTTCGAGGGGCGGTTCGAGCGGTTCCGCGCCGGCTATGGCGCGCTGCTCGAGCGCACGCTCGGTTCGGGGCGCCGCTTCGTGATCGGGTTCCCCGCGGTGATCGCGGCGTCGTTCCTGCTGGTGCCGTTCCTGGGTCAGAATTTCTTCCCCTCGGTCGATGCCGGGCAGATCACCCTCCATGTCCGCGCGCCGGTCGGTTCGCGGATCGAGGATAGCGCGGCGCGGTTCGACCTGATTACCCGCCGCATCCGGCAACTCATCCCGCCAGCCGAACTGGCATCCGTGGTCGACAATATCGGCCTGCCGGTCAGCTCGATCAACACCACCTATAACAACTCCGGCACGATCGGCCCGCAGGACGGCGACATATTGATCCAGCTCACCAAGGATCACGCGCCAACCGCCGACTATGTCCGCAAGATGCGCGAGACCTTGCCCGGTGCCTTTCCGGGCGCGACTTTCGCGTTCCTCCCGGCCGACATCACCAGCCAGATCCTGAACTTCGGCGCGCCCGCCCCGATCGACATCCAGATCGCGGGCGGCAAGGTCGAGGACAATGAAGCTTATGCCACGGCGATCCTGGCCCGGATCCGCACTATTCCCGGCGTCGC
>NZ_JAQGLC010000245.1 GCF_028293085.1 Sphingomonas bacterium
CCGCGGAGCGCCTGGGCGATGGCCTTGATGACGACGTAATACATCACCTGGCGGTAGCCGATGCGCTGCGGGATCAGGAGCCAGAGCAGGCGCCAGTTCTCGCGGCGTTCGAGGGCGAAGGCGATCACGGCGGCGAGCAGGTCGATCGCGGTGAAGACGAGCCAGTAGATCAGCATCTTTTCGACGTCGTGCTGAGTCTGCGCCCAGCCATGCGCCTCGACCGCGACCCATGTCATCACGAAGCTGACGATCAGGGCGAGATCGACGATCGGCGAGATCGCGGCCAACAGGATCTGGAAGACGATCGCCTGGGGCAATCCGACCCGCGCAAGGCCGCGCGGCCGACCGCTGGCCATCACGACACGGTGCTTCCACAGGCATTGCAGCGTACCATAGGCCCAGCGGAAGCGCTGCTTGGCGAGGCCGGCGAAGGTTTCGGGGCTTTCCGTCCAGGCGACGGCATATTGATCGTAGGTCACCTTCCAGCCGGCGCGCTGGATCGCGATGGTCAGGTCCTGATCCTCGGCGAGGGTGTCGTCGGGATAGCCGCCGACGCTCTCGATGGCGGAGAGCCGCCAGGCACCGACCGCGCCGGGCACCACCGTCATCGCATCGAGCCGGGCGAGCGCGCGGCGTTCGAGGTTCTGGGCGGTGATATATTCGAGCGCCTGCCATTTGGTGACGAGATTGACGCGGTTGCCGACCTTCGCATTGCCGGCGACCGCGCCGAGCGCCGGATCGACGAACCAGCGGGCGAGCCGGGCGATGGTGACGGGTTCGAATTGGGTGTCCGCGTCGAGCGCGATGACGATCTCGCCGGTGGCGAGCTTCAACCCTTCATTGAGCGCGCGGGCCTTGCCGCCGTTCGCCAGCGTGAGCAGCCGCACGCGGGGTTCGTCGGCAAAGGCCTCGGTCACGACGGCGCTGGTGCGGTCGCTCGATCCGTCGTCGATCACGATCACCTCGAGCCGCACCTCGGTGCTGGCGAGCACGCCGTGGACCGCGCGGACGATCACCGTCTCCTCGTTGAAGGCGGGGATCATCACGGTGACGAAGCGGTTGGGATCGATCGCGGGGAAGACCATCTTGCCTTCGCGCCGCGCCTGGATCAGCGCCAGCGCCGACAGAGTGATCGCCCGGGCAATGCCGATCGAGATCGCGAACAGGAATATCCATCCGAGCGCCGTGACGAGCGCGCCGATCGCGCCGAAGATGAAGAGATCGGTCTCCGCCGCCGCGCGGTCGCTGGCCGAGATCACCGGCATGGCGACGTCGCGCGGGATGCCGGCGAGCGTCGAGACGGGCACGAAGCTATAGCCCTTGGCGCGGAGCGTTTCGATGATCACGGGGAGCGCCGCGACCGTCTGGGCGCGGTTGCCGCCGGCATCGTGGAGCAGGACGATATTGCGGCTGCACTGCACATCCGAATTGGCATCGCAGGGCACCGCGCTGGTGATCTCGGAAATCGTCGTGTCGATGATCGCCTGCACGCCCGGGCGTTTCCAGTCGCCCGGATCGACGTGCAGGCCGACCGAGATATAGCCGCGGTTCTGCGCCTGGAGCGCGGGCTCGATTTCGTCGGCGGTGGTCGGCTCGGCGTCCCCGAAATAGGGCGCGCGGAACAGGCGCAGCGATCGGCCGGTGAACGCCTGGAACAGCCGCTGGGTCGTGTTGAGCTGGAACGCCGTCTCGGCATCGCTGGCACCGGCGAGGTTTGGATGGGTATAGGTGTGGCTGCCGACCTCATGCCCCTCGCGCACCATCCGCTCGAGCAAGCCGCGCTGAGTCAGCGCATTCTCGCCTATGACGAAGAAGGTCGCCGGGACATGCTCGCGCTTCAGGATATCGAGGATCTGCGGCGTCCATTCCGGATCGGGGCCGTCGTCGAAGGTGAGCGCAACCTTGCCGGGCTTGTAGCCCGTGCGCGCCACCACATAGGGCGAGGGCAAGCGGGTGAAATCGAGTGCGGCGATCGAGCCGTCTTTTCCCGCCATCGCATTGCGCACGCCCGCCACAGGCACGCCGGCGATCTTCAGGATCTCGCCATTGCCTTCGATATCGACATCGGTGCCGGCCGGGATCGCGTCGATCGCCGATGGCGCGGGCAAGGTGCGGTGCGAGCGGCCGAAGATCGACCACAGGCCGGGATCCTCCGAGCCGAGCCGCCACACCGCCACCGCGCCGACGCCGGCGCGCGACAGGAAGCGCATCTGATTATAGGCGGACGCCGCATCGAGCATCCACACGACATGGCGCTCATCCCCTTCCTCATAAGCGAAGCCGCTATTGCCGCTGGCGCGGTCGAATACCGGGGGGGCGCTGGATTCGCGGGCGGCCTGCCAGCCCTCGTCGACCGCCAGCGGATCGCCGCTCTTGCCGTGCCAGTCATAGCCGTAATTGCCGATCGCGACGACGATCTTGCCCCGCGGCACGCCGTGCACCGCGCGCATGACAGATTGCTCGAACCAGGCCTGGGAGGCGATCGGGCCGGGCTCGCCGCTCAGCTCATGCTCGTCATAGGCCATCAGGAAGACGCGATCGACGATCGCGGCATAGGCCTTCACGTCCCAGCCCGAATCCTCGCCGACCGGCGCCGCGATCGCGACGATCCAGCCGTGACGGCCGAAGCGCGCCTTCGCCTCGCGCAGGAAGGTGCGGTAATCGGGCTGCGCCGAAGGCGGGAGCTCCTCGAAATCGAAGAAGGCGCCGCCGGCCTGGTTGGCGGCGAGCCACGGCTCGAGCCTGTCGAGCAGGGCGCGGCGCTGGGCGGGATTGTGCAGGAGCGCGGCCATGCCGGCGGCATCCCAATTGCCCTGAATCGCGTTCTGGATCATAGGCAGCAGCAAGGGGCGGTGCGGCGAGCGGTTGATGATTTCGCGGCCGGCGGTGTCGCGGAACACGGTGATGCGGTGGTCGGCGCCGGTGACCGAGACCCAGCCCGGGATCAGCCAGTCGAGCTCCTCGATATGGCGGCGGAGCGAGGCGGCGCTCGACGGATCCCAGGGGACGTGGAAGGCGATGGCGAGCGGCTTGTCCTCGCGCACGCCGCGCGCCGGCGCGCCGGTGAGCAGCCGGGCATAATGGCGCAGGCGATATTGCGCGCGCTTGAGCAAAGGCTCGTGCGGCGGCGGCAGGCGGGTGAGCGCGGGATGCTCGGCATCGATCGGCAGCAGGGGCGCGCGCGGCACCGCCCCGATCGAGATCGCCAGCGCCGCCACCGACAGCAAGGCCAGCGCCACGAACGCCCCGACCGCGAACGCGAAGCGCCGGCGCCGGCGGCCGGAAGCGTCGTAGAAGATCGGGGAGAGGTGCATTGCGGTGACGGCGTCCTTATGATGGTGAGCAGGCTATCGCAGGCGGGGGATGGCGTTGCGACATCTATCGCATGACAAATATGTCATGACTCGCACATTGAACGCGAATCCAAGGTGTCGTGTTGGCGCCGCGCGCGGCGGGAAGACGCCGTGCGGGCCCCGGGTGAAACTGTTCTTGCGACGACCAAGCATCGATCGGAATGTGCGAGTCGGTTTACGCAAAATTTCGCGCCATGTTAGTTCGAGACGCTTGTTGGACGCCAAGAATATCCGGGAAAATATTCGAGCGCTTTTGGCCGCAAACGCCGCCTCGCACGGGAGCGCTCGATTTAACGAATAGTTGCGCAATGTGCGAGTCCCTTATTTTAATCTTGGCCTTACTTGAACGGGTGCGATTCCCGGCCGAGCGCAGCTTGAGCGACGCCAGCTTCTCACGGATGCGCGAGGCGTTGAATCGACATTTTCCCCGGCGCGCAGTCCGCGAGACGCCTCAGCTCGCGCCAAGGAGACAGAGGCTATAGTATCCTATATGATATTAGGGCAAAGTGATCCGCAAACAGGCGATGCAAAGCGCCGTGCCATGGAGAGATGCCCGGATGCTTCCGCCCACCTTGCGCGCCCTAAGTCCCCTCTTGTTCGCGTTGGCGATCGGGGCGACGCCCGATCGGGGCGCCGCGCAGCAGGCGCCGGCGGCGCCTTCATCGTCGCAGCCGGGATCGGAGAAGCACCAGCAGGTCGGTCCGCCACAGGATTTCCACCGGGCGAGCAGGATCAATCCGGGCAGGATCGGGCAGTTCGCCGATCATCGCGATATCGGCGATCCGAAGCTGCCGGGCTCGGCCAGCTATGACGCGAAGACCGGCACCTACCGGGTGGTCGGCGGCGGCGGCAATATGTGGGCCGGGCATGATGCCTTCCAGTTCGTGTGGAAGACCATGTCGGGCAATGTCGCGATGCAGGCCGATCTCGGCTTTATCAGCCCGAAGCCGACGCCGACCGCGGGCGGCTTCCTTCACCGCAAGGGCGGGCTCGTCATCCGTCAGGATCTGGATCCGGATTCGGCCTATGTCGACGCGGTGCGGATGAGCAACGCGCAGCTCTCGCTGCAATATCGCGAGGTGAAGGGCGGCCCGACCCGGCTCATCTGGATCAACACCAGCCGGCAACAGGCAGTGAAGCTCGAGAAGATCGGCGACTATATGTATCTCTCGGTGCCGGGACCCGACGGCACGCTGCGGCGCGCGGGCGGATCGTTCAAGGTGCGAATCGCGGGCACCTATTTCATCGGCCTCGGCGTGTGCGCGCACGACAACGGCACCAGCGAGACGATGGATTTCCGGCATGTGACGATCACCCCGTTACCAGCGAAGGCGGCCCGGCCGGGCGGCGCAACGGTGCAGACGATCAACATCGCCAACCCGCTGGAGCAGACCGCCCTGTTTCATGCGGCGGGGCCGGTCGCGGTGACCGGCTGGTCGGCGGACGGCACCGCCGTGCTGTTCCGCAGTGGCGGCGCGTTGCGTCGCGCCACGGCGTGGGACAGCGATGTGGTGGAGAAGGCGGCCGGCGGCGCCGCGGTCGTCGCCCGTCCGGCCACACCGGCGGCGATCACCACCGGGCACGGCACCGCTTTCGATCTGCGCCTTTCGCCCGACGGCAAATGGCTCGCCTTTCTTTCGGCCGATGGGACGCAGCCCAAAGCAGCGACGAGCACCGACGTCTCGCTGCGCCTCATGCCCGTGTCGGACGGCGTGCCGCAGCGCGACAAGAGCATCATCCTCTCCCGGCTGGTGGGTGGAAAAGGGTCGCTGGGCGACGCCGCCTGGTCGCCGGACAGCAAGACATTGGCGTTCGTTTCGCGCGACTGATCCCGCGAGGAATCCGAAGCTATTACGGGGCTATTGCGGCGGGCGCTATTGCGACCGCCACGTCACGATAACCCCAGGCACGTGGACAAATTCAGT
This sequence comes from Sphingomonas bacterium, assembly GCF_028293085.1. Classification (GTDB taxonomy): domain Bacteria; phylum Pseudomonadota; class Alphaproteobacteria; order Sphingomonadales; family Sphingomonadaceae; genus Sphingomonas. The sequence goes on from NZ_JAQGLC010000245.1 coordinate 5,279, forward strand.
CGAACGTTTCGATGCTGACAACTTCGATGTCGCCATCGAATGCCCCGATGTGGGCGCAAATGTTGTCCGAAAACTGGTCCAGGAGGTTGAGCGCTTCAGGATCGTGGTCGTTTTCGGCAACGAGCCTCAGCTTGCCGCTCACGAAAGTGCACGCGACATTGTTCTCGTGCGGGTAGTGGAGCCGGAAAGCCTCGGTGATGTCGTGTGCCGCTTCCTCACCCTCTGCTGCGGGAACCCCATGGCATTCCAACGTGATGCGATACATGCGGTCGTCCCCCGAGTTTGAAGCACTTTATCCAGCAAGTCGCCCTCGGTGAAAGCCGGAACGATTGACGAGGCCCTCGTCGGTAGATTCAAGGCTGCTTTTTTGGGAGGCAGGCTTGAGCGGGGGCGATCTCCCGGAAGCGGAATGGCGCGTAGATACTGGCTTAAATTTGTCCACGCGACCTAGTTAAAAGTCAGGATCGATGTATCAAACCACACATCCTCATAAACGTCGTCACACAAGAATCTCCATCCAGCAGAAAGTGCCAGATATTTAAAAGACAATGGGCAAATTTCCAGTAAATGATGAAAATGATACGGTTTGAAATTCATGGCCTCGGAGATATCTCCCCCCGCCCATAAGTACCAGCCGTTCGTATTGTCGACAGAGGGATGCCTTAAGCCGTTTATCGGGAAAATGTTGAATTTAACGTTCTCGGCAACACCCACAATACTATCGGGATCCGGCATTTCCATGGGGACGCCGTATTTGTCACAAATCTTTTTTTGCTCTAAAAAAATTTCGTTTTCCACGAAAAATCCAATCAGCCCTTTGCCAATATATAGTGACTGTGCATTCGAAGAAATTTAGGAGAGCTTCTCAGGAGGCGCTTGCTCTCTTTCCTTTTTTCCTTCCACAATCAGGCCTTCTGCCAACGAAGATAGACTAGCGGCCTCCCGTTTGCCTTCGCCAGTTCGGGCTACCCCTCCCCCAATATCCTGTAATAATCCATCCCTCGCTTTCGAAAATGCCGACATTCCGCCGCCCTCCTTATTGGAGCAGTGTGACAAGGACATTCTCTGTCCCGGCTGGTGGGCGAAAAAGGTCGCCGGGCGACGCCGCCTGGTCGCCTGACAGCAAGACATTGGCGTTCGTTTCGCGCGACTGATCGCGCCGAGGAATCCGAAAGGTTGATCTCGCGGCCCTAAACCCCGATATGGCCGGCATGACATTGATCGAGACCTATCGGGCGAACGCGGCCGCCCAGCGTGCCGCCGCCGAAAAGACAGACCTGCCCAACCGGCGCGAGATGCACGAGCGTTCCGCCCGGACCTGGGAAACCATGGCAGCCAGCGCCGAGGACACGGCCGGCCGCGCCATGGTCAATCTGGCGGCCAAGGCCGAGCGCGTCGGTATCTGACGCCCTGGCCTGGCGTCCGGCGAGGACGCGCGGGCCATTGGGTCTATCCACATTCTTCACTATCCTCTCCAGTGGGAGAGGATAGTGAAGCTTGGCAGCTTGCTGCCTAGCGGAACTTGGTGAGGGGCTCCGGGAGCCCTCGATAGCTCCCGGAGCCCCTCACCAACTCCGCCTAATTCGCTGCGCTCATAAGGCTTCGTATCAGTTTTGTCTGGAGGCGGGTCGAAATGGCCCCCGGGCATTTCTCAATCATGCCGGGGGCATGATTGACCTGCATCCAGCCAAAACTCCCAAAGGAGAGGAATACGATGGTCTTCTGCGCCGATCGTCCCGAGGCCAGCCCTCAGGCTTCCTGCATAACGCCCTGGAAGACCGGGTCCTCCAGCGCACGCCCGGCGCCCATCGCGACGCAGGTCAGCGCATTGTCCGCGACGATCACCGGCAGGCCGGTTGCGTCGGCCAGCGCGGCGTCGAGTCCGGTCAACAGGCTGCCGCCGCCCGTCATGACGATGCCCTGATCGTAGATGTCGGCGGCGAGCTCGGGCTCGGTCTTCTCCAGCGCCGACAGGACCGTCTCGACGATCTGGCCGACGAGATCGGAGAGGAAAGCGGCGATATCGGCCTGGCTCACCTCGATCTCGGCGGGCACGCCGTTGACGAGATCGCGTCCCTTGACCCGCATCGTCGCGCCCGTCCCGTCCGCGGGCATCAGCGCCGTGCCGATCTCGACCTTGATGCGCTCGGCGGTGGATTCGCCGATCATCAGATTATGCTTGCGCCGGATGCCCGAGGTGATCGCATCGTCCATCCGGTCTCCGCCGACGCGCACCGAGGTGCTGTAGGCCAGGCCGCGCAGCGAGAGGATCGCGACCTCGGTCGTGCCGCCGCCGATATCGACCACCATCGCACCGATCGGTTCGGTGACCGGGAGCCCTGCCCCGATCGCCGCGGCCATGGATTCCTCGATCAGGAAGACCTTCCGCGCGCCCGCATTGGTCGCCGCCTGCTGGATCGCCCGGCGCTCGACCGTGGTCGCGCCCGAGGGGATGCAGATCGCGATATCGGGGCGGCGCGGCAGCCGGCTCGGGCCGCCATGCGCCTTGTCGATGAAATGCTTGATCATCTGCTCGGCGACATCGATGTCGGCGATGACCCCGTCGCGCATCGGCCGGACCGTGCGGATCGTGTCGGGCGTCTTGCCCAGCATCAGCTTCGCCTCCGCGCCGATCGCGCGGACCTTCGCGATACCGTCGAGCGTCTCGATCGCGACGACCGAGGGTTCGTTGAGGACGATGCCCCGATCGCGGAGATAGACGACGGTGTTCACCGTGCCGAGATCGATCGCCATGTCATTGGCCGCACGGGAGAAGAGACGGGAAAATCGCATCAATGATCAATCTTGTTGAGCGTGCTTATGGGCCGGGCGCGCTCGGGAAAGCCGTGAGCTGGCGGCGCGCGAACGGGAAGAATGGCGGGTGGGCGGTCCCGGGAGGCAGGTCAAGCGCGCCTGCGTCCAAACGGGCTGCGCGGGCGACGACCGCGGCACTATTATGGGCGCCCATCGCTATTTCGCGACCTCCCTTGCCGAGGGCGACCAGCGGCACGCGCGCGGCGAGATGTCCCGGCTGGTCGAGCACAACTTCCGGCGACGATCTTCGAGCCTGGGCAGATCCGCGCCCGGCTCGACCGTTTCGATCAGGACGTCATCGTCCGAGGGGGCGCCACGAACGGGCGTCCGCCAGCCGCAAGCGCGCCAGCGATCGGGCTGGAGCATGATGCCGGCGCCATGATCCAACCCCCAAGGGCCAGCAGCTTGCTTTCGACATCCTCGGCGGGGGGCAGTCGGGGCAGGCCGGCAAGGACCTGCCCCGGCTCGATCGCTATTGCTCCCAGGGAAAGCGCAGCGTCGGCTGGTGGGCATAGCGCTTGATGCCGATCGTGAGCGTCTCGCCCGCGCCCGGCGCCAGCCGGACGTCGAAGTTCGGCGCATTGACCGTCGCGGTGCGGCCGCCGACCGTGATCGTGGTCGCCTGGTGCTCGGCATAGGCGCCGGTCTGGACGGTGACGGTGCGCGGGGCGACGGGGTTGGTATTGACTAGGATCACCGTCACCGAAGTCGCCGAGATGCCCGTCACCAGCGCGCCGACATCGGCCGGCAGGCCGGCGCGGCGTAGGGCGGGATCGAAATAGCGCAGGTTCGCGTGCAGCATCTCCGGCCCATGGCCCGATCCGCCCGGATCGTTCGCGCCCATCGTCAGGTTGATCAGCGCGGTGGTGGAGACCGCGTTCATTTCCTCCCAGCGGGTCGCGTCGGGCGGATAGCCGATCGTGCTGTCGTCGTTCCGGATACGCTCGGCCCCGTTGCGGATCTGCTCCATCGCCGCCTGCAGCGCCTTCATCGGATAGCCGGGATCGGCGCCCTGGAGATACTGGATCCAGGGATTGTGACCGAGCTTGGCGAGGTCGGTCGGGTTCATCGACCAGAGATAGACATCGGCCTCGACCAGCCGGCGGTTGCCGAGACCCGGCGACTTGCCGTTGACGTCGAAATAGCCGTACCAGCCCTTGTCGCCATAATAGATCGGGATTTTGGTGACGCCGTTCTCGACCTTTTTCTGGGCATAGAGATTGTCGATCTGGCGACGCAGCACCTGGGTATAGCCCTGATCGCCGGTGAGCATCAGCGCATTGCCGAAACCCTCGGGCGGCCCGCGCAGGACATAATTGCGCTGGCCGGTGTCGACCGAGCTCCAGCCGAACACGCCGCCATACCATTTGCCGCCGGTCTCCCCGCCGAGCGTGCCGTCGAGGCCGATATTGGAGGGAATGTTGCCGCCATTCTGCGCCGTCCGATCGCGCCACGCGTTGACATATTCGAGCAGCCAGGCGCGGTATTTCTGGTCGCCGGTCAGCATATAGGCGGTCATCGCCATGTTGGTGGCGCCGAGGTTGAGCGGATGATCGCCGGTGATGCTGGTCACCTGGGCGAAGCGGGTGCGGCGCAAGGGGCTCTGGCCGGGCACGCCGGGGCCGTCCCATTCGTCGACGGTGGGCAGGCGCATGGTCGGGCCCTTCGAGCCGTTCCACAGGCTCTTGATGATGTGATGGACCGGATCGTAATTCTGCGCCTCGGGATCCTCGCCGGTATAGAATTCGGCGAAGCGCTGCATGCGGACGCGGTAGCTGTCGTCGTCCGGCCGGCTGAGTCCGTAGAAGAGATAGCCCGAAATGCCTTCGCCGATATGCTCCCAATCGAAGGAGGGCGAGAATTCGCGCTGGTAGATGCCGTCGTTCGCCATGGCGACTTCGGGGATCTTCGCCTGCGAGAACTGGTCGAGATGCCCTTCATAGATGCGGCGCCATTGATCGACGATCATGTCGGGCCCGCCGAGCATATGGGCAAGCGGCCAGTTGCGGATCGGCTCCACCGCATCGTCGGGGCCGTCGGCGATGCCCCAATGGGTCGGGCCCTTCAGCCAGCCGCGATCGTCGACATATTTGGCGACGAACGCCCGTACGCCTTCGGCATTCATCGCCAGCAAGGTGCGTTCGGCCAGCGCCCAATCGGGCGCGGCCATCGGCGCGTTGATGTCGATCCGGGTTTTCGGCGCGGATGCCTGGACGATCGCGACCTTGCGGTCCGGGGTCGCCGGGCGCAGCGCGGTGCTGCCTTCGAGACCGTCGGCGCGCGTGCCCGCGGCCGTGCGCGCGGTCGTCGCCTCGGGCGATGCCTGGCCGACGGCGGCGACCGGGGCCGAGGCGAGCAGGGCGGCGAGCAGGGCCAGCCGCTCGGGCCGCCGGGGCAATGAAGTGGCACGGGAAGTCATGGGACACTCCTGTCGGGGAATCGGGCCTGTTGGGGGATCAGGCCGGTTGGGGAATCACAAATATCGGCGCCTGGCAGGGATTGGGAGAGGGGTCGCCAGGCGCCGACTCGCAGCTGCGAGATCAATAAGTGTAGCGCAGGCCGAGAGACACCGTCCGCCCGGTGCTGGAATAGATCCAGGGCCGGTTGGAATAATCGACATAGCGGTCTTCGGGCTGGTTGGTCAGGTTGATCGCCTCGAGCGAGACCTGGAAGTTCTTGTTGATATTATAGCTGGCGCGGGCATCGACGTTCAGCGTGGAGTTGGTGCCCTCCACGAAGTTGCTGTTGCGGCCCGGAACCTGGGTGAAATAGCCCGAGCGGTACGACACCGAGCCGCGGATGGTGAAGGCCTTGGTCTCGTAATAGAGCGTGCCGTTGGCCGCATGCTTCGACAGGCCGACCAGGGTGGCGTCCACGGTCGGCGCCCCGGCCGTGGTCGAGGTCAGATATTTGATGCTCGAATCGACATAGGTGTAGTTCACCAGCACGCCGAAATTGCTGAGGAAGCCCGGCAGGAAGCGCAGCGGCTGCTGGAAATTGAGCTCCAGCCCCTTGAGCGTCCCGCCGCTCGAATTGACCGGCTGAGTCACGTCGAAATCGTCGGTCGGCACGGCGATCGTGCCGTTGAGCAGTTCGTTGGGCAGGCCGAGCTGGTTGAACGGGATCGTCTGCCGCAGCGTCTGCACGAAGGTCGAGATGTCCTTATAGAACAGCCCGACCGAATAGATCGCGCCGCCGGTCGGATACCATTCGAGCGACAGATCAAGATTCTTCGAGCTGGTCGGCTTCAGATCGGGGTTGCCCGAGGAGAAGCTGCGGTTGCCGCCCTGGACGCTGATGTCGCCGCCCGGCGTGAGGCTGGCGAGCGACGGCCGCGCGATCGTCTTGGCGGCGCCGAAGCGGACGAGGAACTTGTCGGTCAGTTCGACCACCAGGTTCAGCGACGGCAGGACCTGGTCATAGCTGCGCTCCGCATTGACGAGCTGGATCGCGTTGCCGACCGCGGCATAGCCGTTGGACAGCTGGTTGGTGTGGAAGTAGCGCACGCCGGCATCGCCGCGCACCCGCATGCCGCCGAGCGTCGTATCCAGCGTTGCCTGGAGATAGGCGCCGGTGTCCTTTTCGGTGACCGAGAAATTGCCGCCCCGCGCCTCGCTCTGCTGGGTGCTGCCGAGCTCGAACAGGCCGGTATTGCTGTAGATGTTGAACAGCGACGCAT
>NZ_JAQGLC010000263.1 GCF_028293085.1 Sphingomonas bacterium
CACGTTGTTCTGAATCTCGCTCGATCCGCCATAGATCGACACCGCCTTGCCCCACAGCCAGGTCCGCGTCTGCGACAGCTCCGCCTCGGTGAAGCCCTCGCCTTCCCAGCCGAGCCCGTTCATCCCCATGATCTCGATCGAGAGCTCGGCGCGGTCCTGGGTGATGCGGGCGCCGACATTCTTCATGATCGAGGTCGCCGCGGACGGCCCCTGGTTGGACTTGGCCTCGAGCGCCGCGCGGCGCAACGTCAGCGCAAAGGCGCGGCTGTCCATCTCGTGGCGGACGATGCGCATGCGCAGATCGCCGTCGCTGACCCGGCCCTGCTCGTCGGTGCCGCGATATTGCTTCGCCAGCGCGCCCATCGAGGCGCCCCCGAACAGCCGGCTGAGCGAGCCGCCGCCCGACAGATTCTGCCGTTCGTGCTGAAGCAGCCGCTTGCCGATCGTCCAGCCCTCGCCCTCGCGCCCGACCAGATTCTCCTTGGGCACCTTCACGTCGGTGAAGAAGGTCTCGCAGAAAGGCGACGCGCCGGAGATCATCTTGATCGGCTTCACCTCGACACCCGGCGAGGTCATGTCGATCAGCAGGAAGCTGATCCCTTCATGCTTTTTCGATTTGTCGGTCCGCACCAGCGCGAAGCATTTGTCCGCCCATTGCCCGCCCGAAGTCCAGGTCTTCTGGCCATTGACCAGATAATGGTCGCCCTTGTCTTCAGCGAACATCTGCAGGCTGGCGAGATCCGATCCGGCGCCGGGCTCGGAATAGCCCTGACACCACCGCACCTCGCCTTTGGCGATCGCGGGGATGTGCTCCAGCTTCTGCGCTTCATTGCCATATTCGAGCAGCGTCGGCCCGAACATCATCACGCCCATGCCGCCGATCGGGTTCCAGGCGCCGATCCGCGCCATTTCTTCGCCCAGCACCCGCGCTTCGGCGCGGTCCAGCCCGCCCCCGCCATATTGCGCCGGCCAGGTCGGCACGCCCCAGCCCTTCTCGCCGAACGCCTTTTTCCAGGCCTCCTCGTCAGCCGTCAGCGTGGTCGGCCCCTCGACCGTCGCCATCGGGTTTTCCTTGCCCTTCAGCGAAGGCGGGAAATGCGCCTCCAGCCACGCCCGCGTCTCCTTGCGGAAGCTGTCCAGGGGGTTGGTCGGGGCGTCGAGTTCGGCGGCGCTGGCCATGAATGCTCTCCTTCAGGACCGAATCTGAATTTCGGGTATGGCGATCCTGTGGCACAGATCAGGGCGCGCGCAAAGGGACAAGCGGCGTAAAACGCGAACGACCACCCTCCCCACCCTCCCCCGTCCATGGACGGGAGAAAGCGGGAAAGGCGGTCTGGCGAGTCAGCCTTTACCTGCGGCCCCCGCATCAAGGGGGGGCCATGCCGGGGCCGCGGCTGGGCCTTACTTCAGCAGCGAGAGCACGCCCTGCTGAGTCTGGTTGGCCTGGGCGAGCAATGCCGTCGATGCCTGGCTCAGGATCTGGGCCTTGGCGAGCGCGGTCGTTTCGGCCGAGAAGTCGACGTCCTCGATGCGGCTGCGCGCATCGGTGAGGTTGGCGACATTGTTGGTCAGGTTGTTGACGACCGAGTCGAGGCGGCTCTGCGCGGCGCCGATCGAGGCGCGGGTGGTGTTGACCTCCTTCAGGGCATCATCGAGCGTGTCGAGCGCGTCGCTCGCGCCGCTGGCCGACGAGATATCGGCGCTGGTGACGTCCGTCAGGTCGATCGCGGTGATCGTGATGTCGACCTTGTCGGTCGAGGCGGAGCCGGTCTGGATGCTGACGCTGACGTCCGAGGTGCCGAACAGCGTGACATTGTTGAAATTGGTGTTGGACATGATGCTGGTCAGCTGACCCTGCAGCTCGGTGACTTCGGTCTGCAAATTGGTGCGGTCGTCGTCGCTGTACGTGCCCGAAGCCGACTGGACGGCCAGTTCGCGGACGCGCTGCAGGATGTTGGTAACTTCGCTCAGCGCGCCGTCGGCGGTCTGGGCGAGCGAGATGCCGTCGTTCGCGTTGCGGATCGCCTGGCTCTGGCCCTTGATCTGCGAGGTAAGCGAGGAAGCGATGGCGGAACCCGCCGCATCGTCCTTCGCGCTGTTGATGCGCTTGCCGGTCGACAGGCGCTCGATGCTCGTCTGCAGCGCCTTCGACGCCGCGTTCGATGCGTTGGTCGCGCGCAACGCGGCGACGTTAGTTCCAATAACAGTCATGGTTCATTCTCCGAACGTCCGTCCGCCGCCCCCCAGGCGATGGATCGATCCGCGTCTTGACCCTAACGAGAGAAGGTAAATGTGGAATTAAGCACCAATTTTAACTGTAAAACCGCGGCATAGACGGGGGAATCGAGCCCTTTCCTTCCGCGCAGGCTCCCCTGTAAGCTTGGTGTTCGAGACCTTCGCACCGCGACGAGGGAGCCGAAGGGGGAAGAAGATGCGCTTCGAACACCGCGCCGTGCCGATCGTGCTGGCGGCCGTGCTGATCGACACGATCGGTTTCGGCATCATCATGCCGGTCTTCCCCACGCTGATCACGACGATCGGCCATGTCGATCTCGAACAGGCGACGCGGATCGCGGGCTATATGCTCGTCATCTTCGCGGTGACGCAGTTCTTCGCGGGGCCGGTGCTCGGCAATCTCAGCGACCGGTTCGGCCGCCGGCCGGTGCTGATCGCCTCGATGCTGGCGTTCGGCATGGATTATGCCCTGATGGCCTGGGCGCCGACGCTGGCCTGGCTGTTCCTCGGCCGCGCGATCGCGGGGATCGCGGGGGCGGTATACGGCCCGGCAAGTTCGGTGCTGGCCGACGTCACCCCGCCCGAGAAGCGCAGCGGCGTGTTCGGGCTGATCGGGGCGGCCTTCGGCATCGGCTTCGTCATCGGACCGGCGATCGGGGGGCTGCTCGCCGATTTCGGCCCGCGCGCACCCTTTGCCGCCGCCGCGATCCTGGCGCTCGGCAACGCGCTCGTCATGACGCTGGCGATGCCCGAGACGCTCGCCCGGGAAAACCGCCGCCCCTTCAAGCTGCGCGACGCCCATGTCATCGGCGCCTTTCGTCCGCTGTTCCATGCCGGCAACGCGGCGCCGCTGCTGGCGGCCTGGTTCGTGTGGCAGCTCGCGCACATGGTCTATCCCTCGACCTGGTCCTTCTGGGCGGCGATCCGCTTCAACTGGGATCCGCGCGCGATCGGCCTGTCGCTGGCCTTCGTCGGATTCGTCATGGCGCTGGTCCAGGGCGGCCTGACCGGCAGGATCATCGCCCGGGTCGGCGAGAAACGCGCGCTCGTCATCGGCCTGGTCTCGGCCGGCGTGTCGTTCCTCGCCTTCGCCTTCATCACGCAGAGCTGGCAGGCCTATGCGCTGTTCGTCGTCAGCGCGCTGTCGGGGTTGATCTTCCCGGCGATGAACGGCCTGCTCTCGCGCATGGTCGACGCGTCGCACCAGGGCGCGTTGCAGGGCGGCATCGGCAGCATGGGCAGCGTCTCCTCGATCCTCGGGCCGTTGCTGCTCACTCAGGCGCTGGCGACCGGCGTGGATCACGGCTTTCCGGGCGCGGCCTTTCTGCTTGCCGGGCTGCTCGCCTTCACCGCGCTCGGCATTCTCGTCTGGAAAGTGCTCGATCGAGTGCCCCGCACGGCCGAACCGGTTGCGTAGCGAGACGCGCTTTCCGCTGTCCTCCGCAAGGGAGGAATTCAGAGCTCCTTCCCAGGCCGCCGCGACAACCCGACGTCGAGATGCGCGCCGGCATCCAGCAGCAGCGTCTCCCCCGTCATCACGCGATTGTCCGGATCGAGCAGCATCACGATCGGTCCGGCGATGTCGTCCGCACCGGCCGCCATCGCCATCGGTGTCTGGGAGGCGATACGCGCGTTGAGCGCCGCGAGCCCTGCCTCGCCGAGCCGTTTCTCGAACCAGCCGGTCCCGACATAGCCCGGCGCCACCGCATTCACCCGGATCGCGGGCGCCAGGGCGCGGGCAAGGCTTTGCGTCATCGTCACCAGCGCGCCCTTCGACGCGGCATAAGCAACCGATGACCCGTTGCCGAACACCCCCGCCACCGAGGCGACATTGACCACCGCCCCCATCCCGCCAGTGCGCATCGCCGGCGCGCAGGCGCGCACCATCTGGAACGGCGCGATCGTGTTGAGCCGGTAGATGTCGATAAAGTCCTCGGCCGACAGCGCCTCGAGATCCTCGTGATTGGCGAACTTGGTCCGCCCGGCATTGTTGACGAGGAAATCGATCCGCCCGAACGCGTCGATCGCGGCGCCGGCCAGCGCCCGGCAGGCGGCGTCCTCGACGATATCCGCCTGCACCGCGATCGCCTCCTCCACGTCCGCTGCAAGCGCCTCGGCATCGTCCCGGCTGCTGGCATAGTTTATCACGCAGCGTACGCCCCGCGCGGCCAGTCGGCGCACCACGGCCGCGCCGATCCCGGTCCCGCCACCGGTGACGATCGCGACCGCGCCTTTCATCGCGTCAGTCATGCCTGCGCGCTCGGGCGGGCGGAGACGCGATCGTGCCACGCTTTGAGGTTGGCCAGGTCGTCGGGGATCGCGATCCCCACGAACGCGGCGAAATCGACGATCGTCAGCAACACGATATCCGCCATCGAATAGGCTTTTCCGTCGACGAACTCGCGGCCCGCCAGCGCGCGGTCGAACTCGCCCATGGCGGCGATCACGCGCGGGCG
>NZ_JAQGLC010000274.1 GCF_028293085.1 Sphingomonas bacterium
TCCCAGAGGTTGATGTTCGGATCGAGGCTTGTCGCCACGCCCTCGACCATCACCATCGTCTTCTGCAGCAGCAGATGCGGCTGAGTCTGCATGTCGAAATCGCGGGTGATGTTGAACAACCCGTCGAGCATCATGCCGATCGACATGTCCTTGACCGCCAGCCCACGCATCGGCTCGCCGACCGCGCGCAGCGCCGTCGCGAACTCGGCGACATTGTGATGCGCCGGCACATAACCCGCCTCGAAATGGATCTCGGCGACGCGTTTGTAATTGCCGGTGATCAGCCCGTAGAGGATCTCCGCCAGCCACACCCTGGCGCGCCGGTCGATCCGCCCCATGATGCCGAAATCGATCGCGGCGATCCGCCCGTCGGGCAGCGCGAACAGATTCCCCTGGTGCATGTCGGCGTGGAAGAAGCCTTCGGCGATCGCCTGGCGCAGAAAGGCGTGGACCAGCGTATTGGCAAGCTTGGGCAGGTCATGCCCGGCCGCGACCAGCGCCGCGCGGTCCGAGATCTTGATGCCATCGACCCAGGCGATGGTCAGCGCCCGCGTCGTCGTCCGCTGCCAGTCGATCGCGGGCACGACATAATCGGGCTGCGCCGTCATCGCCTCGGCGAGCTCGGAGGCGGACGCGGCTTCGCGGCGCAGGTCGAGCTCGCGCGCGGTCCAACGCTTGAAGGTCTCGATCACCAGCCGCGGGCGCAGCCGCGACAGTTCGCCGCCCATCGCCTCGATCTGCGCGGCGGCCCATTGATAGGTGTCGATCGCCCGCGCGAACTCCTCCTCGACGCCGGGACGCAGCACCTTGACCGCGACATGGCGGCCGTCGGTGGTGATCGCGCTGTGCACCTGCGCGATCGAGGCAGCACCGACGGGCACCGGATCGATCGAGGCGAACAGATCCTCTGGCGGGCGGCCGAACGCACGCGTCATCGCCGCATGGATGATCGGGTAAGGCAAAGGCGGCAGCGCATCCTGCAGCCGGAGCAGGTCCTTGGCCGCGGCGTCACCGACGATGTCGGGGCGCGTCGCCAATGTCTGGCCGAGCTTGATCGCGGCGGGCCCGATCGCCTGCAGCGCATCGGCATAGGCCGGCACCTTCGGCACGCGCGCGCCGAACCGGGCGATGCGGATGATCCGGCGGATGCGCGGCGGCGTGTTCGGATCGCGCTCGATTCCGCCGAGCGCGCCGTGGCGCGCGAGAATCCGGCCCCATTTCAGGAGCCGCCAGAGATGCACGGCGGGCGCGGTCATGGGTGCTGGCTCAAATCTTCCAGCCGCTATGGATCGCGACTAGTCCGCCCAGCATCGGCTCGACACTGGTCTGGATGAAGCCCGCCTCGCCGATCATCCGCTCGAAGGTCGGCATGTCGGGGAAGCGGCGGATCGATTCGATCAGATAGCGATAGCTGTCGGCATCCTGCGCCAGCAACTGGCCGAGCTTCGGCACCATCTTGTGCGAATAGGTGTCGTAAATCTCGGCGAAACCGGGCCAGAGCGTGGTCGAGAATTCCAGGCAGAAGAAGCGCCCGCCGCGCCGCAGCACCCGGTGCGCCTCGCGCAACGCCTTGGGAATGTCGGTCACGTTCCGGATGCCGAAGGCGATGGTGTAGGCATCGAAGAAGCGGTCGGGAAAAGCGAGCGTCTCGGCATTCGCCTCGGTCCACACCAATCCGTCGATCCCGCGCTTCTGCGCGCGCTCGACCCCAACCTCGAGCATCTGGGGGTTGATATCGGCGACCGTCACCGACGCGCCCGACCTGGCCAGCCGGAACGCGATGTCTCCCGTGCCACCGGCCATGTCGAGGATCTGCTCGCCGGCGCGCGGCTTCACCCGGCGCACGAAGCGGTCCTTCCACAGCCGGTGCATCCCGCCCGACATCGCATCGTTCATAATGTCGTAGCGTGACGCCACGCTGGAGAAGACCCCGCCGACCCGGCGCGTCTTCTCGTCAGGGGCTACCTCTTCATAGCCGAAGGAAACCGTATCGCTCATCCGGGTCGCTCTAGCGGAGGGCGCGGCCAGCGCAAACCGTCACGTTGACTTGGCTCCGTCATTCCCGCGAAGGAAGGCGGATGCCAGAACTTCCCGAAGTCGAAACCACCGTCAACGGGCTGCGCCCGGTGCTGCAGGATCAGCGGATCACGCTGATCCAGACCCGTCGCGCCGACCTGCGGCGCCCCTTTCCGGCCGATCTCGGCCAGCGCCTGACCGGCGCGACAGTGACCGGCCTGGGCCGCCGCGCCAAATATGGCCTGATCGATACCGATCGCGGCGACACGCTGATCTTCCATCTCGGCATGTCGGGCCGCTGGCGAATCGATCCGAGCGAAACGCTGCCGCACGATCACCTGATCGTAGAGACGGCGAAGCACCGCCTGGCGCTCAACGATCCCAGGCGATTCGGGTCGGTCGATCTGGTTCCGACCGAATCGCTTGCCGCCTATCCGCCGTTCGCCGCGATGGGTCCGGAACCGCTCGGTCCGGATTTTACCGCACCCTATCTGCTCCGGGGGCTGGCCGGGCGAATCGCGTCGATCAAGCTGATGCTGCTCGATCAGCGAATCGTCGCCGGCCTGGGCAACATCTATGTGTGCGAGGCGCTCCATCTTGCCGGGATCGCCCCGATGCACCCTGCGGGCCAGATATCGCTGCCGCGCCTGAAGCGGCTCGTGGCGGCGATTCACACGGTGCTGGAGGCCGCGATCGCGGCGGGAGGATCGTCCCTGCGCGATTATGTGCGCCCGGACGGCGAGCTCGGCTATTTCTCCAAGCAATGGCGCGTCTATGGTCGCGAGGGCGAGCCGTGCGATTGTGGCGGCAAGGTCGAGCGCTACGCCGAGGGCGGACGCTCCACCTTCTGGTGCCCGAAATGCCAGCGTTGAGCGAGAGGAGCAGACCATGAGCGACCAGCGATTCGAGCATCTATCCCTCAGCCCGGCCGTCTTTCGCGATTGCAATCTCGCGCGATCGACCTTCGACGATTGCAACCTTTCGGCATCGTCCTTCATCAACATCAACCTCGCGGGCGCGTCGTTCAGCGACGTGAATCTGTCGGGGGTGACGATCGACGATGCCAACATCCAGGGCCTGACGATCTTCGGCTATGACGTCGGGGCGCTGATCGAGGCGGCATGCTCGCGCGACAAATCGTGAAGGCTGGCCGGGATCGGCCGCTGGGCGGTTGACCGACTCACCGTTGATGAGTAAGAGGCCCGCTTTCCGGGGCCGCGAGCTTTGCCGTTCGCGCCCTTTTTTATATCAGATCAGAGGGCTTCATGGCGAACACGCCACAGGCGAAAAAGCGAATTCGGCGCAACGCACGTCGCGCCGAAGTAAACGGTAACCGCGTCGGCCGTATCCGGACCTTCGTGAAGAAGGCCGAAGCCGCGCTGGCGGCTGGCGACAAGGACGCCGCGACCGCGGCTGTGCTGCAGATGCAGCCGGAGCTGGCCAAGGGCGTTGCGAAGGGCGTGCTCCACAAGAACACTGCCTCGCGCAAGTTCTCGCGCCTCACCAAGCGGCTCAGCGCACTCGCCTGATCAGACCGTTACGGACGGGACAATGACCCGCCGGGACATTTCCGGCGGGTTTTTTGTCGTGCCCAGGATAGCCGAATGGTAGATGCCGATCCTGATTTGGGTCTGGCCCATACCCGAATCTTGAAAAGTCAGGATTCACCACGATTCGCGACGTCCGCCGGTCGACCTTTTGGGCAAGAGTCTGTGGTTTTCAGCTACTTATAAGATTTCTGACGGGAATCCTTCGCGGGCTGAGAGTCAATCCCGTTTATTTCGGTTTTGTTACGTGTCGGGGTCTTGCCCGACTCGGTTCGATCTTCATAATCGACCTTCGCCGCGCAGACCTTCCGTCTCGCGACCTAATTGAGACCTTCGAAGTCAGGCGGACGGGGATTCCGGCTGGGGGAAGCGTGTCTGTACGAAAAGCAGGCGGCACGGCGGCATTTTGCCCCGGCGCCGGGAGAAGGATTGGGCGTTGGCGGGCACGGTGACTGGAGACGCGATTCAGCGGAACGACGTGGCGCGGGCGTGGAGCACGGTGCGTGGGCACCTGCGCGAATCCGCCGGCGTGCGGCTGTTCGACCAGTGGCTCAAGCCGATCGATCTGATCGAGGGGGCGGATACCGATACGATTCGGCTCGCTTTGCCGTCGGCGTTCATGACCAACTGGGTCCGCAATCATTACGCTGATCGTCTGCTCCAGGAATTCCGCGCGATCCTCCCCGATGTACGCAGCGTCTCGATCGAGACGCGAGTCGCACGGGCAACGCCGGCGGTGCTCACCGCCGAAGCGCCTGCCGTCGAGCCAGCGGCCGTAATTTCGGCGCGTCCGGCGCTCGATCCGCGCTTCACCTTTGACCGCTTCGTCGTCGATGCATCCAACCGCGTCGCGTTCAACGCGGCGCGCGCCCTGGCCGAGCCCGGCAAGCCGCGCTTCAGCCCGTTGTTTCTTCACAGCGGCACGGGACAGGGCAAGACGCATCTGATGCACGCGATCGGCGCTGCCTTTCTCGAGGCCTGCCCCGAGGCGACCGTGATCGTGATGTCGGCCGAGCGCTTCATGTTCGAATTCGTCCAGGCGATGCGCGCCCGTGCCCAGCGCCAGAACGACCGCGACACCCATGCCTTCAAGACGCGGCTGCGCGGCGCCGATCTGCTGATGATCGACGACCTGCAGTTCATCGCGGGCAAGGATTCGACCCAGGAGGAGTTCTTCCACACCGTCAGCGAAGTGATGGCGGCGGGCAAGCGCCTGGTGATCAGCGCCGACCGCTGCCCGCAGGGGCTCGACGGCGTCGAGGCGCGGATCACCTCGCGGCTGTCGGTCGGCCTGGTGGCGGACATCAAGTCGCCTGATCTGGCGCTGCGCCGCGCGGTGCTCGACCGCAAGCTCGCCGACATGCCCGACGCGATCGTGCCGGAGGACGTACTCGACATGCTGGCGTCGCGGATCACCGCGAACATTCGCGATCTCGAAGGCTCGCTCAACCGCCTCGTCGCCTATGCCCAGTTGACCGGCGAGGCGATCGATATGGATTTCGCGGTCGCGACGCTCGGCGAAGTGCTGCGCGGGGCGGAGCGCCGGGTCACGATCGACGAGATCCAGCGTGCGGTCTCGGTGCATTTCGAGTTGAAGCCGATCGATCTTGTCTCGGCGCGCCGGGCCGTGGTGGTCGCCCGGCCGCGCCAGATCGCAATGTACCTCGCCAAGCGCCTGACGACGCGCTCGCTCCCCGAGATCGGCCGCAAGTTCGGCGGCCGCGATCACTCGACCGTGATTCACGCGGTGCGTCGCATCGAGGAACTGCGCGACAAGGATCGCGAGATCGACGGCGCGGTGCGCACGCTGCTGCGAGAGCTGGAAGGCTGACCCATTTCACCCCTCCCGTCAGGGAGGGCCAGGGGGTGGGTAAGAAAAAAGGCGGGCCCGATGCCCGCCTTTTTCTGTATCGGAGTGTTGCTGAGTCTTTTGAACGCGTTGACGCGCGCACCCGCCCCTTTGATCCCCTCCCTTTGCAGGAAGGGGAAATAGCGGCTTACTTCTTCTCCGGCGCGATCGTGATCTTCACCGTCTCGCCCGAATTGCCCGGGAAGCCGGTGAACATCGCCTCGGTCAGCCGCGGGACGAGATAGGGCAGGTCGTCGCTGCGCGATTGTGCCTTGGCGGTGCCCTCGAACACGCTCTGGCCGGTATCGGCGCGGTCGATGCGCAGATCGAGCTCGCTGGTATAGACGGTGTAGCTGGTCACCCCGTCATCGAGCAGGAACGGATCGTAGAAGCCGAAGGCGAAGCGGCTGCGGCCATAATAGCCGAAGCGCCCGCCGAACCTGCCGCCGCCCCAATAAGGCGCGCCGAAACCGCCGCCAAAGCCCGCGCCATAGCCCGGGCCGTAGGACACGGTCCGCTCGCGGCCCTTGTCCACGCCATAGCCGAGCTTGACGATCAGATTGGCATGCGCCGCGTCGGCCGCGGGCTGATAGCCCTGCGCCGCCAGCTTGGCCGAGACGATCTGCGCATATTGGCCGAATTCGATCCCGCCATCGTTACGCGGGTCCGCCGCCCTGATCACGAAGCTCTGCCCGCTCGCGGCCGGCGGCAATTGCTGGAAACGCGAGACCTTGGCGTTGAACGGCGCGGCGCAACCGCCCAGCGCGAGCAGCGCGGCGGCGGCGAACGGGAGCATCTTCATGGCTGGGCGACCTTGGTATCGAGGGGAAAGCACGGGAACGTCAAACGGTTGCGATTGTGCTGCACCCGTTATGAATAGCGCTTGAACGGCGCGATGCAAACCCCTCGACTCGGGCGGCTTTTTCCTCTTCCGACGAGAGGGACGCCTGTCGACGTCAGACGTGCAGTCCGACCGCCCGTTGCGCCGCGGCCAGCGTCGGCAGCGCCAGCGCGTTCGCCCGATCCGCACCTTTGGCCAGCGCCGCGCTCACCGCCGGGCGGTCGCCGAGCAAGGCGGTCAGCCGGTCGCGGATCGGCCCGAGCTTTGCCACCGCCAGATCGGCCAGCGCCGGCTTGAACGCGCCGAAGCCCTTGCCGCCATATTCGGCCATCACCGCGTCGGTCGAGATATCGGCGAGCGCCGCATAGATGGTGACGAGGTTCTTCGCCTCGGCCCGGCCCGCCAGCTCGCCAAAGCTTGCCGGCAGCGGCTCCGGATCGGTCTTCGCCTTTTTCAGCTTCTGCGCGATCAGGTCGTCGCTATCGATCAGGTTGATGCGCGATCCGTCCGACGGATCGGATTTCGACATCTTCGCGCTGCCGTCGCGCAGGCTCATGATCCGCGGCGCTGCCTTGGAGATGAACGGCTCGGGCAGGGTGAACAGCTCAACCCCGAAATCATTGTTGAACTTGGTCGCCACGTCGCGTGCCAGCTCGAGATGCTGCTTCTGGTCCTCGCCGACCGGCACATGGGTCGCCTGATAGAGCAGCACGTCGGCCGCCTGCAGCACCGGATAGGTGAACAGGTCGACGCTCTGCGATTCGCCGCTCCTGCCCGCCTTGTCTTTCCACTGCGTCATGCGGTTCAGCCAGCCCATCCGCGCCGTACCGCCCAGGATCCAGGCGAGCTCGCTATGCGCGGGCACGCGTGCCTGATTGAACAGGATCGCCCGGTCGGGGTCGATGCCGCAGGCGAGCAAGGTCGCTGCCATCTCGATCGAGTTCGCCGTAAGTTCGGCAGCCACGACCGGCTGCGACAGGGCGTGGAGGTCCGCCAGGAAGAACAGGCAGTCCTCGCCCGGGCCCATGGCATCTTGCATCGCGACCCACTGCTTGATCGCGCCCAGATAATTGCCGAGGTGTAGATTGCCGGTGGGCTGGATGCCGGAGACGACGCGCATGATGTTCTCGTGTCAGGGGGCGCGTTTGCGCCGCAGGAAGGCCAGATCGTCGCGGGTGAACGCGCCGAGGACGAAAGTCGCGATCGCATAGACGATGCAACCGGCGCCGACCAGCACCACCATGGCGCCCGTCCGGATCGCCCAGCTGCCATGGATATAGGGTGTCAGCTGCCCCTGGAGCAGCCACAGGATGGCGCCCATCGCCACTGCTGACGCGGCAAGCCGCCAGGCGCGGTGGCGCAACCGCCGGTCGGGCTCGAAATGGCCGCGCACCCGCAGGGTACGGTAGAGCATGAAGACGTTCACCGTCGAGGCGAGGGCGGTCGCCAGCGGCGGCCCCATATGCTGGAGCGGCACGATGAAGGCGAGGTTGAGCACCAGGTTTACGGCCATGCTGATCGTCGCGTAGCGCACCGGCGTCCGCGTATCGGACCGCGCATAATAGCCCGGGGTCAGCACCTTCACGAGGATGTAGCTCGGCAGGCCGATCGAGAAGGCCGACAGCGCCTGGGCGGTGAAATAGGTGTTCTGCGCGGTGAACTTGCCGTGCTCGAACAGCGCGGCGACGATCGGCCCGCCGCACAGGACCAGCGCGACCGTCGCGGGCAGGGTGAGCAGCAGCGCCAGTTCCATGCCCCGGTTCTGCGTTTCCATCGCCGCCTTTTCCTCGCCGGCGCCGAGCTGGCGGGAGATCAGCGGCAACAGGACGGTGCCGAGCCCGATTCCGATCAGGCCCAGCGGCAACTGGTTCACGCGGTCGGCGGTGTAGATATAGGTCACCGATCCGTGCGGCAGCAACGATGCAGCCAGTGCGGTCGAGACGACGAGGTTGATCTGCACCGCGCCCGCGCCCGCGGCGGCCGGCCAGATCAGCGCCATCAGCTGCTTCACGTCCGGATTGAGCCGCGGCAGCTTGATCCGCAGCCGCACGCCGCTCGACCAGCAGGCCTGGACCAGCCATAGCAGCTGCAGCACGCCCGATACGCTTACCGCGATCGCCTGGTTGCGTGCCGTCAGATACGGATCATGATTGTGGAAGAACAACAGGGCCGCGATCAGCGTCAGGTTCAGCAGGATCGGCGCGGCTGCGTTCACCCAGAATTTATGCAGCGAATTGAGGATGCCGCCGAGCAGCGAGACCAGGCTGATGAACAGCAGATAGGGGAAGGTGTAGCGCGACAGCTCGACCGCGAAGGCGAACTGATCGTTGGTTACCCCGTTGAACTTGCCTGACATCAGGAAGGTCACCGGCCAGGCAAAGACCTCGACGATGATCGTCATGACGATCAGCACCGGCAGCAGCACCGACAGCGCATCCTCGGCAAAGGCCACGCCGGCGGGCAGGCCGGGGCCGTCCTTGTCGGTGACCTTGCGGTTGAACATCGGGATGAACGCAGCCGAAAAGGCGCCTTCCGCGAACAGCGCGCGGAACAGATTGGGCAGGCGGAAGGCGACCAGGAACGCGTCAGACGCGAAGCCGGCACCGACAAAGCGCACGAACAGCGAATCGCGGACAAGCCCCAGCACGCGGCTGGCGAGGGTGAGCCCACCCACCGATCCCAGCGCGCGCGTGAGGTTCATGTCGTTATTCCCGTGGCCCGAGGATCAGGCCGTGCCGATTTCCCCGACCGCGCCCTGCTGCGCTTCGGTCTGCTGCATGTAGATCGCGGCGAAGTCGATCGGCTCGAGCAGCAGCGGCTGGAAGCCGCCGTCCCGCACCGCATCGGCGAGCACGCGGCGCGCGAACGGGAAGAGCAGCCGCGGCGCTTCGGCGAGCAGGAAGGGCTGGACATGCTCTGCGGGGATGTTGCGCAGGCCGAACAGCCCGGCATAGGTCAGCTCGACGATGAACGCGACCTGGCCTTCGGTCTCGGCGCGCACCTCGATGCGGAGCACCACTTCGTGGATGTCCTCGCCGACCTGCGCGGTGCCGATGTTGAACTGCACGTCGATCTGCGGCGCGGCCTGGATCTGGAAGATCGCCGGCGCGTTGGGATTCTCGAACGACAGGTCCTTCACATATTGCGAGAGAAGCCCTGCCGCCGGCGTCGTATCGGCGCCATTGGGAAGGGGCTCGGTGCCCGTGATGATGCCATCGTCCTGCTCGTCCATTGCAAGTCTATCCTTGAATATCGAAATAATCGGCCGCCCCCTGTGGCGTACCAGCGAAGGCGCGCCTAGCAGGGGGTGGCGGACAGTTCAACGGCTCGCGCTGGTGCCATTTGAAACGCGGGCGCGTTACGCCTATGTAGATGGTTAGCCGATATCGGAGGCAAGGTGGTCCTGGTAGTTCTTCTCGCGATGGTCGCCGCGTTCCTGGCGTTGCGTCTCTATATGGTTCTCGGCAAGCGGACGGGGCATGAGCAGCCCTTGCCCAAGCCGGCGGAGGAGCGTGCCGCGCCCACGCCGTTGCCGCGCCCGATCGAGGTGGCGCAGGAACCGCGCGAGATTTCCAATCGCAATATCGATCCCCGGGCCGAGGCCGGCTTGCGCGCGATCGTCGCCGCCGAGTCCGGTTTCGACGTCTCGCAATTCCTCGAAGGGGCGCAGAGCGCCTATCGCATGATCCTCGAGGCCTATTGGAAGGGCGACGAGGAGTCGCTCAACTGGCTGGTCGAGGACGAGGTGCGCGGCGCCTTCGCCGAGGCGATCGTCGAGCGCCGGACCGCCGGGCACGTGCTCGACAACCGGCTCGTCTCGATCGAGCGCGCGATCATCTCGGACGCCACGGTCGAGGGCAGGCAGGCCCGCATCACCGTCCGGTTCGACGCCGATATCGCCGCGGTGACGCGCGATGCCGACGGCAATCTCGTTGCCGGGTCGATGAGCGACGCGGTCGAGACGCACGACGTCTGGACGTTTGCCCGCACGCTGAAGAGCAGCGATCCGAACTGGAAGCTCGCCGACACCGACGAGGCGTGAAGGACGTGCGGCGCGGGGGGATTATCGCGCTCGCGCTGTTGCTCGGCGCCTGTGGCGGCGGCGTGGTGCCGCGACCGAACGGCCTCTCGGGCAATGCCGGCCTTCCAGCGCGCAAGCCGGTTTCCGCGACGCCGATCGCCCCCGTTTCGGCCGTCACCGTTCCCGGCTCCGCGACAGCGGCCAAGGCCGGCGTCGTGGCAGGTCCTCCCCTTTATTCGTTGCCGATCAGCGAAGTCCAGGCCGCCCGCGCGCTCGTCGCTTTCCGCACCTCCTGCGCGTCGCTGCAGCGACGGGCCGATACATCGGGCCTGACGCGGGGCGCCGATTGGCAGCCGGCCTGCGCTGCCGCGGCGGCTGTCGGATCGGGCGAGGCCCGCGGCTTCTTCGCTCAGTGGTTCGAAACGGTCCAGGTCGGTGATGGCCGTGCTTTCGCGACCGGCTATTACGAACCCGAGATCGCCGGATCGCGCGATCATCGTCGCGGTTACGATGTGCCGATCTATGGCCGGCCGACCGATCTGGTCGATGTCGATCTCGGCCAGTTCACCGCCGATCTGAAGGGCAGGAAGATCCGCGGCCGCGTCGATGGCAGCAACTTCGTGCCTTATTATGATCGCACCGCGATCGAGCAGGGCGCGCTCGCCGATCGCGCGCCGATCATCGCCTGGGCCGCCGACCCGGTCGAACTCTTCTTCCTCCAGATCCAGGGTTCGGGGCGGCTGCGGCTGCCCGACGGGCAGGTGATGCGGATCGGCTATGACAGCCAGAACGGCCGCGATTACACCGGCATCGGCGCGCTGATGAAGGAGCGCGGGCTGCTCGGCCCCGGCCAGACCTCGATGCAGGGCATCGTCGCCTGGTTGCGCGCCAATCCCGATCAGGGGCGCGAGATCATGCGCGAGAACAAGAGCTTCGTCTTTTTCCGCGAGCAGCAGACCGCCCCGCTGGGTGCGCTCGGCCTTCCCGTCACGGCCGGGGTCAGCGCCGCCGCCGATCCGAAGTTCGTCCCGCTCGGGGCTCCCGTCCTTCTGTCGATGGACCGCGCCGACGCGAGCGGCCTGTGGATCGCCCAGGACACCGGCGGTGCGATCCGCGGCAGCAACCGCTTCGACACCTTCTGGGGCGCGGGCGACGATGCGCGTGCGACCGCCGGCGGCATGTCGGCGCGCGGCACGGCGTTTCTGCTGCTGCCGATCGGCACGCTGGCACGGCTCGCGGCGGAGGGAGCCGGTGGCGGAGCGCCCGTTAACCCCTGACGAGGCCGCCCTCTGGGCGAGGGTGATGGCAAGCGTACGGCCGATGGTGAAGGCAAAGCCCCCGCCAAAGCCAGTCGCGGCCGTTGCACGCGTCGCTGCCGAGCCCGCGCGCGTGGTGCCCCCGAAACCGGCGCCTCGGCCTGCGCCTGCCGACCGGAAGAAGGAGCCCGTCCGCGTTACCCCCGGCACCACGCTCGACGGCAGCTGGGACCGCCAGCTCCTGCGCGGCCTCGCCGCGCCGGATCGCGCCATCGATCTCCACGGCCACAATCTGAACTCGGCCTATGCCCTGCTCGATACCGCGTTGGACCAATCGATCCGGGACGGCGACCGGCTCGT
Source organism: Sphingomonas bacterium (assembly GCF_028293085.1). GTDB lineage: Bacteria > Pseudomonadota > Alphaproteobacteria > Sphingomonadales > Sphingomonadaceae > Sphingomonas. The sequence continues at coordinate 11,891 of NZ_JAQGLC010000274.1, forward strand.
CCTGCTCGTCACCGGCAAGCCGCCGCGTGCCGAAAGCGAGCGCCCCCATGCGCGGGGCGCGATCCGGGCCGCGGTGGGCGACTGGCTCGCCGGCTCGCGCCATGCCGCATCGATCGCGGCGGTGCGCGGGGCGCATCCGCGTCACGGCGGCCCCGGCGCACTCTACATCGTCCTGCGCCGGCCCCGCGCCCATCGAAAATCTTAACCTTTCGCGGTGATACTCCCGGGCTCAACCGGACGACCTTGTCCGCCGCCGCGGGGGGCTCTTGAATCGCGATGGAAGGCGTATCGCTCAAAAGCCGCGCGATCGTTTTCGCGATGTGCGCCGGGGCGGTCGCCTTCATCCTTGCGTTGGTGGCGACGTCCAGCGGCCAGATCGGCATGGGCAATGTCTCGCGCGCGTTGATCCCCGCGCTGGTCTGCGCGGCGATGTGCTGGGCATCGGCCGAACGCTCCATCGCTGCCACCGCATCGGCGATCGACGCCGCCATCGCCCGGCTGACGCGAGCGGCGCATGGCGACCTGGACGGCGAGATTCCGCCGGAAATCGGCGAAAACGTGCCCCAGCTCGCGCGCGCGATGAACGGGCTGTTCCAACAGCTTAGCGTCAATCTCGATAGCGTGCACCGGCTCGCGATGTTCGATCCGGTCACCTCGCTGCCCAACCGCACCAATTTCCGCCGCACCTGCGAGCGAGCGCTGGCCGACATGGTGCCGGGCGCCGGCGCAGCATTGTTCTTCATCGATCTCGATCGGTTCAAGGCGGTGAACGACACGATGGGCCATGCGATGGGCGACATGTTGCTCGGCATGGTTGCCAACCGCCTGCGCGCGGTCGCCGACCGCGTGACGGCCGAAACCGGCGCGCCGCAGCCGCTGATCGGGCGGCTTGCCGGCGACGAATTTACCATGTTCTTTACCGATGTCGGCGATCCGGCGGAAGCCGCCCGGATCGGCCGCGGCGTGCTGTTCGCGCTCAGCGAAACCTTCGATCTGGTCGGCAACGATGTGGAGATCGGTGCGTCGATCGGCATCGCGCTGCGGCCGCGCCACGGTGAGAACCTCACAGATCTGATGCGGGCCGCCGATGCCGCCATGTACCACGCCAAGGCCAATGGCCGGGGCAGGGCGGAGCATTTCACCGAAGAGCTGGCCAGCCAGATCGCCGACCGCGCCCAGCTGGAAAGCGATCTGCGCGAGGCGATCGAGCAGGATCAGTTCACTTTGGTCTTCCAGCCGCAGATCGCGGTGTGGGGCGGCGAGATCATCGCCGCCGAGGCGCTGCTGCGCTGGCGCCACCCGCGCGACGGGGTGCGCCTGCCGGGCAGCTTCATCCAGCGCGCCGAGGAAACGGGCCTGATCGTCGAGATCGGCGAATGGGTGATCGCGACCGTCGCCGAGACGATTGCCCGCTGGGGCCGCATGGGCATCGAGCAGCGGCTCGCGATCAACATCAGCCCGCGCCAGCTCGATCACGCCAGCTTTTTCCGCCGCCTTCGCGCGGCGATGCTTGCCGCCGACGCGCCGGCGCGCCTGCTCGAGCTCGAGATCACCGAGACGCTGGCGATGCATTGCAGCGAGGAGGTGATCGAGGCGATCAGCCTGCTCCGTGCCGATGGCGCGACGATCGCGATCGATGATTTCGGCACCGGCTATTCGAACCTTGCGCGCCTGCGCGATCTGCCGGTCGACCGGGTCAAGCTCGACCGCAGCCTGATCGAGCATATCGCGGACAATGCCGAGGCGCGGACGATCGCGCACGCCGTGGTCGGCCTGATCCACGGCATTGGCTGCGAAGCGGTGGCGGAGGGCATCGAGACCCAGGCCCAGGCTGATGTGATGCGCGTGATCGGCTGTGACGTGATCCAGGGCTATGTGATCGCGCCGCCGATGGACGAAGAGGCGTTTATCGCCTGGTCGCGGCAAGAGGATCGGCAGAAAGCCGCGGGTTAGGGCCGTTAGGGGCGCGTTGCAGCACGATGGGTGCCCTCAGCGCGCGTCCTTTCCATTTCTTCCCGGCAATGCCGGGGTCCGGTCGGGGGGCCTGCAGGATTGCACGCCGCCCGGTTTCCCTGTCTCCCGAGCGGAGAGCGAGAGCGCCTCAATCGTGCACGCGCGGCACTGCTGCGCCTGCGGAACCGGCTCGACGCGAGGGAAGCTCGTCGCGATTTGGGTAAAAGAAAAGGGGCCGCTTCGCGAACGAAGCGACCCCTTTGATTTTCGGGTCGGGCAAGGCTCAGAAGTCGATCTTGATCGTCCCGTGATAGCTCTGGTTCTTCACGTCGTCGCGGCCGATCGTCGTGTCCGCGCCGACCGACAGCTCGACCGTGCCGGTCTTGAACCCGATCCCTCCGCTGATCTCGGCCCAGTCATTGTCCTCGCCGGCAACCGCGAAGAGTGCGCCGGTTCCCGTGCCGCCCGAAAAATTGGCGAGGACGAAGCCGGGCTGGTTCGCGAAGTCGTGGACATAATAGGCCGAAAGGTACGGTTTGATCGTATCGCCGCCGCTTGCGCTGAAGCCGGCACGGCCCTGGAGGCTGTCATAATTGCCGCGCTCATAAGTCAGCGCGGGGCCACCGCCGGTCTCGTTTATGTCGTCGAACGCGATCCGGGCGCCCCGTAGCGCGACCCGCGGATCGAGCTTGATGCTGCCCAGATCGAACGACTGGCCGGCACCCAGTTCGGCCGAAACGACCAGCGACCGGTCGTTCGAGGCGAGGCGATAGGCCGTTCCCGCAAGGCTGACGTTGCGAACCGTGTGCGAATTGAACAGGCCGGCGCTGAATGCCCCGTCGAAGAAGAAGCCGCTGGAGGTTTTGACCTTGCCGTACAGCGTCCCCTGATAGAGCTCGCTATGGGCCTCCTGGCTCGCCAGCGAGGGCGTTGCGTCGATGTCGGTATAGGAAAGCGAGAAGCCGACAACACCGTCCGGGGCGACCTCGGTCTCGATGCCCGCCGCGATGAAGAAGCCATTGAATTGATCGCGCCCGGTCAAGGGGATTGCGGTCGGCATCGAGGCGCTGTCGCCATCGATATAGCCGCCCGCGACGAACGCGCTCATCGTCTCGGGCAGCTTGCCCTCCTGGACGATCATGGGATCGCCCGCGTCGCTCCGGACCTCGGGCGAGCTCGGCAGGCCCGCCGAACGCAGTGCCGCGATCTGGAACGGCTTGCCGATCATCGCGACGGAGCCGCCCAGATCGCCCGGCTCGAGCGACGCCAGGCGATCGCGATAGAAGCGCGACATATTGTCGATCGAAACGGTGCCCAGCGCGTTGCGGGTCGATTCGGTGCGCGGCGCCAGGCCCTCCAGCGTCGAGCGGATCGTCGCGGCGCTTTGCAGATCGAGGATGCCGTAAAGATCGCTCAGCCGATCGTAAACGATCCGGTCCTGATCGAGCAGTTTGGCATAGGCGACCTGCACCGGCGTGTTCGCGATGACATTCGCGTAGAGCCCGGCGTCGATCGACACCGTCACCGCAAAGGACGAGTAATGGAATTTCGGCGTCAGGATCGCGCTGAGCGGGGATGCCGTGAAGGTGCCCGACACGCCGCCTTGCGAAGTCAGGATCGTGTAGATGTCGCCCGCGCGGATCGTGTAGCCGGCGACCGCCGAGAAGCCGATTGCGCCGCCGATATTGGCGAGGCCGTTGGTCGGGGTCGTGCCGTTGAAGGTGGTGGCGGTGACGGCGATCTTGTCCGACGTGCCGTTCGGGCCGAGATTCACCAGGTACATATTGCCTGAGGACAGGATGATATTGCCCTGGAAGTTCAGCGTGCCGATCGTCGTGGCGGTGCCCGGCGCGATCGTGCCGGCGACGCTCGTGAAGAACGGTGCGCGGATCGTGCCCGTGCCGTTCAGCCCGCCCGTCATCATCAGGTAATCGCCGCCCGAGATCAGCGTGCCGTTCACCTGCATCGTGCCGGTGCTCTGGGTGACGCCCATCAGGCTGGTCAGCGTACCGGTCGAGGTGATGTCCAGCATCGCGGTCCCGCCGGCGATGGTGAAGCGATCGATCGTCGCGGCGGTGTTCAGCGTGGTCGTGCCGGCGGCCGACAGCGTCACGTCGAAATAGCGCGGCGCGGTGCTGGTCAGGCGGTTGCCGTCATCATTGTTGGGCACGAAATTGGTCGCGCCCGGCAGGCCGTTCGACAGCGTCGCTGCCGGGAGCACTGCCGCTGCCACGACGGCGGCCTGGGCTGCGACGGCGGCAGCCGTGCCGCTGCCCTGCGCATCGGTCGAGCCGCTGTCGCCGTCGAGCGTCGCGGTCGACACAACGGCGCGGTCATTGCCCGCCGTGCCGGTCGTCGTCTCCTGGCCGATCGGATGATTCGCGACGGTCTCGGTCCCGGTCGCGACATTGAGGCAGTCGCTGACTCCACCGCTCTCGAAACAGGCCTGGCCGAAGCCGGGCTGATCCGAAGTGCCGGCGCCCGGCGTGGTGGGCACGCCGTTCACCGCCTGGGTGCCGCTGACGACATAATAGTTCGGATCGAGGTTCGTCACCCAATGCGCCGCATCGGTCCAGTTGCCGTTGCCGGCGACCGCCGAGACATA
>NZ_JAQGLC010000280.1 GCF_028293085.1 Sphingomonas bacterium
ATCGTCGCCCGGGTCGATCTCAAGGCCGATCGCCCGGCCTCGCGGCTGATCGCGCACCGCGTCCACCTCGAACCCGGCGCGCCCGCCGACACGGTCGAGCGCCTCACCGTCGAACTGCGCCGCATGGCCGACTGGCTCGCGCTCGATCATGTCGCGCTCGGGCCGATATGCTGACCCGGCCCGCCGCTCGGGCCCGATCCGGGCACGGCGACGTTATGCCCCGATCAACGAGGGATCCTGCATGAAACTGGGACAGCGCGCCCGCTCGATCGCCCTGGCGAAGCAGCTCGGCCCCGGCCTCGTCACCGGCGCGGCGGACGACGATCCCAGCGGCATCGCCACTTACTCGCAGGCTGGCGCGCAATTCGGCTTCGGCCTGCTCTGGACGCTCGTCCTCACCTATCCGCTGATGACCGCGGTGCAGCTGGTCAGCGCGCGGATCGGCCGCGTCACCGATGCGGGTCTCGCGCGCAATATGGCGAAGATCCTGCCCGGCTGGATCGTCACGGGCCTCGTCGCGCTGTTGTTCATCGCCAACACGATCAACATCGGCGCCGATCTCGCCGCGATGGGCGAGGCGGCGCAGCTCGTGCTCGGCTGGGGCGATCACGTCTTCACCGCCGGCTTCGCGATCGTCTCGCTGCTGCTGCAGATGTTCGTGCCGTACCGCCGCTATTCCAACATCCTCAAATGGCTGACGTTGGTGCTGCTCGCCTATGTCGCCCTGGTTTTCATGGTGAAGGTGGATTGGGCGGCGGCGGGCTGGGGCATGATCTGGCCGACCATCGCCGGCACCACCGCGATCACCACCGTGGTCGCGATCTTCGGCACCACGATCAGCCCCTATCTCTTCTTCTGGCAGAGCTCGCAGGAAGTCGAGGAGGTCGACCAGGACGATCACAAGCACGCGCTGAACGACGCGCCGGAGGAAGCGCCCGAGGAATTCCGCCGCATCAGTCTCGACACCTTCACCGGCATGGCCGTCTCGAACCTCGTCGCGCTGGCGATCATGATCGGCACGGCGGCGACGCTCCACGCGGCGGGCAAGACCGACATCCAGTCCGCCGCCGACGCCGCCAGCGCGCTGAAGCCGGTCGCCGGGCAATTCGCCTTCCTGCTGTTCAGCCTCGGCATCATCGGCACCGGCCTGCTCGCCATCCCCGTGCTCGCGGGCTCCACCGCTTATGCCATCGGCGAATCGCGCGGCTGGACGACCGGGCTGGAGCACAAGCCATGGGAGGCGAAGGGCTTCTACACCGTGATCGGGGTCGCGACCCTGCTCGGCATCGGGCTCGACTGGTCGCCGATCGATCCGATCAGGGCCTTGTTCTGGAGCGCGGTGATCAACGGCGTCGTCGCGGTGCCGATCATGGCGGTGATGATGATCGTCGTGTCGCTCAAATCGACCATGGGGGCCTATACGGCATCCATGCCGCTGCGCTTCTTCGGCTGGACCGCGACCGCGGTGATGGCCGCCGCGGCGGTGGCGATGGTGGTGGTCTAAGGTCCGGCGATTCGCACCGAAATCGCGCTATGTGTCACCCGCACGGCACAGCTTCCCGGAGAACGGTGAGAGCCGGCGGAGCCCGATCGACTCGGCCTTTCGGCCCGGTCAGGAAATCGTCAGCCTGCGCATCAGATCGCGCGGCAACGCTTCGTCGAAGCGGCATCCGATCCGCCCCTCCGAGCACCAGATCACCGTCGCCGCCATCGGCATGCCGCCATTCAGCCTGAGCCACAGGCGCTCGCCGGGCGGATGCTCCGTGGCCGAGAGGAGGCGGCAGCCATAAGGCGAAACGTCGCACAGCGTGGCGGCCGTCGGCTTTTCGCGGTGCGATCGCGCGGTGGCGCGGGTGATGTGCACGGGATGACGGGGCTCGGCACGCCGATCGAGCGATGCCGCTTGCACGGTGCGATATTGGGATGCCCTGGAAGCCATTTTTTCCCCGTCTTGTCCAAGGGGATAGAGGCGAATCGGTGATGAAAAAGTTAAGACGGGGCCGCCTCCTCTTCGACTATCCCGCGCTTTGTTCGATCTCCCGGGAAGCGCGGCGAATGAGACGGCGCTTGTAAAGCACCGCGGATCATGACCATGCCCGACGCCTTAGCGCAGGCCGAAGATCCGGCATTGCGACACTACCGACATGATGGGATTTCCGATGGGACAGTTACGCACCGCCAACAAGCGGCGCAATCGCGCCCTCGCACGCGCAGTCACCGGCACGACCGTGACCGCACCGGTGGCGGCGCCCAAGGCCGCAAAGGCCAAGGCGCCGAAGCGCGCCACGACCTGAGATGCGATCGAGGCCCGGCGGCGCTGCGTCGCCGGGCCTGGATTCCCCCCGTCGGTCGCGGCCAGGCCCGGCCCGATCCGACGGCGCCGGACAGGCGCGGCTTGCCCTTGAGCGAAACAACAGGCATCGGCGTCGCGGCGTCGCGTCCGGACCCTGATGGCGTCCGGCGCGTTGTCGCGGATCAGATCGGGCGCCGTGGCGCCGACAATGGGGAATATCGACAATGGCGGCCGACCGGATGGACATCGATCTCGCGACCCTGCTCGACAATGTCGACGAGCAGCTGGTCGAATTCACCGCCGAGGTGGACGGCGACGAGTATGAGTTCGCGGTTCAATATGCGGTGCTCGAGGCGCTCAGCGGCGACGCGCCGGAGGACGATGCGGTCGACATGTTCAACCGCTTCAGCGACACGATCGCCGAGGCCGGGCTCGTCGCGCTCGCCCGCAACAGCGATCAGGCCCTGATCGTGATCAGCGAGAACGATCTGGAATAGCCGCGCAACGCGGCGCGGGGTCGTCGATATCGTCGGCGCCGCGGTGCGCCGACGGGAAGCCCGTCCTCCTCGATGCGGTTACAGCGCCCGCATCAGGCGCACCGCCTGCGCCATCCAGGCTGGATCGGCCACCACCTGTTGCCGCATCCCGGCGCCGAGGGGCAGGATCTGAAGCCTGCCTTCGCTCCGGCCGATCAGCCGCCCGAACAGGAAGCGCCCCGCAGGCCGCGGGATGATCACGTCGCGGTTGAGCGCGCCGGTATATTGATGCGGGGTCAGTCGTTCGCACCAGACCTCGTCCCCGGCGCGATAATCACCGACGCCCGTCGAGAACGTGATCGCGAAGTGGCGTGGATCGGGGATCGGCAAGGTGACGGTCGCGGGAACCCGCGGCGGGCGCACGCCGGTCGCGTCGTGGACCGCCGCCACCATCATCTCCGGGCATTCCGGCAGCGTGACGAGGTCGGTGGTGCTGACCGACATCGCCCCGGCGATGCGGTTGAGCCACTGGACCGATACCGTGCGTATCCCCGTCTCCAATCGTCCGATGGTCTGCGCCGTGGTCGGCGGTGAACAGCGCCGGGCGACCTCGTCGAGCGAAAGGCCCTTGGCGCGGCGGACGTCGCGTATCCTGGTAATCACAAAACTCTCCGTAGGGGATCGACTTATCGCAACAGCACGAAATCCGGCTTCGCGATATATATAACCATATTGGCATTATATGCGCCAATATTCGTCGAAAGGAACCGAAACGGCACGGGCGCCGCCTCTGCCGCGCGACGGAGGATTCGCCGGGGGGCGCAGCGATAGCGCCCAATCGGACGTAATCCGCCAACTTGATCCATATCGGTCATTATTTGTTTGCCAATATTCCGAGTATTCGCAACTAATGGGCGGGGATCGCGAATCGGGAGAGGCGCGATCATGCCGGATTATGTGACCTCGGGCGCGATTGGTGCCCTCTTCACAGCTGTCTGTTCTTCACGGTGGAAATCACGCGACGAAAAGATCGCCACCTCAAGGTGCCGCTTGTGAGGTCCCTGTTGTCGATGGGCGGTATTTGCGAGGAAATGATCATGATCGACATGGAATCGACGGTTGGGATAGCGAGATCATCGCGCGTTCTTCGGTCCCGGCGGGCCTGCAAAGGCGCATCATGATGCGGGATCTGATCGGCTATGGCCTCATCGCGTTCCTGCTGCTGGGCGCGGCCGCGATCGTGATTGCGGCCATCCGAAATCAGCGAAAGCCGCGCCCGCCGCACCGCAGGATCGATATCGTTGACCGCTAGGCTGGCCGCCGGCGGCGTCCCGATCCCGTCCGGCTCCCGGGCCCGATAAAGCAACCCTTGAGACGTCCTCGCGACACGCTCGTCTCAACCGGTCCGGCCCGGGACATGGATATCGTCCTGCCGCGTTGAGCAGTGGCGCCGCCATGCCGGACCGCGGCTCAGGCGGCGCGCAACCCGATCGCGGCGGTCCGCAGGGCGAGGGGGTAGAGCAGCTCGGTCTCCTGCCGGGTGCGGTCGCGCATCCGGCTCATCAGGGCGGCGGTCTCCTGCCGGAAACCGTCCCAGTCGTCGGCGAGCCATGCCGCGCTCCAATCGGACAGATAGGCGCCCCAGTCCGCCCGTAACTGGCCGAATTCGGCAGCGAAGGCATGCACCGCCTCGGCGGAGGCGCGATTGGCCGTCATCAGCCGCCCGAACAGCGCCTCGTCCTCATGGGCGAGATGCTCCTCCAGCGCGATACGCAGCGCACCGCGCGCCGCGACGACCTCAGCGATCGCCGGCGCCTGCACCGCGCAGCATTCCTCCAGCCGGCGCGTATGGGCATCGATCTCGTCATGTTCGCGCATCAGTTGCTCGAAAGTCACGGCCAAACCCCTTGATAGAACCGAATCGGTTATAATCTGGCCGCGTTAAGGAATTGATTGCACCGATGGTCGGGAGCGTTCGGTACTCCCGCCGCAAAAAAAGTGCTGGTCCCCGCCACGTAAAAATTCCCGGAACTCCCTGATTCGCAAGAACGCGGTGACAATTTTCGGCCCGCCCGATGGTTCCGGTCACGCCGCGGTGCCGCTGCGGACGATCATGGACTTTCCCTTTCGGGCCGGGCGACTTGGCGCGGCTTCGGCGTCCCGGCCGATGGGATTGCGCGCTTCCTCGCGCGCGTTATGCTTGCGCACGGCTTTTCCGGGGGGAATGGCGATGCGCGATCTGCATCTGACGGACAATGCCATCGCCCGATCGGCGATGCGCAAGGCTTTGTGGCATATCCTGCCGCTGATCGCCCTGGCCTATCTCTTCGCCTATATGGACCGGGTCAACGTCGCCTTCGCCGCGGCGCACATGAACGCCGATCTGGGCTTCAGCGCGACGATCTACGGCCTGGGCGGCGGTCTGTTCTTCCTCGGCTATGCGCTGTTCGAGATCCCGTCGAACCTGATGCTGGTCCGCTTCGGCGCGCGGCAATGGATCGCGCGGATCATGATCACCTGGGGGGTGCTCGCCGCGGCGATGATGGTCGTGCACACGCCGCTGCAATTCTACCTCCTGCGCTTCCTGCTCGGCGTGGCGGAGGCCGGCTTCTACCCCGGCGTGATCTATTATTTCTCAGGCTGGTTCCCGGTCTGTCACCGCGGCCGCGCGGTCAGCCGCTTCTATGTCGCGAGCCCGCTCGCCTCGGTGGTGATGGGCGGCATTTCGGGCTGGCTGCTCGATCTCGATGGCGTGATGCAGCTCCACGGCTGGCAATGGCTGTTCCTGGTCCAGGGCCTGCCCTCGGCCCTGGTCGGCCTGCTCGTGCTGCGCTTCCTGCCGGAGGCGCCGGGCAAGGTGTCCTGGCTCACCCAGCCCGAAAAGGACTGGATCGTACGCGAGCTGGCCAACGAACAACTGCGGATCGGCGAGCCTGCCAGCCACGATGTACGCGGCGCCTTTCGCAACCCGCGCGTGCTGCTTACCGGGGTGCTCGGCTTCCTGCTGATCGGCGCGATCACCACCTTCATCCTGTCCGCGCCGTTGGTCCTCGCCGGCGCGACCGGGCTGGCGACCAAGCAGGTCGGCTATCTCGTCGGCCTGGGCGGGCTGGTCGGCGCGGGCGTGATGCTGTTCGCGGGCGATTATGCCGATCGGCGCGGGGACCGCTTCCTCAACGCCTTCTGGTACACCATCGGCATGGCGGGCGCCTTCGCGGTGATCGCGCTGGCGCCGACGCCGGGGCTGGTGATGGCGGCCTATCTGGTGTTCGCCGCGTCCTGTTTCGCCATCCCGATGCTGACCTCGTCGGGCTGGGCCGAGCTGCTCCATGTCCGCGAGCTCGCAGTAGGCGCGGCGGCGATCAACACCATGTCGCAGATCGGCGCCTTCGTCATGCCCTTCGCCTGGGGCGCGTCGAAGGACGCGACCGGCAGCTTCACCGCCGGCCTGGTCGGCCTGGTCGCGGTCACCCTGGTGCTGGCCGTCTTCTGCCTGGCCGTGCGGCGCCAGGCCCAGGGCCGGCGCCCGGGCGCGGCGCTGGCGGTCTGAACACTCAGGCCGCGCGGCACCAGCTCATCCGCTCAGTCGCAGGAATAGATCAGCTTCAGCAGCGGGATCGGCTCGAAGCTCATCATGCCGATGCGCGTGCCCTCGCCCCATTGCACGCGGCCATGGATCGGCGGGTTGCGGTTGATCTTCACCAGCACGCACTGCCCCTCGCCCAGCCCCGTGCTCGTCTCCAATTGCATGCCCGATCGCGAGATATTGCGCACGATCGCCGGCCGCGGCGGGCGGCCGGCGCTCAGCCGGGCCGGGATGTCCAGGCTGACGCGCCGCGATCGCGGGCGCTGGCCCTCGGCCGCCCCATGCTCCAGCTCGCCAAATTGGCCGCCGAGCAGGTTCAGCGGGTCGTCATAATGCAGGCCGAAACGCCGCCCGCGCGTCCAGCGCACCGTGCCCGAATGGAATGCCTTGTTGTCCAGGCTGAGGTGAAGCGTCTGCCCGATGATCAGCTCGATATCGGATTCGCCCATGATGCCGGTCTGCGACACGTCCCGGATATTGACGTCGTTATAGACGTCGATGGGATAGATCGTCGCCCGTAACAAAACCGATTTGCGCGGCGCCCGGCGCAGGTCCGCCGCGGGATCTTCCGCGGCCGGCTTGGCCGCGCCGAAGTGGTTACGGAATCGTTCGAGCATTGAGGCACCCTCGGAGATAACAAGAAGTCGAGCCGGTGCCTTGTGCAATAGTCACACCGCGTGCGATGCCAATTGCGTATAAATACGATTGTCCGACAAACTCTTGTCACCGATCCGGAAAAACCGTGCGGTTCATGCGCGATGCCCTCTCGCCACTGTTGCGCCCCAGGCGGGCAGCGCGGTGCCTGGCAGGAGCGGCAGCCGGAATTTCGAGAGCATCTAGCTATTCGTTTCGGCGCGCCGCCATTTCGTATAGCGCTCCGAAATTGTTGGTTTCGCCCACTCGCGATTCCGCAGTTGGGGAGAGGCGATATAATGTCAAAGGCATCCGGAATATTGGCGCTCGGCTTGGCGGCTCCGTTCGGCCTGTGGCTCCTGTCGCCTGGGGCACTGGCCCAATCCGCAGCGACACCGCCGACTCCGCCGAAGTGCGAGCTGCACATTTTTCCCAGTCAAGGCGCCGGTGTGTACGACGCCACGCAAAACACCATGGGCGGCATCGTGCCGGCTCTTCTCAACGACGCATTTCGCGTAAGGAAACCCGAAGAAATCACGGCCTTTATTGATCACGCCATGCCGCTCGAAGAGCAGGTTTCTCTCCTGAAATCCATCGATTACGCTGGGACAAAAATGGGATCGGGCAGGGTTGTCACGGTGCACGACAAGCCAAATATGGCTGTTACTGGTTATAATTTTAATGCTGCGCCCCGCACGACGGAAGGCGGACCAGTCTGCTATGGTGAGCTTGTTCTGGCCAGTCTCTATCTGGAAAAGAACACGCTGCGCCAGATGATAAAGACGTCCTATTTCTACCGTGAATTCTCGACTGGATCGAGGCCGATCAAGGTGAAATTTGCCGGCTCGGCCACGGGTATAGGCGACTTTCCACCGAAGACACCGGATCAGGCAAACGCCGCAACGCAAAACATAAAAGCCGCGTTCAAACGCAACGTCCTGCTGATCTTGAAGAAGTGAGGTGCCCTCACGAAATGGGCCTTCATGTGAGTTGCCTGCGAATGTCCGCGCGCGACCATTGTCGTGCCGGGTGACGTGGTGGGGAAGATCCGGGATCGCGAGACGGGGAAGGCACGCCATAAGGATGGATCAGGATTGTGGAGGGCAAGTAAACCATCACCGCAACAAAATCTGACATGCGTGCACTGCAACCGTACTTCAAGGCAGGCCACATTTTGGGGCGCCGCATCGCATTGAAATTTACCCCCATTTGTGCTTCCTCTGCGATACGTTGCGCGAAGGGCATCGGTGCTGATGGGGGACTTGAGAACTAGAGGAAAGTCCATTGCCGTTTTGGCGTGCGCGCTAGCGCTCGCGCAAAACATTGCCCCCGCCCGCGCCTGGGGCCCGCAAGGCCATCGGATTATCGCCGCCATTGCTCTGCAACGGCTGACCCCGACGACGCGCACGCGGCTGGACGCGTTGATGCAGCGCGATCCGGCGGGCGGAGAATCTCCTGGCCTGGAGAGCTGGTCGACTTGGGCGGACACCTTCCGCCTGGAAGCGCCCGCGACGCGCGCCTGGCACTTCGTCGATATTCCGATCGATGGGGAAAGCTCGATCGAGGCAGCGTGCCGCCCCACCGCCACCCCCTCTGATTCTGCAATTGCCAAGGGTCGGAACGTCGATGCCCGACCGACAAAAGCCAAGCTCAATTTTTCGGTCCTGCCGCCCATCCGATCGGCCGATCCCACCAGGGACGTGCCTGCCGATGTCCCCGTGCCGATGTCGGCGGTCGACTCCTCACCCGCGGTTCCAGCTCCCACCCAATCTGAGTCGACACTCGCCGATGGCCGGAATGTCGACGCCCAACCGGCAAAGGCCGGCGTCAATTCTTCGACCGCGCCGCCCAGCCGGTCCGCCGATCCCACCGCGGGCAGGCCGGCCGAGATCGCCGCCCCGGTATCGACGGTAGCCTCCTCGCCTCCGGGTTCAGCGGCGCCGGCAAGTGAGCAGGTGGGCGAAGGGATCGCGGCGCCTGCGGGCGGTCGCATATTGGCGTCGCAAGATACTGCCCGCTATTGTCTGACAGACAAATTATACGATTTCGCCGCCGAACTCAGCGACCCTTCGGTTCCGGACAATGAGCGGATCGTCGGCGTCAAATATCTGGTTCATTTCATCGGCGATGTTCACCAGCCGCTCCACACGGCCGACAACGACGATGCCGGCGGCAATTGTGTCGCAATCAGCGTGCCGGGCGCGCTGAACGGTCTTAGCCTTCACTCCTATTGGGATATCCTGCTCGTCCGCGAACTGGGTACGGAGACGGAGGCCGTGTCGGCCATGCTGGCGCGACGCATCTCCCAGGATGATGCTGCGGCATGGTCATCGGACGTCAGCGCGGCCAGACTTGGAAAAGCCGAGGGATGGGCCAGTGCGTGGACGCTGGAGACGCATGGCGTAGCAAAAACGGTCGCCTATTCCGGGCCAACCAGGGCGACCTGCGGGCGCCGCGATGCGCCCCTCCCGCTTGATGACGATTACCGGGTCCGGGCTCGCGAGGCTGTCGCGCTGCAATTGGAAAAAGCGGGGGTACGCGTCGCCGCCGTTCTCAACACGCTCTTCGATCCCGATTCCGGCATTGGCGGCACCGTCCAGAATCAAGGCAAGGCGCCGTGACGGACATCCTTGGCAAGCTCGGCGCCGCAGAGATTGCGCTGCTGATCTCGGCGGCGGCGGCGTTTCTGAGCCTTCTCGGGCAGATCCGAACCTTCCGCATCGCGTCTCAGATGCCATTCCGCGCATTGGAGGAGCGCACCAGGGCCATCGCGTTCTGGCAGGCCTGGCTGGCCGCGCAGACGGCGGCTTGTGATGCGGAGCAAGTGGAGGCCGCCAAGGAGGTCGTGCGGCAAAACCTCTCGCTTCTGGTCCAGGATGTCCCCCAAACCGAGACTGCCGAGCAGACCCCGCTGGGGACTTTGTCGCGCCTTTTTCTGCTGCATCCTCCCAGGCAGCCTGTTGGCTGGCTGTTTCGCCTTCCCTTTCTCTTGGCCCTTCCGGCCAGCCTCTATCTCGTGGTTCGGCTGAGCGAGCCGATCGTCAATGGCACGGCAACCGGTCGGATGATGACAGCCTATTTCGGCGTATTGCTGGTGATAGTACTCGTGCTTCCTGGCTTGCGACTCCTTGCTCTTCTTCTCGATCGGGATCAGAGGTTGTCAGGCCAATCCGTGTCCCCGGCCGCCGCCATCGCGTCAGCTAGTGAAGGAGCCACCTGATGAGGCTGCGCCTGGCCACATTCATTGGCGGAATTGGTTCCGCGCTCGTGCTGGCGCTCGCCGGGCCATCGTCATCCCGGGCTGCTGATGATCGCTTCGACGTCGGCGGCCGGGTTCAGGCCAATCCGGTCGTGCCACGTGATTCCTATGCGGCAATACTTTTTCTGGGGGGCGATTGGCGTGTCGCATCCAGGGTTTGCGAGCAATATAAATCGCAATATGAAGACAGCCTGAGAGATCCGTCGCATCCCTACAAGAAACTCGTCTATTTTCCTAAGAAGAGAGTCTATGCAAGTGCTTCGTTAAACTGTAATCGGTGGAACGATAGTTTTGATCAAAACAATATCAGCATATATGACGGAGATCTGGGTCTGATAGAGCGCGGCGACGGGCCATATCTGGTTATCATATATCGAGATCGTCAGGATCACTACCACAACAAGGGATATGTGATTTTCGCCGACGCAAATGAAACGCAAATTCGTCGAAAATTCACACTCTTCAACTCCTATTATCATAATTGTCGGACGGATGAATGGGAGGATGATAGGATCATCGATGACACTAGCTGGCTTAGCAGGCTTACCGGTATATTTGGCAGTCGCTGCGGATAACGGTTTCTACTGCTCCAGGTCGTCGTAAATACTGGCTACGATATTTTGTCTTTCGCGATTAAAGCGCCGCCCTCAATCGCTGTACCCATTTGGCGGCGACCCATTTGAATGAGGGTGAAAGTGTACGAATTTCCGGGGGCGTAGCCCGCGGCTCGGACGACTCGATTCAACCCTGCCCTGCGCCAGCCTATCATGCTCTCCCCGGCGCTGTATGCCGGCGGATCTGGAGCATCGGACGTGATGCTAGAGCAAGCCCTTCTTCAACTATCCTCAAGAAGAGCGACAGCATTACTTAAGCGACTCGCATATTGCGGAAGAATTCGATCCGTTGCGCCCGCGGAATCTGTTCGCGCGCGCTGCTCGGCGCTCCAACAATATGATTTCCGCGCGGGAATAGGCTTTCCAACACCGCGACTTCACGCCCCCCGCCGCGCCTCATTCGGGCAGGGCCAGGCTCCCCGTCACCCGGAACCCGGCAGCCACGGTAACGGCGCCGCTACCCGGCTGTCCGCCGCCGATGGACAGCATATAGGCCCCGAGCGCCACCACGCGCCTGCCTGCCGCGGTCACGCTGGAAAGCCCGCGCGGATCGAGCTCGAAATGCACTTTCGTGCTCGCCCCCGCCGCCAGATGGACTCGCGTGAAGCCCCGCAGCGCCCGGATCGGCATGCCCGGCGCCTGGGGGAAGCTCAGATAGAGCTGCGCCACCTCGTCGCCCGCCACCTTGCCGCTGTTGCGGATCTCGACATCCACGCCGAGCGTCCCGCCCGCCTTCACCGTCGCGCTGGACAGGATCGGCTTGCCATAGGCGAAGCTGGTATAGCTCAGCCCATGCCCGAACGGGTACAGCGGCTTGCCCGCGAAATAGCGATAGGTCCGCCCTGCCATGGCGTAATCCTTGAACGGCGGCAGCTGATCGACCCCGGTATAGAAGGTCACCGGCAGGCGACCCGCCGGGTTGTTCGCGCCCGACAGCGTCTCGCCGATCGCGGTGCCGCCGGCCTGGCCGGGATACCAGGCGTCGAGGATCGCATCGGCATTGGCCGCCGCCCAGTTCACCGCCAGCGCCGAGCCGTTCATCAGCACCACCGCGAGCGGCTTGCCCGTCGCCTTCACGGCCTTCAGCACCGCTTCCTCGTCGGCCGGCACGTCCAGGCTGGTGCGGTCGCCACCGACGAAGCCGGGCACATTGACCGTCATCTCCTCGCCCTCGAGCGCGGAGGTGATGCCGACCACGCCGATCACGAGATCGGCGCTCTTCGCCGCCGCCACCGCGCGCGCCAGTGCGTCGGCATGCACCTGGTTCCACACGAAGCGCGGCGGGAAGCGGCTCGGGCTCTGCTCAATCCGCACGGCGTGCTTCACGCCCTTTTCGAAGCTCAGCTCGACCATATTGTTGCCGCGCTGCTGCGGGTCCGTATTGTCCGCGACCAGCTTATTGTCGATCCACAATTTCGCCGACCGGCCGTTGATGCCGATCCGGTATTGCCCGCGCTCGGGCGCCGTCACGAAGCCGGTCCAGCGCGCCGAGACGATGGGCGCATCGGGGATCACCGCCGGCATGTTGCGGTCATAGGCGATGGTGCGATCGATCCGCGCCACGGCCGGCGCGCCGCTGAAATCGCCGCCGCGCCAGAATTCCGCCTTCAGCCCCGGCTCGCCGCTGTCGGTCGAGAGCGAAGCCGCCGGCACCGGCTCGGCCAGGCGCAGGAAATCGGTGCCCGGCTCGAACACCACCTCGGCGTTGGGAAAAGCCGCCCGGATGCCGTCGAGCGCGCTCACCGGCGCCACCGGTGTGCCGTTGTAATTGCCCGCCAGCACCTCGGTCTGGTCCGCCAGCGGGCCCACCACGGCGATCCGTTTCACGCCCTGCGGCACCGGCAGCACGCCATCGTTCTTGAGCAGCACCATCGATTCGCGCGCGAGCTTCACGGCCAGCGCGCCATGCTCGGGCGAATTGAGCGCGCTGTCGGGGATGCTTGCATAGGGCACCATCGCCGGCGGATCGACCATGCCCAGCCGCATCCGCGCGGTGAACAGCCGGCGCAGCGACTGGTCGACCACCGCCTGGCTCACCAGCCCGGTCTTCATCGCCTCGGTATAGCGGTCATAATCGGAGGTCGGCCCGGCGGTGCGGCCATATTCGGCGCAGTCGTTATCGACGCCGAGCTTCAGCGACACCGCCGCCGCCTCGGCGAAGCTCCTGGTGTAATGATGCCCGCGCTCGATATCGGCGATCGAGTCGCAGTCGGAAACGACATGCCCCTTGAAGCCCCAGGCATCGCGCAGGCGCTCCTTCAGCAGGAAATCGTTCGCGCAGGCCGGCTGCCCGTTGATGGCATTGTACGCGCACATGATCGATTCGACCTTGCCGTCCACCACCAGCGCGCGGAACGCGGGGAGATAGGTGTCCTCCTCGTCGTGCAGGCTCACTGTGATGTCGTCCGAATGCCGCCCGGGCTCGGGGCCGCTGTGCACCGCATAATGTTTGGCGGTCGCGGAGACGCGGTAATAATGCGCGTCGTCGCCCTGCATGCCGCGGACGAAGGCGACGCCCATCTGCGCGGTCAGATACGGGTCCTCGCCATAGGTTTCCTGCCCCCGGCCCCAGCGCGGATCGCGGAAGATGTTGATGTTGGGGGACCAGTAGGTCAGCCCCTGCATGATGTGATGCTCGCCGCCTGCCTGCTCGACCTGGTTCCACTTCACCCGGCCCTCGGTGCCGATCGCCTCGCCCATCGCCTTGATTGCCGGCGCGTCGAAGGTCGCGGCCAGGCCGATCGGCTCGGGAAAGACGGTGGCATAGCCGTTGCGCGCCACCCCGTGCAGCGCCTCGCTCCACCAGTCATAGGCCGGCACGCCGAGCCGCGGAATCGCCCGCGCCTGGTTGACCAGCTGCGACGCCTTCTCCTCGATTGTCATCTGCGCGATCAGCGCGTCCACCCGCTGCTCCCGCGGCAGCGCCGGGTTGCGCCACGGCGCATCGGCCGGCGCGGGGGCAGGGGCGCTCTGGGCCAGCGCCGTGCCGGAGAGGAGCATGGCCGCCAGCGACAGCCCCAGAATCGATTTCCGCACGCGCATCTTCCCCCTCGATCTCGTCATTTCGGATAGCCCTGCCACACCCACTCGATCGCGGCCGGCAGGGTCTGCGCGACGACCCGCGCATCGACATGCACGGCGTCCTTCGCGAACACATAGCGATAGGCGTACCCCTTGGCCTTCAGCGCCGCCGCCATGCGCTGGTTCGCCATCGGCCAGTTGTGGAAGGTCGATTCCGGATCGCCGAAATGCAGGTCCTTCTCGCCCACCTCCATCCAGATCCGGATCGGCCTGGCCGGGCTCTCCGGGATCAGATGCGCATGATAGTCCCAGGCGCCCTCGGGCGTCGCCGGATCGGGCGGCGATTGCTGGTTCACGAAAGTGCCCGAATAGGAGAGCACCCGGCGATAATATTCGGGATGGAACCACGCCATGGAGAGCGCCGCCGCCGCGCCCGAACTCGCCCCCATCGCCGCGCGCCCGTCGGGATTCTTCGTGAACCTGATGTGATAGTTCGCGGCGACCCGCGGCAGCACCTCGGTCTCGACGAACTCGGCATAGCGGCCCGACATGGTGTCGTATTCGAGGCCCCGCTGGGACCCCTGCGCGTCGCCCCCGCCCGACTGGATCATCACCGCCACCATCGCCGGCACGCGGTGCTGCGCGATCAGCGTATCGAGCGCCAGCGCCACCCGCGTGGCATAGTCCCGCCCGTCCTGCACCACCATGAAGGGCGTCTCGCTGTTCGGCTTGTACCCCGCGGGCACATAGACGATCACCTCGCGCCGATAGGGCGCGGCCTCGGATTGCTGCGCGTCCTGCGCCGCGATGCGATTGCCGAACGCGTCGCGCTTCGCGGTATAGTCGTTCGCCAGCTGACGGATGCCGGGATAGATCTTGCTGTCCTGCGACAGCATGATGAAGCCGTGCAGCGTCCCCATCGGCTGCTGCGGATTGACCGCCATCTCGGGCGCATCGGCATAATCCGGCCCGATCACGCTCTCGACCTTGTCCTGCGCCGGCGCGCCCGTCGCCAGCAACGATGCGACAAACGCAAAACCTGTTCCTCCCCAAGCTTGCTTGGGGAGGGGGACCACCCGCTTCTTCAGCGGGTGGTGGAGGGGGTTTGGAGCGAGGCCACGGCGCCGCGCTCCAACACCCCTCCACCACTTCGTGGTCCCCCTCCCCATCTGCGATGGG